>JAVEYG010000076.1:0-8111 GCA_034003625.1 Prolixibacteraceae bacterium | reverse complement strand
ACCGTGCATTTGCTTTAAAGACAAGTGCTTTCTTTTCTTTTGTCTGTAGTTCTAAAAATTATTGATTTTAAACAACATATGGGCTTTAAAGGCTCATTTAATAGAAATTATTTACGTATGAAAAAGAATTTTATTAAAAATAGCATGAAAAGCATCTTAACCCTAACATTGATTTCTATGAATTTTCTCGGCTGTGCACAGGAAAATCAGGCTCAAAAACTTCAAATTGTAATTATCGGGGCCCATCCCGATGATCCTGAATTAATGGCTGGAGGAACAGCATGTAAATGGGCACAAATGGGACACGATGTATTAATGGTTTCTTTGACCAATGGCGATGCCGGCCATCAGACCATAAAACCAAAAAAGCTGGTAAAAATCCGACGGGAAGAAGCGCGGAAAGCAGGAGAAGTGATTGGCGCAAAATATATTACCATGGATAATCACGACGGACAATTAATGCCAACCTACAAGAACAGGTTGGAAGTCATAAAGATTATCAGGGAAGCAAAAGCCGACATTGTTATTTTCCACCGTCCGTATGATTATCATCCCGACCACAGGTATGCCGGCACATTGGTGCTTGATGCAGCGTATATGGTCACCGTTCCCAGAATACTGCCTAAAGTTCCTTATTTGAAGAAGAACCCGCTGTTCCTTTTCGCGGGCGACAGGTTTACGCATCCCGAACCTTTTAAAGCCGATGTTTGTGTGGCAATTGACGACGTGATTGAAAAGAAAATTGACATGCGCGCCAGTCACAAATCACAAATGTTTGAATGGCTACCTTACAACAGGGGGATTCTGGACCAGGTTCCTGAATCGGATGAAGACAGGAGGGCCTGGTTGGGTGAGAACTCAAAAAGAGATGAGTTAAAACGGGCGATCCCTTGGCGTGGCAAGCTGGTTGAACAGTATGGCGAAGAAAAGGCTTCAAAAATAAAATTCTGCGAAGCTTTTCAGGATTCGGGATACGGGACACAACTGACGGAAGAAAACCTGTTTTATTATTTCCCTTTTCTTAAATCTGAAATGAAATAACCTCAATCGTAATGAATTTAAATATAGAAAGTAATGAGGAGAAATAGGTTTATTGTTTTTTTTATTCTTTGTGTGTGGTTCGTAATTTCGTTCATCACCAACATATTGGGGCCTATTATGCCGGCCATAATCGATAATTTTAATTTGAGCCTGACCCTGGCTGCATTTTTGCCTTTTTCATTCTTCCTGGCTTATGGAATCATGTCAATCCCCGCGGGAATGATGATTGAACACTTTGGCGAAAAAAACTCGATGCTTTTTGCTTTTGGGTTAATCTTTACCGGTGCATTCATTTTTGCATTGTACCCTGTTTATGTGATAGCCCTGGGGTCCCTGTTCGTAATCGGGATTGGGATGGCCATGTTGCAGGTCATCATTAACCCGTTGATGAGAGAAGCTGGCGGTGAGGAGCATTTTGCCTTTAATTCAGCGCTGGGACAGCTTGTTTTTGGTGCTGCGTCGTTTATCAGCCCTTTCGTTTTTACATACATCGTCCGCGAACTCTCAGGAGATATAGAGAAAGGTAATCTGCTTATTCAAATATTAAATTCTGTGGTACCCAGGGAACTTCCCTGGAATTCCCTCTACTGGATATTCTCGTTTATTGTGATTATCATGCTAATCATAATAGGCTTGGTTAAGTTTCCAAAAGTTGAACTGAAAGAAGACGAAAAAGTTGGCGCAATGCAGAGCTACTCAGAATTATTTAAAAAGAGAACGGTTGTTCTTTATTTTTTTGGAATTGTGGCGTATGTGGGGACAGAACAAGGCATTGCCAACTGGATGAGTAAATTCCTGAATACCTATCACGGGTTCAGTCCCGAAGCAGAAGGGGCTTCTGCCATTGCCTGGTTCTGGGGACTAATGTCGGTAGGTTGTTTGCTTGGTCTTGCCATTTTAAAACTGATCGATTCAAAATTAGCTATAAAAATATTCACATTATTGGCAATGGCCACTGTTGCAACTGCATTGTTTGGCCCTGCAACATTATCGCTTTATGCTTTTTCGATAGCTGGTTTCTTCTTGTCTATTATGTTTTCAGTTATCTTCTCACTGGCATTAAACTCCGAGGAAAAGCATCATGGTTCTTTCTCCGGTATTTTGTGTACCGGCATATTCGGTGAAGCTTTGGTACCACTTATTATTGGATGGATAGGCGACCATTTCGGGCTGAAAATTGCCATGCTTTTCCTGTTTGTCACGCTTGGCTACATTTTATCAATCCCTTTCTGGGCCAAACCTTTGGTCGATAATAAAACAGTGAAACTTGCTGATCTTTTCAATAAAAAGCAAAAACAATCAATTTCTTAACAGACAAAAATGAAACTAATTGGAGTTGATATAGGTGGAACAAAAATAACCGCTGCGCTTATTAAAGGTGATAAAATTGTCAACCAACATACCTGCCCAACCCCGTTTGACCAGGAAAAAATGGTTGTGGCCGACGCTGTTGTGAAAACCATATCTGCTGTGTTCGACCCGGAAATAAAAGGCATCGGGATCGGTGTCCCGGGCTTGGTCGATTTACGGAATGGCACGGTTGTCGATGTGGTCAATATCCCTTCGTGGGACGTCGTCCCGTTAAAAAAGCTGATGGAAGAACGTTTCGGAAAACCGGTGTATGTGAACAACGATGCCAACTGTTTTGCCGTTGGCGAGAAGTATTTTGGCAAAGGGAAAGCCTTTAAAAATTTTGTTGGCATTACCATTGGCACGGGGCTGGGCGCCGGTATCGTGATCAACGGGCACCTGTATTCAGGCAGTTTTTGCGGGGCCGGGGAGTTCGGGTCGATGTATTACAGGGACGACAAAGCCGAAGCGTATGCCAGCGGGCAATTTTTCAAAGACCGCAACCTGTCGGGGACAGAACAGTACCAACTGGCAAAAACTGGCGATAAGAAGGCGCTTGAACTGTTTAACGAGTTGGGTGGACATATTGGACGAACGATAGCCAATGTGCTTTATGCACTTGCCCCTGAAGCCATTATCCTGGGAGGCTCTGTCACAAAATCATTCCTCTTGTTTAAGCAAGGGATTTTTTCTGTTCTGGAAAAAGAATTTCTTTACCCCGGTCTTTATAAATCGCTGCAAATAGAAATTTCGGAATTGGAAAATAGCGCTATTTGGGGGGCAGCTTCACTTGTGTTGGATGAAGTTAACCTGTCTTTTACTGCACATCAAAGCCTCATCAAAGGCACAGATAAAGCACTGTGAGAGTACTAAAACAATTCATGGCCCAAAACCTGTCAAGTGATAAAAATCACTGTAACAGCATACGATATACCCGGTAATACCGACAATCAGGAAAAGGAAATGCCGGAGCTTTAACCTCATCGACCTGACAGGGTTCCTCGAATCTGTCAGGTCTTTTTTATTATCATTTGCTAATATCTTCCTTAAAACATGTTTCACAAATGCTGGCTGCTGTAAAATCAGCTAAAAAGTTTATTTTCGCAGAAAACATATCTTGAATTTGTGAAAAATAATCTCGTCATTATACCAACTTATAAGGAAATTGAGAACATCGAAAAAATGGTGCGCAAAGTTTTTTCGTTGCCAACACCTTTTGAACTTCTCATTGTTGACGACAATTCACCCGACGGCACAGCGGGCAAGGTTATTGAATTGCAAAACGAGTTTCCTGGCCGCTTGCATTTGATTCAAAGAGCCGGAAAATTGGGTCTCGGTACCGCTTACCTCACGGGTTTTAAATGGGCGCTGGAACGGAAGTACGATTACATTTATGAAATGGACTGCGATTTTTCGCATAATCCCGACGATCTGGAGCGCCTGTATGCTGCTTGTGAAGAAGATGGCGCCGATCTGGCAATAGGGTCGCGCTATATTTCAGGAATTAATGTGGTAAACTGGCCGCTGGGCAGGGTGCTCATGTCGTACGGGGCTTCCCTGTATGTACGTTTCGTAACGGGCATGAACGTGAAAGACACAACTGCCGGGTTTAAATGTTATCGCCGCGATGTGCTGGAAACCATCGATTTGGATAATATCCGGCTGAAAGGCTACGGGTTTCAAATCGAAATGAAATTTAAAACCTGGAAACACGGTTTCAAAATAAAAGAAGTTTCCATTGTGTTTACCGACCGTACCGAGGGGACATCGAAAATGAGCGGGGGTATTTTTAATGAGGCTTTGTGGGGAGTCATGAAAATGAAAATACGTAGCTGGGGAGAAAAATATATCAAAGTAAATCGTCAGTAAAAAGCAAAAAAAGGGGCCCGAAAGCCCCGTTCTGTTTATAATGTTTCCTGACCAGGTTCCCAGTCACATGGCGTAAGTTCTCCCGTTTTCAGCGCATCCAGAATGCGAAGTACTTCTTTTACGTTCCGGCCAACATTCAGTCCGTTTACCGAAACATGTTGTATTATTCCTTCCGGGTCGATAATAAAGGTTGCACGGTATGCAATTTTGTTTTCAGGTTCCAGTATTCCCAGTTCGCACGACAGCGATTTGGAGGTGTCGGCCAGCATCGGGAATTTCAGGTCTTTCAAGCCGGGATGGTTGTTTCTCCAGGCCAGGTGTACGAACTGCGAGTCGATGGAAGCGCCGACCAGGTTGGCACCGCGTTTCGCAAATTCTTCAAAGTTTTTGTTGAACGATTCAATTTCTGTTGGGCAGACAAAAGTAAAATCAAGCGGCCACCAAAACAATACAGTCCATTTTCCTGCAATATCGGCGTTAGTCAGTGTTTTAAATTCTTTTCCGGCTTCGAGCGACACCACCGCTTCTTTTTTAAATTCCGGAAATTTCTCACCAATGGTTTTCATCTGTTCGTTTTTATTATTTAAATACTAATTTCTGATTTGTGTTTTTAATTCTGGGGCAAAGATATTCGGCGCTACAACATGCGTCAAATTGATTTTTTTGATGCTGAATAGATTATTGCTATTCTTGTTTGACCTTTTTTGATGATCAAAAACGGGTGGTTTTCGGGAAGATACAAGATGGGTAATTTGTACGTTTGAAATTCCTGAAAAAAGGAAAGCGGTGGGGTTTGTACAATCAATCAAATAATTTTACCTTTAGCAGGCTAAAAAAAGAAGAGCTTATTTTTTTTTAGAAACATACTCAAATCAATTTCAAAATTAAACTATGAGCAAGAATTCAAACAAAAATGTAGTTTCCCGGAGGTCGTTTCTGGGAACAGCCGCAACTGCAGCCGCAGGAATTACCATTATTCCCAGTTTTGCAATGGGCAAAGGGCTGGGGCATGTGGCCCCGAGTGACAGACTTAACATCGTAGGTGTCGGTGTGGGCGGAATGGGTTTTGCAAACTTGAAAAACTTAGAATCGCAAAACATTATTGGTCTTTGCGATGTGGACTGGAAGTATAGCCAAAGGGTGTTCGATTATTTCCCGAAAGCAAAACGATACAAAGACTGGAGGGTGATGTACGATGAACTCGGCAAAGAAATCGATGGGGTGGTGGTTGCAACTGCCGATCATACCCATGCCATTACTGCTGCCCATGCCATTACAATGGGCAAACATGTTTACGTGCAGAAACCATTGACCCACTCGGTTTACGAATCACGTTTACTGACCAAACTGGCCGCCAAACACAAGGTAGCTACATCAATGGGGAACCAGGGATCATCGGGCGAAGGGGTAAACCTGACAACCGAATGGCTGGCTAATGGCGAGATTGGCGAAGTAACCAAAGTGGAAGCATTCACCGACCGTCCGATCTGGCCGCAGGGGCTGAATACTCCTGAAAAAGGAGATTGGGTTCCCGAAACATTAGATTGGGATTTATTTATCGGGCCTGCCAAAATGCGTCCGTTCAATCAAATCTATCATCCGTGGAACTGGCGCGGCTGGTGGGATTACGGCACAGGCGCCTTAGGTGATATGGCCTGCCACATCCTGCATCCGGTATTTATCGGCCTCGAATTAGGTTATCCTACCAAAGCACAGGGAAGTTCAACCTTGCTGCTTCAGGATTGCGCCCCTTCGGCACAGTCGGTAAAACTGACCTTCCCGGCACGTACTCCGAAGAAAAAAATGAAAATGAAACTTCCTGAAGTGGAAGTATATTGGTACGATGGTGGTATTAAACCGATGCTTCCCGAAGGATGGCCGGCTGGTAAAAACCCGAACGACCGTGGTGGTGGTGTGATTTTCCACGGAACAAAAGACAAGCTGATCTGTGGATGTTACGGTGTGAATCCCTGGTTATTGTCGGGCCGTGTGCCGGAAGCTCCCAAATTCCGTCGCCGGATTGAAGAAAGCCACGAGATGGACTGGGTACGCGCTTGTAAAGAATCGCCTGAAAGCCGCGTGAAAACAGCTTCCGATTTTAGCGAAGCAGGGCCATTCAACGAAATGGTAGTGATGGGCGTCCTGGCTGTTCGCCTGCAATCGCTCAACAAAGAGCTGGAATGGAACGGTGAAAAAATGGAATTCACCAATATTGGTAATGACGAACAGATCAAGACGGTTATCAAAGACGGCTTTACGATTAAAGATGGTCATCCATCGTTTGCAAAAACATGGACCGACCCGGTTCCGGCAACAGAATTTGCTGCCGAACTGATCAAGCACACGTACCGTGCACCATGGAGTTTGCCTGAAATGCCTGCTTAATTGGTATTTAAATTTTTTAATAAAAGGCGGGACAGAGTTTTTTCTGTCCCGCCTTTTTTGAAACTGATAATGCAAAAAGCATTATATCTTTGCTTCAAACAAATCGTCATGCGTTACCAGTTCGTTCAGCCATCTCCGGCATTGGCCCTGTATGTAAAACATTATTGGATGCTTGAAATCAATTCATCGGATGGACAGGTGAGTGAACGGGTGGTGCCTACCGACAGCGTGCAACTGATGTTTCATTACAAAAGGCCGTTTGTAGTCACTACTCCTGACCGGAAAACGAGCCGGCAGCCGCAGTCGATGGTGAGCGGCCTGAGCAATTCGTACATCTGTATTGATTCTTTAGATTCAGAAATCAATTCTGTAATTTGTTTTTAATATTATCAATGTTGCTTTTAACATGCAGAGTGGTCTTTTACAGTTGTTACAAACGTTTGGCGGTATGAAAAGTTGCCGATTTCGGGCGATTAACTATCAAGTTACACATAAGTTGAGGCGGGCTACAACCCTTGAATAGTCTATTGATCCGGCAATTTTTTATACCGCGTGTTAGCAACTGTTATTTCTTCTTTAGTTTCATAAATTCGTTACCTTTTTCAACTTCTACACAGTAGTTATATTCTTCGTCCATTGTCAAGCACTTTAAGTTGTATATTACTAAATTGTCAGAAACAAATTCATATAAATAGGTTCTTGGTTCTTTTTCTTCTTTGAACTGAAGGTAAATTTTGTCATACTGCATTCCTGCATCAGCATAGTCAAGATTTGCTTCGTAGTGAACAATACTGTCAAGTCCAATAATTTGTCCATTTTCTTGAAACTCGATTGACTGGTCGTCAACTAAATATTCTCCTGAAAACAATGTTCTATTTACCATTTCCGCCAATCCATTTTCAAATGCTGGAGCCTTTATGTACTTATTGTTTTCAATTATCAAATATTTGTCCTTAAATTCTACTTTAAAATATGCTTCTGATGTATCAGGGCTAAATATTTGTCCAGTTGATTTTGTTGTCATCAATAGAATATTTTCCGCTCCGCCTTCGTGCAAATTAAGTCTCATTACAGAATTGTCATTGGATATTCTATAAAAGTCATCAACACCCATTTCGCTTGCTTTTTTTGTCGAATGAGTTTGTCGAAGGGCTTTCAAATAATCTTCGCGAATCCAAAAACCCAAACATGCAGCGGGAGTCTTAATGTATTCTGTTTTTTTTATCTTTTCAATTTTAGTGTCCGTATTGTCCTCTGTTTTCTTAAAGGATGAATTGCACCCAAATAAAGTCAAACAGGTAATTATAAATATTGTCGTTTTCATTGTCTTCATTTTATAATGTCTAGTCCTAAAATATGGCTACAGGTTATTAATTAAATTAAGCGACATTTTCATGTACCATATTTGGGGTTTTATACCCTAAAGATAGGTGAAGTCTTTTATTGTTATATAGTTTAATAGCATT
>JAVEYG010000039.1:0-39106 GCA_034003625.1 Prolixibacteraceae bacterium | reverse complement strand
TATTGCTGGCAGGTTGCCCCCCGGCAGAGCCTGTTTCCTCTTGGGCTTTACAAATATAAAGGTACGGGAAGATTTGAAAAATTATTTAAAAATAATGCTCCATGAATTTGGATTACAACATAGAAGATACTACTGTCGTGTGAACCATCAAATAACGGTTTATCATTCCACCGGGAGAAATCTCATGATCAGAGCCATTTTCGACAGTTGCTTCACCCGCTACCAACTATAGATTTTCTATCTTGCCCCCCTGACGCAAGGAAGAACCTGTGATCCATTTGCTGAAGTAATACAGAGAACAATACAGAGTTTTTGAACAGCCTCGGCTCCTGGCATAACAAAACCCGGTTAACACAACACTAAAAGTATAATAAAAAAGTGATTTGTCCATACCAGAGATCCGGGATACGCTGTTTTATCTCCGGGTTAATTCTTTGCTGCGGCATTCTGTTTTTCAATTTTTTCGTCGTTGAATTTGTATCTTTCGCAAAAATTCAGGCAAATGATGAAACGTATATTTACTTATTTCTTTCAGGGACTGGTGCTGGTAGCTCCCTTTATCATCACGGCATATACCATCTATCTGATGTTCGATTTTGTAGATGGCCTGTTGCGCGATTACATTAAGGACTGGTTCGGGAAGATTATTCCCGGCCTGGGTGTCCTTCTCATATTCATTTTTCTTACCATTCTGGGGATGGCCGGACAGAGCATCATTGCCCGGCCGTTAAAGATCATTACCGACCGGATACTTGTCCGGGCTCCTCTTTTGAAAGTGATTTACACGTCGTTGTCTGATTTGTTTTCGGCTTTTGTCGGCAAAGAAAAAAAATTCAGCAAACCGGTGATGGTTTGTTTCAACCGGGAAAACAATCTTTGGAAAATGGGGTTTATTACACAGGAAAGTCTGGATGATATTGGTGTGGAGGGGATGCTGGCCGTTTATTTTCCACACGCATACAACTTCTCGGGCGAACTTTTTTTTGTAGATTCGTCGGCTGTCAGGCCACTGGATATGAACCCGGCAGAAGCCATGAAATTCATGGTGTCGGGAGGTGTAACACGTTTTAATTAATTGATCATGATATCGAATGAGGTTTTATTACTGGGCGGGTTCATTGTTTTTATTGTGGCTATACTGATGTTCGACCTGTTAGTAGTGGGTCGCGGATCGCATATTGTTTCATCGCGCGAAGCGTTGGGCTGGACTACTGTGTGGGTAGCACTTGCAATAGGTTTTTATTTTTTCCTGAGATTTTTTGGCCATCTGCTACATGGTATCGATACGCCGGAAAGTTTGCATGAAGTAGCCCAGAAATATGCACCCGGATTGCGTTTCCGGACATCCGATTTTGCCGGAATGCTGGCCGAATATCGTAACTATATGTCGATGAACTATTTGTCGGGATATTTTATTGAAGAAACACTTTCCATCGACAATGTGTTTGTTATCCTGTTGGTATTGAAAAGTTTTTCTGTCCCTTTCGAAAATTATAAAACTGTTCTTTTCTGGGGAATACTTGGCGCTATTGTACTGCGTTTTATTTTCATTTTTGCCGGTGCTGCGCTGATCCAGCGTTTCGAATGGATATTACTGGTTTTTGGGGCATTCCTGGTATTTCAGGGTGGAAAGATCCTGTTCAAAAAGAATAGCCAGCACAAAGACCCGCACGAATACGGTTGGGTAAAATACCTGTCGCGTCACATCCGTCTTTCAACCGAATATGTTGACAACCGTTTCACCTTTAAGAAAGACGGTAAAAACTATTTCACTCCCTTGTTTTTAGTGCTGGTAATCATTGAATTCACCGATCTGCTGTTTGCCATGGATTCCATCCCGGCCATTTTTTCCGTTTCGCTTGACCCATATGTAGTATTCTTTTCCAATATCTTTGCCATCATTGGGTTGCGTTCGCTCTTTTTCCTGATCTTTAACATGGTTGAAAAATTCAGGTTCCTGAGCATTGGCGTAAGCATCCTGTTAGTGTTTGTCGGCCTGAAGCTCCTGTTCCACCATTATCTGGACGAGATCGGGTTTAAATCGACTTACTCGCTGTATTTTGTTTTGTTTGTGTTAGTCAGCAGCGTGTTGCTTTCGGCGTTGTTCCCGAAAAAAACAGAAACGGGCGCGTGAAAAAGTGATCTAACGAAATCATTATATTTTTCAGGTTATTGCCCAATTCTTCAGTAAAACCGGAAACGGGAACAGGACAGAAAATAATTGCATGCACCGTTATCCGGATTGTATGGAACAGATAAACGATTATAAAATACAATCCGGATAACCGGCATCCCTTAAAGTATTTTTGTATTTTAGTGCCCGGCATAAAAACAGGTGACATTGAGCCCGGACAAAAATAAAATTGCACATGCACTTCTCATCCGTTTGAAAAACGGGGATATGCTGGCTTTCGACACGGTGTATGAACGGTACAGTCATAAACTGTTCTCATTTGTTTTCAGGATACTGAAAAACAAATCAGAAGCCGAAGATATTGTGCAGGAAGTGTTTGTCAAAATATGGGAGGCAAGAGAAACACTGGGCGATCATAAACTACTGAATTCCTACATCTTTACCATTGCCTATAACAGTTCCATCGACCTTATCCGTAAAAGGATCAACAATGACAAATATCTGGAACACCTGAAGAATTCTTCTGTAACCCAATTTACTCCTTCTTCAGTCAGCCAGGTGGAGTATAATGAACTTAACAGGCGGGTGGAGCAATTGATAGCAAATCTGCCGGAAAGACAAAAACAGGTGTATCTTTTGCACCGGGAACAGGGGCTCACTTATCCTGAGATCGCACAAAAACTTGGAATATCAAAAAACACGGTCGAAAACCACATGGCTAAGGCATTGAAATATTTACGTCAGAATATTGATGATTCCCTTTTGTTCGGGTTGCTGTTTGTCTATCTGTTCCTTTGATCCCGGTTTAAAAACGGACGAAAAAGGCCGGGAAGCGTCACTTTTCCTTCTTCTGTCCCTACCATCGTCTGCCATAAGTAACATCCAACCTGAAACTTCCTCATTTATTAAGGTATTTATCAATCATTCTGTTTTCCGATAGATCCATCTTGATTAATTTTATACAAGACAATGCCAGTGCACGATGAATCACAAAGAGTTCAATAAAAAACACATTTTTTTCAAAAGCGATAGTGGTATTGCCTGCGTTGGCCGTATTACAAATGTTCTTTATAAAATTGCAGGATAAAAAAAAGAAAGATCAGATCAAAATTAATCCGCATCCGATATGACAAAGGATCTATTTATCAAATATTTGCAGGGGAATTGTTCAGAACAAGAATTTGACCGGCTCATCTTATGGATCCGGAAAGGGGTGGTCACTGGCCCGGAGAAAAAAGAGATCGAAGAGATTTGGGAAGAATTTGATCCCGGAGTAAATACTTATGGACGGGACAAATACAACCAGATATTAGATAAAATCCATCACAAGATCAATGTTAATCAATATCCCGGGCATCGGGCAGTCCGGCAGCAACCATTCCGTAGCCGGATGCTGGCCATTCTGACCCGTGCCGCCGCCATTCTGCTGATCCCGGTTTTATCGCTTTTCATATATACTTACTTCTTCGGGAAAAATTATCATGCCAATAATCTGAACGATATAGAGATTGAATCGCCCGCCGGTTCCCGCATGAATTTTGAATTGAGCGACGGGACAAAGGTATGGCTGAACCATGGAAGCAGGTTGAAATACCCTTATCGTTTCAATACCGGGGAACGAAAAGTTTTTTTAACAGGTGAAGCCTATTTTGTAGTAGCTAAAAACAAGAAAAGTCCCTTTATTGTAAGTACCGATCGTCTGGATGTCAAAGCTACCGGGACCACATTCAATGTAAGCGCATATCCGGGCGAGACCTTTGTTTCAACCACCTTAGTGGAAGGGAAAGTAATACTTTACGATAACCGGGATGCCCGGCTGATAAAAGAATTGTCGCCCGACGAATGTGTTCAGTTCGATATCCGGGAAAACAAATATTTCCTTGATTCAGGAAATACTGAAAAATATACCGGATGGAAAGATGGGGTCTTGTTGTTTAAAAATGACCCCGTAGAAGAGATAGCCCGGAAACTGGCAAGGTGGTACAACATAGAGGTGGAGATTACCGACGAAAAAGCCAAAGAATATACGTGTACGGCCACATTTTCCGACGAAACAATAACCCAGGCGCTGGAACTGCTCTCCCTGCCCACGCCCGTCAGGTATAACCTTGTCCCCAGGATGAAATTGCCCGATGGCAGTTTTTCCAAACAAAAAGTACAGATTGGGCTGAAAAACTGAAAGAACAAATATTAACTCAAAACGAGATGCCAATGGATAAATAAACAACGAGCATACAAACAAAAAAGCAGGAAAATGGTAGCACATCTCCCTGCTGTTGATTCAAAAACGTCAAATCCCATTTGACCATTTTAAACCTTTATCAAAACAAAAGTATGAAAAAAAAAGTATTGGATCATGCTTCAGGGAAAACATTTCCCAAGGCGGTAAAAATCGTATTGAAAATGAAACTTACACTGTGTATAATGCTTTTTTCGGTGCTGGGGGTAATTGCCTCAGATTCTTACTCTCAGTCAACTAAATTATCAATCGGGCTCAAAAATGCAACCGTAAGGGATGCCTTGGAGGCCATCGAAAATCAGAGCGAATATTATTTTCTGTATTCTGAAAAGATTATTGATGTAAGCCGGAAAGTCAACATCGAACTGCAACAAAGCACTATTGAAAAAGCATTAGATAAAATTTTTGCAGATACCGACGTAATTTATTCAGTAAAAGGCAGGCAAATTATACTGACGGTACATGGAGCGAATAACCTGGGCAAGCCATCCGATGGGGGTCAGCCCAAAACTGTTTCCGGGAAAGTGACCGATTCCTTAGGGCAACCCCTGCCGGGCGTTTCGGTAGTGCTAAAAGGCACCATCACAGGTACCATTACCGACTTCGACGGGAAATACACCCTTGCCAATGTACCCGGCGATGCCACGTTGGTATTTTCGTTTGTGGGGATGAGGAGCCAGGAGGTACTGGTGGCAGGAAAATCATCGGTTAATGTTTCGATGGCAGATGAAACAATAGGAATCGAGGAAGTGGTGGCAGTTGGGTATGGTACTCAACGCAGGGACTTAGTGACCAATGCAATCAGTTCGGTTAAAATTGATGACACCAATTTCAGGGTATCTTCGCTGTCTCCTTCCCAGTTGTTGCAGGGCCGGGTCGCCGGGGTCAACATGTTGTCGGGATCGGGAAACCTCGGAAGCCGGGAGCGGGTAAGTATCCGGGGTGCATCCTCATTGAGTGCAAGCAACGAGCCTTTGTATGTGGTAGACGGGATCCCGATTACCAATTCAAACGGGAACTTATATGATTTTGGAGAAACGATGAGTTCGTTATCCTCTCTCAATCTCAGCGATATTGAATCGATTGATATTTTAAAAGACGCTGCCTCTGCGGCTATTTACGGGTCACGCGCCACAAACGGAGTTGTACTGATCACGACAAAGTCGGGAAAGTCGGGTAAAACAGAAGTAAAAGTCAACCTCAGTACCGGATTTTCAGAATTTCCCAATAAGAATAGGGTGAAGTATGCCGATTCTGAACTGTATGTAGAACAATACAACGAAGGAGTAGACAACTATAACAGGCAATATGGTTTAAAAATTGGCGATCCGAATTATTTAGTACATATTTCAAATCCGCACCCGACCATCCCTGACCCCGACTGGCTGGGATTGATCACCCAGGTTGGCCAGCATTACAATGCCAGTGCATCGTTCTCCGGGGGAACACAAAAAACAAAGTTTTACATTGGCCTGGCATACAATAACCAGGAAGGGATCATCAAAACAAATGCCATTGAAAAAATAAGCCTGAGTGCAAAAATAAGCCATGAAATGACTTCCTGGCTCGAAGTAGGTACAAACATCACAGGGAGTTATATCCGGAATCAACAAGTACCCGGGGTAAACAGCGGGGCAACGATTTTGGCCAGGGCTGTGCAAAAACGGCCATTCGACCTTCCGTATAAGCCCAACGGGGAGTATTATATCGGGGGGACCGATGAACTGGCATATCACAACCCATTGCAAATCCTGAACGAAGAGAAAAAGTATATCGACAATTATCGATATCTCGGAAGTTTTTATGCCATGCTTAAGTTCTTCAAAAATAAGGTGACATTAAAATCTTCCTTTTATCCAGACATGGGGTACACCTACGATTATGTCTATTATAACGAAAAACATCCGTACGGGCTTGGCGTAGGACGGATCATTGACAATAACCGCTTCACCTCCAATACCACTTTCGACAATGTCCTTGATTACAACGACAAGTTTGGAGATTTAAATGTGTCGGCCATGCTGGGTCATTCTTTTCAGGAAATCAAGAGCCGTACATCCATGATCGACGGGAACGGATTTCCTTCTCCTGCTTTCGATGTAATAGG
This sequence comes from Prolixibacteraceae bacterium, assembly GCA_034003625.1. GTDB lineage: Bacteria > Bacteroidota > Bacteroidia > Bacteroidales > Prolixibacteraceae > GWE2-42-39. The sequence continues at coordinate 32,626 of JAVEYG010000039.1, read as the reverse complement.
AGTTGCTGCACAAATTGCAAACACCAACGGGTCGCTCTCCGAATTTGCCATGGAATCTTATTTTGGCCGTGCTTCTCTCCATTATCGGGATAAGTATACTCTTAACGCAACAATCCGTACCGATGGTTCTTCCAAATTTGCACCCGATGTGAGATGGGGCGTTTTCCCCTCGGTTTCACTGGGATGGGATATTTCAGATGAAGAATTTTTCAGGATACCCGACACAGATTTAAAATTCAGGCTGAGCTACGGGAAAACCGGGAACCAGGAATCAATCAGCAATTATGCCTCTCTTCCGTTAATGAGCGGCGGGCTTAATTATGGGTATAAAGTAGGAATTGGCGTAACCAGTTTCGGGAACAACACATTAACCTGGGAAACCGCTAACCAGTATAATGCAGGATTCGACCTTTCGCTGAAGAAGGGCAGGATCAACATTATCTTTGATATCTACCAGAAAAATACCGATAACCTCCTATACGACAAACCGATGCCGGCAACTACCGGGACCACCTCCATTATAAGCAACATCGGTTCAATGCGTAACCGTGGTATTGAATTTACGCTCAACACTTATGCAAATATTGGGAAAGTACAATGGAATTCCCAATTCAATATTTCAACCAACCAAAATGAACTGACTTCTCTTTTGGGCGAAGATTTGATTGCTATCGGCGCCAATAGGGCACTACAGGTTGGAAAAGACATTGGCATCTTTTATCTCTATAAAATGGAGGGGATCTATCAATACGACGGCGAAGTGCCAAACGAACAGTACAATATTGGCGTGAGGGCCGGTGATGTAAAATGGCTTGACGTGGACGGAAATGGAATTATCAACGATAACGACCGTGTGGTGATGCCTTCATCGAACCCGAAATTTTCAGGTGGCTGGAACAATACCTTTAAGTACCGTAATTTCCAGCTTGATATTTTTGCCAGCTACATGTACGGGAACCATGTATACTCCGAATGGCAGCAAACCTCTCTTGCACGCATCGGATATCTCGCCGGGGCACTGGAAGATATTGTAAAAAACCGATGGACGGGACCAGGCAGCACGACAAAATTCCCGCGCGCCATTAACGGGGCAGCACGAAGCGGTTACAGTACAATGAACTCGGACCGGTTCCTGGAAGATGGTTCTTTCATCCGGTTACGTTCGGTCACATTAAGCTATAATTATACAGGAAGCCTTCTTTCAAAACTGAACATGAAATCGCTTCGCATGTATTGCCAGGCCGATAACCTTTTGCTCCTGACCAAGTACTCAGGTTACGACCCCGAAGTGAGCAGTGATCTCGATCCCAGCAAATTCGGGATGGACCGTTTCAATATTCCTGCGCCCAGGACGATCAGTTTCGGCGTGAATGTAGGTTTTTAGTAATCAAAAAAATTACAATCAGTTATGAAAAAAATAATTGCAATATTCCTTATCGCTTTCGCATTCTCTTCCTGCCACGATCAACTTGACATTTATCCACATTCGGCAGTTGCTCCCGGAAGCGTGACAGAGAAAGATTTAGCTGCACTGGAAATAGGTATGTATAACCGGGTACAGAATGAACCTCCCACCGAAGCATGGATTTTGAATGACCTGATTGGCGGTACGCTTACGAGCAGTTCATCGAACCCGATTGACCTCATAAACAATCTCCTGAGCCCGTTGAGCGGGATTGTGTCAAGTAGTTGGAACGGATATTATAAAGCACTTTACCAGGTAAATAACCTGATCAGTATCACAGATGGCCTATCTGTTTCAGCAGACAGAGACCGCGTTAGCGGAGTGGCCCATTATTTCCGTGCATATATTTATTATTGCCTGGTTTCTCATTGGGGCGATGTGCCCATCTTAAAAACAAATACCCTTGATCTGGTGAAACGTTCTCCCGTGAGTGAAGTCTGGCTCATTATCGAGGAAGACCTTGATATTGCCATGTCGTTACTGGGCACTTCATCGGGCTATTACTATGTGTCGCGCGATGCCGCTGTTGCATTGAAGGCCAGGGTGATGCTGAGCCAGAAAAAATATCCGGAAGCGGAAACTCTGGCCGAGTCACTGATTACCAGTGGCAAATACCAGCTTGACACGTTTGAAAAGATTTTCCGGAAAATCCAGAATACGGAAATAATTTTTGCATTTGAGAACAATACGGAAGAGTCGAATAACGGCATCAGTAATTTGTTTTACAGTTATGCGCATCCCAATAAAGGAAGTTATTTGTACCGGCCTTCTCCAGCGGTTATGGGTATGTTTGATGATGCGGATAAACGAAAAGCTATGTCGGTTGACAATGTTGGCGGGAATAATGTAATCAACAAATATCCCAGCGGACAGGGAGGAAAAGACCCGGTTATCATTTCCCGCCTCGCCGAGATGTACCTGATCAGTGCAGAAGCAAAAGGACGGCTTTCCGGGCTTTCACGTTTGAACGAATTACGGGCTTTCCGCGGTTTACCGGCTGTTAATCCTTCAACCGATGATGCGTTTATGGATGCGGTCCTTCTCGAACGAAAGAAGGAACTCTTAGCCGAAGGTTTTATGTATTACGACCTGGTACGTACCGGAAAAGCAGTTGCCCAATTAGGAATTGTACCCTACCAAACCCTGCTTCCTTTACCGGGAACAGAACTGCGGTTGAATTCAAACCTCACACAAAATCCTGGGTACTAATTATTAACCAATAAAGAATGATGACTATGAAAAATAAAACATATATCCTGCTCAGGTTCGCTTTCCTGTTAATCATATCCGCTTTGGTTTCATGCGACGAATCAAATGACGGGTTTATTAAATACGAGGCGATACCCCAAACTCCCGTTGGAACAAAATTGGTAAACAATACCAATTTAATTGCAACCATTTTTTCTGATTCAACCTACACCGTAACGGAAGGAGTGCAGGCAACCGAAATGCACTATTTTTCGATGACGGGCTATTCCACGCACGTATTCATATTTGAAGTTGATCTTTCAAACCCAAAATTATCGATTGAAGTCTCAACGCCAAACAATAAAACCGTCCCGTCATTTCAGGCTATGACAGTACAGGCGACTTTTGAAGACTCGGAAGGTCATAAAGTGTGGGGCGGCGTCAACGGATCGTTCTTTAATACGACGACCGGCGCAGCTCATGGCCTGTTGTACAAAGAGGGAACAATGGTCCAACTGTATTCTTCCACATATCCCAATTTTTTCGCCCTGACTAAAGATAAAAGGGCGTTGATAGCCGGTTCGGAAATATATGGCAGCGTAAAAGATAACATCCAGGAAGCCGTTGGCGGAGGCGTGATGCTGGTAAGGAATGGTTCAGCCATTAACCAAACAGACGTATCAATTAATCCAAGGACCTGTATCGGGGTTTCTGCCGATCAGCAACGCGTATTCATTATGGCTGTCGACGGACGAAATTATCATTACTCAAACGGAATGACTTATGCCGACCTGGCAAAATGTATGGTGGCATTAGGCGCAGAAACCGCTCTAAACCTTGATGGAGGAGGATCGACCAGTTTCTTTATCCGTACTACTCCTGATTTTTCTTCCAACCGCTTCAAATTAAGGAACTGGCCCAGCGACAATGGCGGCCAGGAGAGAGAAGTGGCGAACGGGATCGTTATTATTTCAAAATAATTCAGGTTAAAAAGTTACATAACAACATTCAATATGAACAAGAAAAAATTCTCACTTCATACGCTTCTTCTATTCCTTGTAACCCTAACACTGGTGTCATGTAAAGAAGAAATCGACCTGGGGAGTTTCATCCCCAAAGAGCCAAGCATGGTATTTAGTCCTGAAACCCTGAATGTTTCCAAGTCGGACAGTACTTATGAAATAGCAATTACGTCTAATCTCCCCTGGCGGGTAAAATCAAACGTTGACTGGATTATTGTAAAAGATGCCACTGTCAAGGGGATGGAAACGGATTCAAAAATCATTGTTGATGTTCGTAAAAACCCAACTACGGAAGAAAGAGTTGGTTCAATTACGGCATGGATAACCAGTGACTACGAAAAAACGTTTTCGATTACCCAGGCAGCAGGCGATCCACCCCCGGTTATAAAAAAACATGTGTACGTGAAAGAAGGAGGAACAGGCGACGGGTCTTCATGGGCCAGTGCAACTTCGTTGGATGCCGCATTATCACAGGATTATGCCGCAGGTGATTTGATCCATGTGGCCGCAGGTACCTATACGCCCGGACTATTGGTAACCGGTGGTTCTGCAGGGAACGAAGGGGATAAAACATTTGAAATAAAACAGAATATCACCATCATTGGAGGTTATCCGGCAAATGCTTCCCAGGGGGCTGTTTCCGACCCTTCGGTAAACAGTACAATCCTTGACGGGAACAACACAGCCAATCATGTGGTAATTGTCACTGCCCCTGTTATAGAAAACCAAAAAGTAATATTGACAGGCATAACCATTAAGAACGGGAATACGGCTGCAAGCGGCGGAGTTTCTATTAATGGTTTGGAATACGGTAAAAATTACGGAGGAGGTTTAATTGTAGGTAAATCGGTTGTGGAACTGAATTACTGTATACTAACGGACAATACGGCAGTTAGCGGCGGAGGGGCGATCTATACCTTTGCCGAAGCAGTCCTTACACTGAACAATTGTGTGGTCAAAAACAACAAAACCACCGCATCGGGGGCAAATGGCGGGGCTATTTTTATTTTCGGACGCTCCATGTTGTATACCAATCATTCTGCAATTACCACCAACGGGGCCGGAGGATTTGCCGGGGCTTTGTATGCGTATGGCGCCAACTTTCACATGTATAATACCGCAGTAGACGGAAACGGGGCCGGGGGAGTAGGTTCAACCGTGGCCGGAAAAGCGTATGGTGGTGTTTATCTGAGAGAAGGGACCGGAACATTGGTCAATTGCACGGTATATGGAAATACAGCCTCTAATTTAGGAGGTGGAGTTGGTGCATACGGTACAGTTTCAACTCCTGCCACATTGACCATTATCAGTTCAACCATTACCGGCAATAAAATAAAACATGCCTCGGCCAAGGGGGCTGGTGTATATGTGAACGCAACCGCTGCAAATGCTACATTGAATATTTATAATTCGATTGTATCCGGAAATACTGCCGGCCCATCCGGAACAGAAAATATTTCGGATGTGGAAGGCGCTGCCGGATTTGCATGGACTAAAAAATACACCATTGCATCTGATCAGGTGTACGACAATAACGGAGTGGCAATTCCCGGGACGACATTCGATTTTGCCACCATGCTGGGAACTTTCGCAGATAACGGCGGCGGAACAAATACCTGTCTCCTGCTGGGCGCAAATAATCCGGCTAAAACAAACGGGATGAGCGCTAATGACCTGATAACTCTTGGAAATACGTTTACTCCCGCAATACCGGCTGAAATCATTGCGAATGACCAGATTGGCGGTAACCGGAACGGTAAACCATATATCGGGGCCTGTGTAAAATAATTTAGTTGTTTAATGAAGCTATCCGGAAAAGTTTCGGAACAAATTGTTCCCGCGGCTTTTCCGGTAGTTTCTTTTATTCATTACCAATAGATCAACAGAATGTACCGGTTATCCTTCCTGCTCTGCTTGTTTGTCTTTGCCGGAAATATTGCGTTTTCGCAGAGCGACTCGGCAACCCTTGTTTCGGTAAACTGGGAACGCACCATTTTATCTCCCGGCTTAGTTTGGGAAGAATATCATTTCCGGCAGAATGAATTATTCCACTCCACCCAGAATATCAATTTTATTGAAATACTGCCCGGACAGCAAACAGCCTGTCTGTCGGTTACTTATAGCGACTCGCTGGAAAAAACCTCTCAACTGGCCCTGAAAAAATCGGCCTTTGCCGCCATCAACGGTTCGTTCTTCAAAATGAGAGGAGCTGATCCGGATTACCATCCGGCCCTCACTGTTGTGCCACATTCTGCCCCATCACGTATCGACCGGAACCGCTCGGTTGTTTATTTGCGTGTCAACGACTCGTTAATTTCAGAAAATACCTGGGATAAGGAGAAGGTCCGGCGAAGGCATCAACAAGGCGTTGTCAGTATCGATAGTTGCCGTGTTTTCATTCTGAACGCGGAAAACAATGACCCGGAGTGGGAAAAAAAATTGAACGGGCAGGACATCATTACAACCGGCCCCGTTTTGCTCGTTTCAGGTAAAAACATGAAAATCCCTGACGACGCTTTTTGTAATGACCGCCATCCCCGGACTGCAATAGGAAAACGACCCGATGGGACTATCATCCTGTTGGTGGTGGACGGAAGACATGCCGAGGCCAACGGAATGTCGATGAAAGAATTGCAGCAAACCCTCCGGTGGATTGGGTGTACCGATGCAATCAACCTCGACGGGGGAGGTTCTTCAACCCTGTATATTAAAGGGCAACCGGATAATGGGGTGGTTAATTATCCAACCGACAACAAACAATTCGATCATTATGGTGAACGGGAAGTTGCCAATGCAATTCTTGTGATACCGAAATAGCAACTGGTTTTTTTAATCCTGAAAAAAAAATAAAAATGAAACACACACAATATTCTAATTTATTATGGCCGATGTTCCTTTACTGTTTTTTGCTGTTTTCGTGTGCCAGCGAGGTGGTTCCCGACGGCAGCATAAGCCTGACCCTGATTCCTCCGGCTGAAATAACCGACAAGGTGGATTTAGACATCCGGGCAGGAATCCGGAATACAGGCCCAAAAGTCAAACAGGTTGAAGTATCGTTTTACCTGAATGAAGAAAATGAAAAAAACAGGTTATTCCGGACGAAACTTTCAATTGACCCGGGTTCCGAAGAGTGTGTCAAATACCTGATGCCAACTGCAAACAAGACAGGGAACAACACCGTTATTCTGACAGTCGGCGAGGGGAGAAAAACCTTCAGGGAGGAAAAGAACATTTCAATTGTTCCTTCCGGTTCCCGGTCGGGCAAGACTATTGGCGGCGCATTCATCGGATTTTATCACTGGAGCGAAGAAGAGGGGAAAATGTGGAACCCGGCAATCAAGGAGATGACCGATGAGCAATGGAAAGAAATGGTGGCTTCCATGCACAAGTTGAAAATGGATGTGATTGTGATCCAGGAATCTTTTCGTAATCAAGCTTATGTGGGCAAGCATACCATCGGCGAAAACGGCTATAACGGGAAAGCGTTTTATCCATCGTCTCTTTTCCCCGGGCGGATGCCGATTAAAGCCACCGATCCGGTTGAAGCTGTACTTTCCCAGGCTGATTCGTTGGAGATGTATGTTTTTATGGGTGTCGGCATGTATGCCTGGTTCGATTACACGCAGGGTTCGCTCGAATGGCACAAAAAAGTGGCAAAGGAACTCTGGGAAATGTATGGGCACCACGAATCGTTTTATGGTTTCTATGTGTCGGAAGAAGGAATGGGAAGCCTCGATTGCTTCGAGACCGACAGCCTAAAACAAATCGAGAGACGACAGGAAGTTTTACATTTCTTCAGCGAATTCACGCCTTTTTGCAAACGTCTGGCTCCCGACAAACCGGTTATGTTCGCCCCCAACGGATGGGGTGTGGGGCGTGCAAAAGAGGCGTATCCCGAACTGCTCAAAAATGTTGACATTATTTGCCCGTTTGCTTTTGCCCGTATGCCCGAAGATGATTTAAGCGGAAAAGAGGCGATAACCATGCTGCAGAAATTTTGCGATGAAGCCGGTGCCCACCTTTGGCTCGACCTGGAGGCCTTTCTTTTCAATGAAAAAGAAGGTTATTTATACCCTCGCCCAATGGAAGAAATAGCAGGCGACCTGGCGCTGTTCGATAATTTTGAAAAGATAATATGCTATCAATATCCGGGCGTTTTCAGCAATCCTGAGATGTCAGTCCAAATAGGGGAAGATGCCACCAAAAAGTTGTTCGGGGATTATCGGCAATACCTCAGCCAAAAGAAAGAACAGGGGAAATGAGAAAATTAGGATATACCATCTTTCTTGCCTTAGTAGCTGCACTTGGCGGCTTCCTGTTTGGCTATGATACTGCCGTTATATCCGGTACAACTGCCCAGGTTTCGGAACAGTTTGACCTGGATGCTATTCAATTGGGCTGGTATGTTGGCTGTGCTTTGCTGGGATCGATATTCGGAGTTGCGGTTTCAGGTATACTGAGCGATTATGCAGGGAGAAAAAAAACGATGTTCCTTTCGGCGGTATTGTTCTCTGTATCTGCCATTGGATGTGCTTTTTCCCGGGAATTATCCGATCTGTTAGCTTATCGCATTATTGGAGGGATTGGGATCGGGGTGGCTTCGGTAGTTTCGCCCATTTATATTTCCGAAATTTCAATGGCGCACTATCGCGGGCGATTGGTTTCACTTTACCAGTTAGCCGTTACTGTGGGTTTTCTCGGGGCCTACCTTGTCAATTTCTATCTGCTACATATTTCCCAAACCCATATTTTTAATGTTCCCATAGCCGATAAAATCTTTGTCGGTGAAGTGTGGCGTGCAATGTTGGGTATGGAAGCTATTCCTGCGGTGTTTTTCTTCATAGTTATTTTTCTGATCCCCGATAGCCCGCGATGGTTGATCCTGAAACAAAAGACGGATAAGGCACAACATATCCTGAACCGTATTTACGGTAGTTCCGAAGAAGCATTGGAGCAGGTAAAACAAACCCGGCAGGTAATTCATACCGAAGTTAAATCAGAATGGAGATACCTCGTTCAGCCCGGGATTTTTACAGCCGTATGGGTGGGTATTGCAATCGCTATTCTGGGGCAGTTCATGGGTGTAAATGCAGTCTTGTATTACGGCCCGGATATTTTTAGCAAAAGCGGATTGTCGAACGGCGATTCCCTGTTTTATCAGGTGCTGGTAGGATTGGTCAATGTAATTACGACTATCATCGCCTTACTGATTATTGACAAAGTGGGCCGCAAAAAACTTGTCTACTGGGGCGTTTCGGGCATGGTCGTTTCACTCGTATCCATTGGTTCTTATTTTTCTTTGGGAGAAACTTTGGAGTGGGGTTCAATTATCCTATTAGTTTTTTTCCTGTTCTATATTTTTTGTTGTGCAATTTCCATATGTGCTGTCATTTTTGTATTGCTGTCCGAGATGTACCCGATCCGGGTAAGGGGACTGGCCATGTCGCTGGCTGGTTTTTCGCTTTGGATCGGTACGTATCTTATCGGACAGCTGACACCCTGGATGCTCGAAACCCTGACTCCGGCAGGAACTTTTTTTATTTTTGCATTTATGTGTTTGCCTTACTTGTTGATTGTCTGGAAGAAAATCCCGGAAACGGCAGGTAAATCATTGGAAGAAATTGAAAAATTGTGGAAACGATAATGAATGTTTAACCTCAAAAAAAGCGATAAATGAATTTTAGTGAATTAGCCGTTCAATATAAAAATGAACTATACAGCAATGTACTTCCTTTTTGGTTAAACTACTCACCGGACCGTGAAAACGGAGGCTACTTTACCTGTCTGTCCCGCGAGGGAAAGGTATTTGATACCGACAAATTTATTTGGCTGCAAGGGCGCCAGGTTTGGATGTTTTCGATGTTGTACAATCGTGTGGAGAAACGCCAGGAATGGCTTGACTGTGCCATCCACGGCGGTGAATTTCTTAAAAAATTCGGGCACGACGGGAATTTAAACTGGTACTTCTCTCTGGCCCGCGAAGGGAAACCATTAATTCAGCCGTACAATATTTTTTCGTATACTTTCGCCGCAATGGCTTTTGCTCAATTAAGCATCGCTTCAGGAAAGCAGGAATATGCTGAAATTGCAGAAAAGACGTTTGACATCATCCTGTCGAAAGTCGGAAACCCCAAAGGCGATTGGAACAAATCGTACCCCGGGACACGGAACCTTAAAAATTTTGCATTGCCAATGATTTTGTGCAACTTGTCGCTTGAAATGGAACATCTCATAGAAAAACAATTTCTGGAAGAAACAATAGAAACCTGCATACATGAAGTGATGGACGTGTTTTACCGGCCCGAATTGGGTTTGATCGTGGAAAATGTTACCGAAGACGGGCATCTTTCCGATACTTTCGACGGGCGTTTATTAAACCCCGGCCACGCCATTGAAGCCATGTGGTTCATCATGGATTTGGGAAAACGGCTGAACCGGCCTGAACTGGTTTCCAAAGCCAACCGCATTGCCCTGCAAACGCTCGAATATGGATGGGACAAGGAATGCAACGGCATCTTCTATTTTATGGACCGGCTCGGCCATCCGGTGCAACAACTCGAATGGGACCAGAAGCTCTGGTGGGTGCATATCGAATCGCTGATCACCATGATAAAAGGCTATCAACTTACCGGGGAGGAAAAAAATCTCGAATGGTTCAAAAAATTGCACGATTATACATGGAGCCATTTTAAAGATAAAGAATATGGAGAATGGTATGGCTACCTGAACCGTCAGGGAAATGTACTCCTCCCTTTGAAAGGAGGAAAATGGAAAGGATGTTTTCATGTGCCACGTGGTTTATATCAGTGCTGGCAGATATTGGAAACATTAGAAAACGGGTAGTTGTAAGTTTAGAAAGATTTAAAAAACCAAAATAATGAGAGCTTTAAAATATTTGCCCATCGCATTTTTGTGCCTGCACAATTTCCTTTCGGAAGCGCAAAATTGCGGAAATAAATCAACCGTCAAAGAATTTGAATTATTGCCGGTATTATGGCAGCAATATGCACCCGAGTACCGGGCTTTGTGCTACCAGGCCTTCAACACGGCCCGGTACCGAATTGAGAATATTCTCTCCGAAAGCAGCGGCGCGGCCCCAAAAGCAATAATTACTGATCTGGACGAAACAATTATTGATAACAGTTACTGTTACGGACGGGCATTTAAAAATAATACAACCCCTGATTGGCAGGATTGGAAAACCCAGACGTTGGCAACCGCATTGCCCGGGGCTGTGGATTTTCTTCAAAATGTACATCAAAAAGGGATTCATATTTTTTACATCAGCAACCGCGACACTTCAGAAACAGAGAATACGCTGGAAAATATGAAAATACTGAACCTTCCCCATGCAGACAAAGACCATCTTCTTCTCCGGGGCAATACCTCATCAAAGGAAGAAAGAAGAAAACAAGTAGCTGCACAGTATGATATTATTTTGTACATAGGCGATAATTTGCAGGATTTTTCGTCTCTTTATGAAGGCGGTACATCCGGGGAAAAAGCAGAAATAACCGATCAGCTTCATCAGCAATGGGGCAAAATGTTTATCGTATTGCCCAACCCCGTTTACGGCGACTGGCTAAACACTTTACACAACCATCGGTTCGGGCTTACCCCGGATCAAAGGGATTCTGCCTATACCACATTATTGAAAGGATATTAAGTCTTATCCATCATAGGGTCTAAATTATCAGAATGGATTGCTGAAAAGAAAATAATGTCTTGTCAGGTTTGAGTCACTTCAATCTAAAAAGCAAAAAAATTCATCGTGAAATATTCATGTCCTTTCCTTATAATTCACAGGCATTTATTTTCGCCTGTACCGGATAAACCAACCAGAATTGACTTAAAACCAAAGAATTGACGTTTTGCTTTATACATTACCGGTTCGTTGCCGATTTTTTCCTATTTTTACGCCCTCAAAATAAAAACACACAAAAGCATTATGGCTCAGGAAGATATTTTCAGAAAACTGGTCGCCCACTGCAAAGAGTACGGGTATGTATTTCAATCGAGTGAGATTTACGACGGGCTGGGCGCAGTTTACGATTACGGACAGAACGGCGTTGAACTGAAAAACAACATTAAAAAATACTGGTGGGACAGCATGGTGCTGCTGCACGAAAACGTGGTAGGCATCGACTCGGCTATTTTTATGCACCCGACTATTTGGAAAGCTTCGGGCCATGTGGATGCGTTTAACGACCCGCTAATTGATAACAAAGATTCGAAAAAACGCTATCGTGCCGATGTGCTGATTGAAGAACAACTGGCAAAAATTGAAGATAAAATAAACAAGGAAGTTGAAAAAGCGGCCAAACGTTTTGGCGATGCGTTCGACGAAAAACAATTCCGCGAAACCAATGCCCGCGTGTTGGAAAATCAGCAAAAATGGGATGCTTTGCACACCCGTTTTGCAAAAGCGCTGAACGATGGCAACCTCGAAGAACTGCGGCAAATCATCATCGACGAAGAAATTGTTTGCCCGATTTCGGGAACCCGCAACTGGACTGAAGTTCGTCAGTTCAACCTGATGTTTGCTACCGAAATGGGTTCGACTTCCGACGGTGCATTGAAAGTGTACCTGCGCCCTGAGACAGCACAGGGTATTTTTGTGAACTACCTGAACGTACAGAAAACCGGCCGCATGAAAATTCCGTTCGGGATTGCCCAAATCGGGAAAGCTTTCCGGAACGAAATTGTAGCCCGTCAGTTTATCTTCCGTATGCGCGAATTCGAACAGATGGAAATGCAGTTTTTTGTGAAACCGGGAACCGAACTCGAATGGTTCGAACAATGGAAGGAAACCCGCATGAAATGGCATCAGGCGCTTGGCTTCGGCAGTGAAAATTACCGTTTCCATGTACACGAAAAACTGGCCCACTATGCCAACGCCGCTGTTGATGTGGAATTCAAATTTCCGTTCGGTTTTAAGGAAGTGGAAGGAATTCACTCGCGTACCAATTTCGACTTGTCGCAACACCAGGAATATTCAGGAAAGAAAATTCAGTATTTCGACCCGGAACTGGGCGAATCGTATATTCCTTATGTGGTAGAAACTTCGATTGGTGTCGATCGTATGTTCCTTCAGGTAGTTTCGGCTTCGTATCACGAAGAAGAAGTGGTTTCGGCCAACGGAGAAAAAGATACCCGTGTGGTGATGAAACTGCCGCCCGTACTTGCCCCGGTGAAACTGGCTGTGTTGCCGCTGGTGAAAAAAGATGGACTGCCAGAAAAAGCCCGCGAAATTATCGACAGCCTGAAATTCGACTTCAATTGCCAGTATGACGAAAAAGACTCAATCGGCAAACGTTACCGCCGTATGGACGCCATCGGTACGCCGTTTTGTATCACCATCGACCACCAAACGATGGAAGACAACACAGTGACCATCCGTTACCGCGACACAATGGAGCAGGACCGCGTGGGGATCGATAAATTGCAGGGAATTATTTCCAAAGAAGTGAGTTTCAAGAAGATGTTTACAAACCTGAAATAAGAGAATATTCCAAAAATAAAAATTACTCGTACCTCAGTGCCTCCACCGGGTTTCTTGTTGCAGCTTTCCAGCTTTGCCAGCTAACGGTGAACAGGGCAATAATAATAGTTATAGCGCCGCCAGCTATATATACCCAGAAATTAATTTCGATATGAAAAGCATAATTGAGCAGCCAATTCTTCATTACAAAAAGTGAAACTGGCATTGCAATAACCAGTGCAATCAAAATCAGTACAATTATTTCTTTTGAATACAGGTAAATGATGTTTCCGGTACGCGCCCCCAATACTTTTCTTACGCCAGTTTCTTTAGTTCTTTTTGAAGCCGTAAAAGCAGCTAATGCCCATAACCCGAGCAATGAAATAAAAAAAGCCAGCGCTGTGAAAATGCTTACAATTTTTCCAAAACGTTTGTCGCTTTTATATTGCAAGTCGAAAAAATGGTCAAGGAAAAAATAATCGAACCCGGACTCGGGAAAATAGGACTTCCATAGTTCCTTTACCTGATCAAGTATATAACCTGTATCCGCTCCGGATGTTTTTACTGCAATAATCCGCGGGGGTATCCAGTTTATGCGGCCATTCATCAGGAACATGATAGGAGTGTAAGGTTTTCCCAGTCCTTGCTGATGCCAGTTTTTTACTACTCCTATTATGGTTACGGGTTCTCTTTCTCCTTCGAGCAATACCTGTTTCCCAATTGCTTCTTCGGGTTTATGGAAACCCAATAAAGCCATTGCCGATTCGTTTACAAGAAGGTTCTCCCTTTCGTTTCCAAACTCTTTTTGGAACGGGCGCCCCGCCAATAGTTTGAAACCGAAAGTTTCTATAAAATATTCATCGACAGCCAGCATTTCATACAGCCGGTGCTGTTCGCTTTCATCTTCCAGCAGTCGGTTCGATGCCGAAAAACCCACCTCCATTCCGGGGACTGAACCTGCCACGGTAGCCGAGCTGACCTGGCTTTCCTGCCGAAGGGCTTTTGCGAACAGGACGACTTTCTGGTTCAGGTCGTCGCGACTGACCGGGAACTTCAAAACAATGGTCTGGCTGATGTCGACGTCCAGGTTTTGGCGCTGCATAAAACGCACCTGCTTATAAACGATAAACGTTCCGCAAATAAGAAATAAAGCGGCTGCAAACTGAAAAACCACCAGCACTTGCCGGATTGTTCCTGCCGAACCGGAATTGAAATAATTTCCTTTCAATATTACGGAAGGTTTTATACGGGTCATAATGAATGCCGGATAAAATCCAGAAAGGAAAATCCCGCTCGCCAGCACGGCAATTGTTGTCAGCCAGAAAAAAGGTTGTTTCAGAAGAAAGAGCCCGATGGGTTCGCCGATAATGTGGTTGAACGCGGGAAACAAAACAACGACAAAAACAGCAGCCAGCACAATAGACAACAGATTGGTCAACCACGATTCAATCAGGTGCTGGCGGATCAGTTGGAGGCGTGAAGCCCCTGCTACTTTCCTTATCCCGATGTCTTTGGCCCGCTCCATTGCCCTGGCAGTAGTAAGGTTGATATAATTGATCCAGGCAGTCAGCAAAATGACAATAGCAATAATAATAAGCGTAACCAGCGATCGCTCGTTTCCTTTGATTTCGCGTTCGTATTGTTTTTGCGGATTAAAATGTATCCGGGTGAGGGGTACCAGGGTAACGGCCCACTTTTTATTTTTTAATGCCTCCTGAGTCTTATATTTCTCGGCCATTTCCGGAAACTGCATTTCAATTTCTTTCGGATTTTTCCCTGGTGACAGGAGCAGGTATGTGTAAGTTTCGTGTTGATACCAAAACTCTTTCAGAAAATTGGGGAGCGTTTCGTACGAAATGAAATAATTGAAGCTAATGTGCGAATTTTTCGGGAAGTTCTGCAGTACCCCGGTAATTTCGCAATCGACAAAACGAGAACGGGAAGCGAATGTTAAAACTTTTCCGATGGCAGTTTCGTTGCCAAAAAAACGGCGGGCAACCTCTTCGGTAATAACAACTGTATTGGGCCTCTTTAACTGGTCGGTAATAAGCCCGTCTTTCAGTTTAAAATCGAAAACGGTAAAAAACGAAGGGTTGCAATAAACAATCCCTGTTTCGCGATTTCGTTTTTCTTTATAAATAACTGTTTGCTCGCTATTCTGAATGCCAATACGGACATAGTCTTCAATACCGGTCATTTCGTTGCTTATAGCGCTCCCGTACCCGAACGAACTGGTCGCCCAGTCGTCGGTGAGATGGTCACCTTCGTAAAAACGGCTTTCAACACGGTAAATGCGGTCGCGTTTGGCATGCATCTTATCGAAACTGAATTCAAAACAGACATAGTTTATAATCAATATCGACACTGCTATCCCAATAGCGAGGCCAAAAATATTGATCACGGAAAATAGTTTATTTTTTACCTGACTTCTCAGGGCCATTTTTAGATAGTGTAGAAACATACTATTTAGTTGTAAAATTTATTCATACCTCAATGCCTCCACCGGGTTCCGGGTGGCTGCTTTCAGTACATGGTAGCTGATGGTGAACTGGGAAATTACAGCTATTAGTACGATTCCAATAATAAAAACCATGATCGAAAGGGGTTCTTTATAGGTTCCGGGCATTGTTTTGTAGATGAATACGGCGGCGGGACAAGCAATCAGTGTGGCGCTTCCCAGCAGGGCAAATACCTCAAACGAAAGCTGGCCATAAATTGTCGCCACTGAGCTGCCCAGTACTTTGCGAACACCAATTTCTTTGGTGCGCCGTTTGATGGTGAAAAGCATCAGCCCAAACAGGCCAATGGAGGAAACGATGAGCGAGACGATGGCAAAAATCAGAAATAATTTCTCGAATGCCTTCCAGAGCAGATACGCGTTTTCGGTAAAAAGAATAACACTAAAATCTTTCACCTCAAAAGGCTCGTTGGGCATTACTGATTCCAGTTCGCTTGTAACGAGTTGTCTGGCTTTTTGACCGTTCCCAGGAGTAAATCTGACGGTTATCATTTTGCTGCCAATCAGTACATTGTTGTTCAGGAACATGATGTAATTCGGGATCGGATTGTGAACCGAAAAGACATGGAAATCCTTGACCACACCAATTATTGTATAAGCATTTCCATAAAGAAACAACTGTTTACCAATCGGATCTGTATAGCCAAATGCTTTCATTGCCGTTTCATTGATGATACAATTATGATTATCAGCAGGATACTCGGTTGAAAAATTGCGCCCGTAAGACATTTTAAGGTTGTAAGTCGGGATAAAATCGTAGTTCACGTAATTACGCGAAATCATTTCTTTCTGGTCGGGCATGGCACCCTCCCAGGTTACGTAACCTCCTATGTTCCCGTTGAAGGGCATGGTTGATGACATCGAAACATCAACAATTTCAGGATATTGTACCAGCCGGTTTTTAACCATTTCGAACGAAACTCGATCTTTCACATCCATCTCGGCAAACAAGATGTTTTTGTTGTCGAACCCCAATTCTTTATTCAGG
Organism: Prolixibacteraceae bacterium; assembly: GCA_034003625.1. GTDB lineage: Bacteria > Bacteroidota > Bacteroidia > Bacteroidales > Prolixibacteraceae > GWE2-42-39. The sequence goes on along the minus strand of JAVEYG010000039.1, from coordinate 15,964 downwards.
ATAAACTGCACATGATTGTTCATAATCAGGCTAACGATGAGCATAAAAAGTGAAATGGCAAACTGGGTGGTTATTAAAAGCTTTTTTGTGCTGAAGGTATTTCCCCTGTTGTTGAAAAGTCTGCCTTTCAACATTCGGACCGGATTGTACGACGAAAGAACCAGCGCCGGATAAATACCTGAAAGAATTCCGGCAACCAAGCCGGCAAGTAAAACGATTAGTACCAGGCGGCCTTGAAAAAAGACCGAAAAGTCCATGCTCTTATCCAGTATATCGTTGAGTACCGGGAATACTAACACTGCCGTAACTATACCCAGAACCATTGCAATGAAAATAAATAGCATGGTTTCGCCCAGAAACTGAACTGCAATTGCTTTTTTCGAGAACCCGACCACCTTTTTTATCCCGATCTCGCAGGCACGTTGAGTTGAGTTGGCTACCGATAAATTCACGTAGTTGACGCATGATAAAATCAGCATGAGTACGGCCGCCAACGAGAGTATATACAGGATAATATAATAGTCGGGTTGGCTGTTTGGTGACAAGTGCATCTTCGAAAGTGGGTACAGGTAAGGTGTCGATTTTTCAAAATCTTTTACATTCTTAAAGGCATCCTTGATTTTTGCATCGACCAACTTGGGGTCTGTCCCTTTTTTCAGGAGAATAAAGTTGTCGTTGTTGATAGCAGTCCAGTTGTCGCGGAAACCTATTGAACCTGAATAGGTTTCGAAAGTACTCATTGAAATAAGGTACGAAGGCTTTAAACTTGAATTGACCGGGAAGTCGGCAATAACGGCAGTAACCGTTAGCGGGTATCGTTTGCCCATTACCAATTGTTTTCCTACGGCTCCACCTTTCGGGAAGAGTTTTTTCTGAAGTTTTTCAGTAATCACAATGGCATTGGGTTCGGTGAGCGCGTTGGCTGTGTTTCCTTCTTTTATCCTGATGGTGAAGATGTCGAATATGGAGTTTTCACACCAGTAGCCCAGTTTTTCGTACAACTGGCTGTCATCGGGCAAGGTAAAAAACTGACCTGAACCCTGGTTTCCCGAAATCTCGCGCATCAGCAATACTTTTTCCACTTCGGGCAAATCGGCCAGTAAATGGTATCGTAAAGCCGACGGGCTATAGGTGCAAAAATTCGTTGGGTACGAGTCTTCCTGTTTAGTCTGAACGCGGTAAATAGTATCGTAATTCGTGTTAAATGTGTCGTAATTAAACTCATAGCTCACCAGACTGGCAAAAAGAATAAACGTGCCGAATCCGAAAACCAGGTTGGTCAGGTTTAAGAAATTCGACATTTTATTTTTCAGGATATTCCTGTATATACTCCGCAGAAAATATTTAATCATGCTTTGATTCTTTTCTTATTCTTTTATTCATACCTCAACGCCTCCACCGGGTTTCTTGTTGCAGCTTTCCAGCTTTGCCAACTCACGGTAAGCAGTGCAATTCCCAACGCCAGCAAACCGGCCAGGGCAAAAATCCACCAGCTCAGCGCGGTTTTGTAAGCAAAGTTTTCGAGCCAGCGGTTCAATAGTGAATGCGCCACCGGCAATGCGATGATGAAAGCGATAACGATCCAGACCAGTATGTTCCGTATCAGCAATAAAACAACCCTGGTTGGCGATGCGCCGTTTACCTTCCGAATACCGATCTCTTTTACCTTGCGGGCAATAAAAAAGATGATGATACCGTACAGCCCCAGGCAACTAATGAGTATGGAAATAACTGCAACCGCAATGTTGAACTTGGCGACCTGCTGTTCCGATTCGTATTGCCTGTTGTAAAATTCGTCGAGAAAAAAACAGTTGTACGGATCATCGGGGTAGTAGCTTTTCCATGTCTTTTCGAGAAGTGAAAGGGATTCGGGGATGTTTTCGCCCTTGAGCCTGAAATAGTAATAACCAAACTCCGAAGGGTGTTCATATTCGATAATAATAGGGTAAATACTTTTTTGCAGGCCTTCGTGGTGATAATTTTCAACCACCCCGCATATCACCAGTTCTCTCCGCCAGCGACGGATGGTTTTGCCAATAGCTTCTTCAGGACTGTTGAATCCCAGAGGGGTTAATGACTCTTTATTGACCAATGCCAGCCGTTGATAATGGCCCGGATCTTTCGGGAACGGCTTCCCGGCTAAAAGTTTTAAACCTGTTGTTTCAATGAAGCCATTGTCGGCAAGGATGGTGTAAAACCGCGTGTTGCTTTGTGTTTCGGCATCGGGACGGGTAAAGGTAGCATTGTTGCTACGGGGTTCATATCCGGGGAGGTCGTTTGTGGCTGTCCCCGAGAGGAATGAACTGTTCCGAAGCACTGCCGCCCGAAAATCGTTGTACCGGTTTATTTTCGGAAAATCGACATCCATATAATTTTCTTCGCCGTTAAAGGTAGTCGGGCCGCTGAGGATGACGGTCCGTTCAAGTTCAATCCCCAGATTGGATGTTTGCATAAAATGCAACTGTTTGTATATCAAAACACTTGAGCTGATAAAGATAATCGTAATGATAAGCTGGGCGATAACCAGCCCGCGCTTTGCAACTCCTTCTTTTAAATTGCTCTTCCGGATAAACGGATTGATACGGACAATTGAAACCAGCAAATAAGCCGATGACAGCACGATACCTGTAATAAAAATCCCGGAAATAATCAGCGTGAGTTCGGTATTGTTCAGATAAGCGTTCGAAAAAGGTATGCCAAAATAGCCCGCCAACAATGATCCGGTCAGTTTGATAAACAGCAATGCCAGCGCCAGTGCGATGGCGTTAAAAAGAAAACTTTCGAAAAGTACCTGGACAAAGACATGCCGCTTACTGGCGCCAACAAGCCGGTGGAAACCTAAAGTCATTTCACGTTTAATGGATTGCGCGACGGAGATATTTACATAATTGATCCACGCAACGATGAGAAGAAATATTCCGAAAAGCTGAATATTCCGGATGTTCGATTTTTTGATTTTTCTTCCGATATCGCCTTTCAGCGAAGTCTCGGTATGAATTTTATTGAGGGGAAGAAGGTTGAAAGCGACAGTCGAGTTTTGGGTGGTCAGGTCGGGAATATTTACGACTGCCAGTTGGTCCAGCTTCTCTTCCACATTTTTTGGGCTGCAACCCTGTTTCAGTTTGAAGTAAGTCCACCAACCATTTCCGGTCCATGCTCCCTGTTCGGGTATCCATCCGAATTTTACCCAGGTTTTTACCGAAACAAACATATCGGCCTCGGCATGTGTATTGGAAGGGAGGTCTTCGTACACGCCAATTATTTCAACCATCATCTGGTTGTTAATCTTCACTATTTTACCGATGGGGTCTTCATCGTTAAAAAAGGCTTTTGCTTTCGATTCGGATACAATCCCGACCAATGGACGGTTAAATGTTGCTTCGCCTTTCATCATTTTAAAAGGGAAAATTTTTTCATAATCTTCCTCAACCCAGAAAACACGTTGTTCAAAAAAAGCAAGGTCCTTATAGCGTACCTGGTTAATTTCTAAGTAACTGTATGAACAGGCCTCAATTTCGGGCAATTCGTGGCGCGAAAACCAGATACCCCGCGGCGATTTTGCCCCGTGGTAGGTCAGTTCGCCATCCCGTGTTGTTTTTGTACTTACCCTGTAAATACGCTCGTACCCATCGAAAAAAGCATCATATGATTTTTCATACATCACATATTCCATGATGAAAATAAAGGCTGTCAACGCAATGGTTATTCCCAGCAGGTTGATCAGGCTGAACTGCCGGTTTCGGTATAAATTACGTAACGACGATATTATAATTAGCTTGAACATCAAAGATTTAATTACATGTTTATATCAGGAGGTCTCCCATTTGTTTCTTCCATTCTTCGGTAATGATTTGCCCGTCGAACAGGTTCACCACGCGATGGGCAAATTCAGAGTCGTGCAGCGAGTGGGTGACCATCACGATGGTGGTGCCTTCGCGATTGAGTTCGGTGAGCAGGTTCATCACTTCCAGCCCGTTTTTCGAGTCGAGGTTACCGGTCGGTTCGTCGGCCAGAATGAGCTTGGGGTTGGCCACCACGGCCCGGGCAATAGCCACACGCTGTTGCTGCCCGCCCGACAACTGTTGCGGGAAATGTTTGCGCCGGTGACTGATTTTCATGCGGTCGAGCACTTTTTCGACCTTTTCTTTCCGTTCCCTGGCGCACATCTTTAAATAGATGAGCGGCAGTTCCACATTTTCGTAAACGTTCAGCTCGTCGATCAGGTTAAAACTCTGGAACACAAAACCGATGTTTCCTTTGCGTAGCTGTGTGCGGTTACGTTCTTTAAAAGCGCCAACCTCCTGATTATCGAAATAATACTCGCCGGATGTGGGGTTGTCCAACAGGCCAATAATGTTCAGCAGGGTTGATTTGCCACAGCCCGAAGGCCCCATAATGGCTACAAACTCGCCCTTCTGAATGTGAAGGTTTACTTCGCTCAATGCGCTGGTTTCTACTTCTTCGGTGCGGAATACTTTGTTCAGCTTAACGGTTCGTATCATTGGTTGTTATTTTTCGTCAATAGTATAAAGGTCATGTTTGGTGAGGCCGCATTCTTTCACCATCTGAAGGCAATAGTCATAGTTTTGTACCTGTTGCTGATTGTGCGCGTTACTGCCAAATGTAAATTTTGCCCCTGCATCTTTGGCCATTTTTATAAAAGAGGCTTTTGGATATTGGTACCTGCTGTTTATTTCGAGGGCCACCTGATTTTTTATCGCATAACGGATAACCGTATCCATGCGTTTCTCTGTCCAAAGTTTGTCATAATCCGGTGCAAGAATAGTGGGCAGAAAAGTGGGATTGGCCAAAATGTCGATCTTTTCATTTTCTAAAACTTCTACATAAAAATTGAGATACCGGTCCATGAAGGTTGATTCATTTTCCAGCTTATATTGAGGGTGCCAAAGCCTTTCATAACCGCCCTTCCCATCGGGTATTTCCATGGCATCCATTAAAATGTAATACAGTTTGCCGAGGGTTTCCGGTGAAAATTGCTTGTACCAGCCCGGATCGACCGGTTGTAGTCCAATCAGCACATCGTAAGGTTCGTATTTCCGGATGTATTCAAGCAGCAGGCCGTCATTTACCATTGCACTGTACCGTGGTCCGGGATGCTCAACCACTCCAAATTTCATGTTTTTCTGCCTGAAATTTGCCACCGCGTTTTCAATGGTAAGGTCTTGTTCCAAATGAACATGGTAATCAAATAACGGAATGTCGTTATCGGTAATTTCCCTGCTAAATAATAATTCGGGGCATAAAGCTATCGCGCTTCCTAACGAGATGTTTCGTAAAAAATTTCTTCGTGTGGTTCCCATTGTTGTTCAAACTTAAAATGTATCAATTTTTATTTAAAGATTATCTTTTCATTGTTCCCAAATAGTTCGTATCCTGAAGTAATTACTTTTTCTCCTTCCTGCAAACCTTCCAGTACCTCATAATACTGTGGGTTTTGTTTCCCGATGCGGATGCTGCGTTTGACTGCCTCCGTTTCTTTTTCATTCAAGACAAAAACCCATTGCCCGCCGGTACCCTGGAAGAAACCTCCGCGCGGCAGTAATATTGCCTTTCCGGGCTGTCCCAATTCCAGTTTCACATGATAGGTTTGCCCGGTGCGGATGTTTTCCGGTTTTTCGTTTTCAAACACCAGGTCAATTTCAAACTGGCCTTCGCGCACTTCAGGATATACTTTTTTCACGTTCAGCGAATAACCCACTCCATTGCGGTCGAAGGTTGCAGTTAAACCGCGGCGTACCCGGTCGATATAATGTTCGTCGATCCGTGCATTTACCTTGAAATCGGTCAGCACATGAATCATCCCGATCCGCTGCCCTTTATTGATCGATTCCCCGATTTCGGCATTGAGCAGCCCCAGCTGCCCGTCGACCGGCGCCTTTACGTTCAGGTCTTCTCTCCGGTGTTGTACCATCAGTAAATTGAGTTGCATATTTTTCAGGTTCTGGTTCATTTGTTCTTTCTGGTTTTCACGAAAGATGGAATCCTGCACTAATTTCCGGTAAATCAGGTCGCGGTTTTTCTTTGAACGAAAGTAATCTTCTTCCACTTTCAGAAAATCTTCCCGGGCGATCAAACCTTCCGCGAACAATGCTTTTTGCTGCTCGTAGTTACGGGCCAGCCGCACCACTTCGTAATCCACCTGAAGCAGCTGTTGTTTGTTCTGTATTTTCTGCTGTTCCATTTGTATCTGGGTATTGCGCAACTCGTTGGTGTGGTACGCCAGGCTCGATTCGCTGTTCATAATGCTCAGCGTAAGGTCATTGTTCCTGAGTTTCAGGATAACATCCCCTTTTTTTACCATTTCGCCTTCTTCAATTAGTTTTTCTTCTACTTTTCCTCCTTCCTCGGCATCAAGAAAAATGGTTGAAATTGGCTCCACCTGCCCGATAACCGTGATATAATCGTTGAACTGCCCGGCTTCCACAGCGCTGATGAGAAGTTTGTCCTTTTCGGCACGGAACACCGAACCGTGTTCTGAAAACGGCGCTTTGTATAGCAAAAAACCGATTGTCAGGCTTCCTATCATCCAGATAAAATGTTTTGGCCTGAATCCTTTTTTCTTTTCTATGACTTTATCCATTCCCATGATTTATCCTCCCGGTATCGGCCTCCCCCAAAAGTCTGGAATAGAGTCATCCCGAACTTGTTTCGGGATCTCATATTTTTGATCGTCAGACCCTGAATAAATTCAGGGTGACGCGAATTACAGACTTTAGAACTTTTTGAATAGCCTCTGCTTGTTTTATTTTGGTTATTACAATCTTTTATTTGTCACTTTTTTCTTATTCCCTTTGGGGAGCTTAGGTGGGGCCAGTTACTCCCAAAACCTTTTTCCCATATAAAAATCCAGTGTTTTTTGTTTTATCTCCAGTTGTAATTTCGACCTCAATGCCTGACTTTGCGAATTGGCAAAACGGTTTTTCACCAGGTAAAAGTCAATCACACTGACCAGCCCCTGTTCGAGCTTTTGTTCAGCAGCACGGAAGGCCAACTGGTCGGCTTCCTTTTGTTTTTCATACTGAAGATATTCTTTCCCAAAAGCTTCTAAATCGTTTAAGTTTTGCGACATCTCAAAATACAGTTTTTGCCGTTCGCTTTCGATCTTCGCTTTTGCCAGCTCTACTTCCAACTTTGCCTGTTTAACGCCCGAACGGTTGTGCCATCGGCTGAAAACAGGAATGCTTAACGATGCTCCCAGATATTGGCTTTTATTATTTTTGAATTGGTCACCAAATCCGATTACATTTCCCGTGTTGTCTTTGTACGTTTCGTAATAGCCGGTGCTGATCGACCCGCCTGCACTTACCGTCGGGTACAGCTCCGAGCGGCTGGCCGACAACATTTTTTCACTGGCTTTTAGCTGGTTTACCAGCGACTGGTAATAAGGCGACCATCCGGTGAAATTGTCGAATAACTGGTCGCCGGAAGGAACAATGCCGGGTGCCGTTAAAACAGGTTCTGCTATAATTTCCAGTTCAGTAGTTATTCCTATGTTCATGTTTTGGCGCAGGCCAAGCATTGCCGAATTCAGGCTGTTTGCCATCTGAATCAGGCGCAGTTCCTCGGTTTCGAGATTGGCTTTCATTTCTAACAAATCCGATTGTGCCATCAAACCCAGCGAAACCTGTCTTTCGGTTGCTTTCAGGCTTAATTTTGAAACCTCCACCTGTTCGCGGGCAATGTCGAGCATCCCTTTGTAATAAACCACATCAAAGAAGGCATTCATTACCCGGAAAGCCAGATCGTCGATTGCATCCAGCCGGTTGTATTCCGATGTTTTTTCCCTGAATTTCTCATACTGGATGCGGTTCTGAAGCCGAAACCCGTCGAAAATGGTAACCGATGAACTGATATTGTATGAATTATTGAAAAACCCGGTGTTGACAATGTCGTTGGTGTTGGGATCGACCGAACGGCCAAAACTCATCCCGGCGTTGGTTGAGGCGCTTATTCCGGGCAACAGGTCGCGCCTCGACTGGTTCAGGCTTTCCTGCGCTATTTTTTCCTTGATTTCGTACTGCCTGATGTCTGTATTGTTTTCAATGGCATACGAAATACACTGGTTCAGGCTCCATTTTTGTTGGGCAACCAATGTATTTCCTTCTGCCAGAAAAACCAATATGAAAAAACGTATGATATAACTTAAACGCATTGATCCATTAACTTTTTACAATGAAGAACCAGAACAATGCCAAAAATGTAACAAACTGTTTTTCAGCACTAATTGTTTAGATACAGAATTATCTCGTTAAAATAATTGACACAAACCTGTAAAATATTTTTACAATCCATTGACAAAAGGTTCCGGCTCGCCTACATTTGCACAAAAAACAGGGCCAATGGCAAAAGGGAAGATTCTGATTGTCGACGACAGTAAAAGCATCATCAGCACGCTGGAGATTTTGCTTGCTCCCGGGTTCGACCTGGTAAAAGGGATTTCAAACCCCAACCAGATACCAACCGAGCTACGGATGACCGATTATAACGTGGTTCTTTTGGACATGAATTTTCAGGCAGGGGTAAATACCGGAAACGAAGGGCTGTATTGGCTCAGCCGGATCAAAGAAACAAACCCTGACCTGTCGGTGGTGTTGATCACAGCATACAGCGATGTGGAACTGGCGGTAAACGCGCTGAAGCAAGGCGCAACCGACTTCGTGCCAAAACCCTGGGAAAACAGCAAACTGCTGGCAACCATCCGGTCGGCCATTCAACTGAATTTTTCAAGAAAAGAAGTCGGGCAACTGCGGCAAAAAGAAAAGGCGCTGATGCAGGAACTGCAGGGGGAACAGAAATACATCATTGGTTCCTCACCGCAATTAATGAGCGTGATGAACATGGTGCGGAAAGTGGCAGCCACCGAAGCCAATATCCTGATCACGGGCGAAAACGGGACGGGAAAAGAATTAGTGGCCCGCGAAATTCACCGGCAATCAGCTCGGAACGGCGAAATCATGGTCAGCGTCGATATGGGCGCCATCAGCGAAACCTTGTTCGAGAGCGAACTGTTTGGCCATGTAAAAGGCGCTTTCACTGATGCCCGTGAAAATCGCGCAGGCAAATTTGAAACGGCAAACAAAGGCACCCTTTTCCTCGATGAAATCGGCAACTTGTCGTTTCATTTGCAGGCGAAACTGTTGGCGGCTATCCAGAACCGACAGATTATGCGCGTTGGCTCCGACCAGCCCATCCCGGTTGACATCCGGCTGGTTTGTGCCACCAATAAAGATTTGCCGCAGATGGTCTGTGACGGGCTGTTTCGCGAAGACCTTTTGTACCGCATCAACACGATCCAGATCGAACTTCCGCCCTTACGCGAACGGGGTGAAGATATTTTGACGCTGGCTGAATTTTTTCTGAAGAAATTTGCATCAAAATACGAGAAGCACGGGCTGAGGATCAACAGCGCGGCACAGGAAAAACTGATGAACTACCAGTGGCCGGGAAACATCCGCGAATTGCAGCACACCATCGAAAAGGCCGTCATCCTGAGCGATTCAACGGTACTGAAACCGGAAGATTTTTTCCTGCGCCCGGCCACTTCAGGAAAAACCGGGACCCCGCAACTTACTATCGAAGAAATGGAAAAACAGATGATCGTGCAGGCCATTGGCAAAACCGCCGGAAACATGAGCTTAGCTGCCGACCTGTTGGGGATTACACGGCAAACCCTTTACAACAAAATCAAAAAGTACGGAATATGATCAGCAAAAACCTGTATGTACAAATCCTTTTCAGGGTGTTTATCCTGCTTGCTTTTGCCTTGATTGGCGGCTGGATGCTTTTTGGCCTGAAATGGTACCTGCTTTCGTCCATGCTGTTCGCGGGTGTAGTTTTTATGACCATCAACCTGATTTATTTTCTGAACACGACCAACCGGCGTTTGTATTATTTTTTCGATGCCATCCGGAACGACGATTCAACGCTTCTGTTCCCCGAAAAGACACAGAACAGGACCCTCGCCGACCTTGGCAGGAGCCTTGAAAAAGTAAACCGGCAGGTTCAACAAATAAAAATTGAAAACCTCCGTCAGGAAAGATATTTTCAGGCACTGCTCGAACACGCGGCTACCGGCATCCTCACTTTCGACCAGCGGGGGTTCGTGCTGCACTCGAACACATCGGCACGCAAGCTGTTCGGGCTCGACGTGCTAACCCACATCAACCAGTTAGAACGGGTCGATCAGGGACTGTTTCAGACGGTAAAAAATATCCGTTCTTCGGAGCAGCGACTGGTCACCCTGAACAATGAACGCGGGAATATTCAGCTTCTTATAAAAGCAAATTTGCTGATCTCGAATCAAAAGGAGCTGACCCTGATTTCGGTTCAGGATATAAAAAACGAATTGGATGAAAAAGAGCTCGATTCGTGGCTGAAACTCATCCGGGTGCTGATGCACGAAATTATGAACTCAATTACGCCTATCACTTCGTTATCCGAAAGTTTGGCTGGATATTTTTATACCGATGGCGAAGTAAAATCTCCTTCGGAAATCGATGAGAAAATTATCGCCACAACAATTCGCGGGCTTGATATCATTCGTGAACAAGGCAGGGGGTTGATTACATTCGTTGATTCGTACCGCAAATTGACGCGACTGCCCAAACCGGAGAAAAAACTGTTCGCGGCAAAAGACCTGATTGAAAACATCCGTATTCTCTCCGGTTCGTTTGAAAACGCGTCGAATATTAATATCTCGCACGATGTATCGCCCGACAACCTGGACATTCTGGCTGATGAAAAAATGATTTCGCAGGTGCTGATCAACCTGGTAAAAAATGCATTTCAGGCAAATGCAGGAAACCCAAAAGCAAAGGTTAGATTGATTGCCGGGATGAACAAAAATAACCGCCCTGAAATTTGTGTGGTTGATAACGGACCGGGCATTCCCGACGATATAATTGACGAAATTTTTGTGCCTTTTTTCACCACCCGCGAAAACGGTTCCGGCATTGGATTGAGCATTTCGCGTCAAATCATGCGACTGCACGGTGGCAGCCTCAAGGTGAAATCCATTCCCGGTGAAGAAACTGTTTTTTGTTTGGAGTTTTGAGTTTCAAACGACCATAAAAAAGCCGCCTCAAATGCATGAGACGGCTTTAAAAAATTAAAATCGATTGTGATCTATTGCTTTACAACAATTTGTTTAACAGATGTTCTCGTATTGTCGGCAACATCGGTAACCCTTAGTATGTAATTACCGGGGTGTAGGTTTACCTGGTTCAGTTTAAGATTTGTCTTTCCATTTATGAACATTACATTTTGTTTGTTCATGATAACCTGACCGGTAATATTGTGCAATTCAACCCGAGCTTCCTTGTTCCCATAGTTGTCGATAGAAATAGTGATCTCTCTGTTGACGACAGGATTTGGATAAACAGACAGGTTAAATTCACCTGAATCCAAGGAAGAGTTGATTGTCGCACTTTTGTTTTTGTTCTCTTTTGTGCTTTTAGATTCATCTTCTTCGTTGTCATCATCGAAACAGTTTCCGTTTTTGTAAGTATGAATCACGATCTGTCCATTTCCAATCGGATTCGATGCTCTGGAAACATCTGCATTTCCATTCTGATTGTCATATAACACGTTTCCGGAATTGTCCCACACAATCAGTCTGAAATAGTCAGTTCCATTGTTAGATGTTATTTTGCCATCAATAATGGATACGATGAAATTGTATCCGGCAACATCGTTCACTTTGGCTGTACCTTTCAATATTGCCTGATCATTATTTACAACAAGCCATTCAGCCGAAGTCGATTTAACTTTGAATTTGGGATTTTTTAAATCAAACTCAAATTGACCGTTTAATGATCCATCTTTCTTATATTTTGCTTCAAAACCATAATTGGCTTTTCCTGTTGCTGATAAATTAGCGCTCAACGAACCTGCCGGACTATTTATATACCCACCTCCGGTAATGAACCCGTTACATGGGTTGTAAATTACAACATAACTGAATTCATCAGTGTCAGTTACACCACAGGCATCTTCGATTGTCAGGGTTACATTATAAAGTCCGGTTGAGGAATAAACATGATTACCCGTAATCCCGGTGCCGCTAATGACTCCGGAATCAAATGATCCGTCACCCCAGTTCCATGTTGCCGAAACCAGATTGTTGTCTCCATGCGTTGCTGAAGCAAACACCGCATCACTCAACAATACCAACGGCGATACAGTTAAATTCTGAATGACAGGTGCATTGTTGGTCACTTCAACAGTTTGTGTGCCAGTAGTAGCATTGCCGTTTACATCCGTAACGGTCCAGGTGACGGTTGTCACTCCGACATTGAAAAATGCGGGTGCATCGTTTGTAACCGAAGCAATGCTGCAATTGTCGGAACCCAAAGCTTCACCAACATTTACCACAGCGCCGCACACGCCGTCATCATTAAGCTGGGTAATATTTGCCGGGACGGTAAGCACCGGAGCAATATTATCCTGAACTGTAACTATTGCAGTTGCAGTCGAAGAATTTCCATGTGTGTCGGTTACAGTCAATGTTACTTGATTTGCACCAACATTGCTACAATCGAAAGTAGTTTTCGAAAGTACCAGCGAGGCTATACCGCATGCATCATTTGATCCGTTGTCAATTTGTTCCGGAGTAATGGTAGTTTGTCCGTTTCCATCCAACTGTACAGTAATATCATGAGCGATTGCGTTTGGTGCAATTAAGTCATTCACTGTAACCTTGGCAGTACCGGCAGAAGAATTTCCATTTATATCTGTAACGGTTAAGGTTACAATATTTTCACCTACATTCGGGCAGCCAAATGAACTTACATCCAAACTTAAGGATTCAATACCACAATTGTCAGTTGATCCATTGTTAACATCGTTTGCCGAAATTAATACTTCTCCATTTCCATTTAACTGTACGGTAATGTCCTTTGTTGTTACAACCGGCAACATATTATCGGTTAAGTTAATGGTAATTAACGCTTCGGCTGTAACATCAATATTACAATCCTGGTTAGTTCCTCCATATTCAACCACATATCCGGTAATGTTGCCCCCGGCGTTGTTTGGATAGTCGTTCCAAACTCCACTGGCGTAGAAATGCGCGTAATCTTCTCCAGTTCCACAATCATTTGGTTCGCCGCTGTACCAGTTGGCAAAATTTCCGTTAATTCCGGGAGCAGTATTTGCTGAACACCAGCCAGTTTTAAACTGATTCGAGAAATGTGTCCCTGCTTCCGGTCCGGTTACCCATTTCCAAATGCCTTCCGTTTCGCTGTCGGAACCTCCGATCCAGCCTGAGCCCTGCAATTTGGCAGATGCAAATCCATTTTCCGCAGATGATGTAATTGTTGCAAGATATCCATGAAGTCCCTGGTAAGTTTTGGCTTCCGCTGCTATTTTTGCATCAACCCAGGTAATACCTGGAGCACTCACAAATTCATAGTAGTGACCGTTTCCTGAAAAAACAGTAGTTCCGTCGTTCCTTTTAATGATATAGGAAAGAGTAACCGAATGGTTTGTATTAACCGACGGCGTATATGTATACGTTCCGTTTCCATTATCGGTAATCGTACCTGATGAAGGTTGACCAACAAAATCAACTTTCAGGGTTTGACCTGCAGGATCGGTATCGTTAGCAAGCAATTCAGCATTTGTGAAGGTGAAAGGTTGACACGATTCAGCATTAAATTCATCGTCGTTAGCTTCAGGAATAGGTGCAGCAAGAACAGTTACAGTTGCAGTTGCCTGACTAATATTTCCGGCTTTGTCTGTCACTGTCAGGGTTACAGTATTGTCACCGATATCAGCACATGAAAATTCAGTTTTCGAAACTGTAATATTTAAAATCTCACAATTGTCCGTTGAACCATTGTTGATGCTTGCTGCCTGAATGCTTGCGTAATTATTTATATCAAGTTGAATTGTAGCATCCTTTGTAAGAGCAATCGGATTTATCTTGTCAAATCCCAAATCGCAAATACATGTAGCTGAAAAGTTATTACTGGTTCCAACACCTTGTCCCTGTCCTCCTGCAAGAACCGGTACACCATTCTGACTGACACCACCTGAAAGTACTCCGTTTGGAGCCTGATCTGGATTCAATCCAAGAGTTCCTTCAATTGCATCGAAACAACCATCATTGTCGCTGTCCAGATCAAGATAATCGGCAAGCCCGTCATTGTCAGTGTCACAATAGGTATAAAAATCGGCGCCAAATACAAAATTCACCCAGTTTTCATAGGTCAGATAATCGAATGATACACTTGAAAAAGTACCATTCATACGAACGATCGCATACCCTTCATTCCCTGTAATCTGGGTTGGGGAATTTTGTACCGTTGCAGTCGACCATAGTATTTGAACCGGATTGCTGAAATTAATTGTAACCGGCAAACCTGAATTCCCAATAGATGAAAAAACCAATACCGGGTTTGTCATCGGACTGGCAAACGACAAGGTATTCTGACTTGGATAAATGTTCTGTATGGTTGGGTTTGCATTTGGAACATTATAAGAAGACGGGAAAATTCCGTGGTTATAAATATAGGATGTTGTACTTACATTTACCGAAGAACTATAAGTATAAGAAATTCCGTTAATGGTACCCGAAGCTGTTTTACCCGAAATAGTTGGAGGATTTGACCAATAGAAATTGGAAGTAGTACACTCACTAATATCAAGAATTCCATCGTTATCGTCGTCAAGGTCACAGGCATTCGGCACACCATCTCCATCCACATCGGCTCCTGAGACAGTAACAACTGCGGTCCCTGTTGAAGAATTTCCACTTAAATCGGTTACAGTAAGAGTAACCGTATTGTTACCAACGTCAGAACAGCTAAAGCTCGATTTATCAAGACTCATACCGGCAATCCCACAGACATCAACTGATCCGTTATTAATTTGTTGAGGAGTAATTGATACAGAACCGGTTGCATCCAACTGAACAGTCAGGTTTTGAGTAACAACAGTTGGAGCCGATCCGTCAGGGACACCTGAATAAATACCGCCAGGGATACCTGTAAATCCATGAGTTACATTACTCCCCGGGAAATCATTATCAATCACCTGTAACTGGGTGCTTTGATTAAATCCATACGGAACATTTATGGTAACATCAGTTGTTATTCCAGTTGAATAATCATAGGGTCCATAAGCAACATTGGCGCCTCCCGGATCAAGAACCATCGAGAATTTACCATCTCCTGTAATTGAACCACAGGATTGGTGGCTTACGGAAACAGTAATGGCCAGTTTATCATCTGTTGGATCACATTCTGTACCGTTATTATTTCCCGGCAAAGCAACTGAATTATTCCATCCGGTGACGGGGAATGAGGTACAAACAGGCGGCGGGGGAGGAGTAAAATTACCACTTCCGCTAACCAGCAAATACCAACATGCATTGGTTGAATAAGGCTGCACATTCAGCGCCGTTCCCAAAAACGGGGTATGAACAACTGCATAGCTCCCTCGTGCATAATTTCCGGAAACTGCAAAAACAGTGGGGCTTAATGATTCAATGCTCCCTGCAAATTCCTGTTCAAGCGGATAGTTAATCCCATTGATATTAATACCGGAATTGGCAATTCCACAATCACTCAAACCGTGATAAGATTGTACATACCAGGTTAACGATCCATCAGTACTCTGATTAACACGAATCTCCCAAACATGTGCATTTACAGTTTGAGACATAAAAAACATCAAAAAAAGGGCAAAGCAATAATGTAAAAATTTTCTCATATTAAAATTTTTAAAATTAAACAACCTTGAAAAGGTTAAATCATAACTACATTTTATCCATACATTAGATTAGCGCATCTGGATTTACCTTTTATTTAAATCCATTGCTGTCCCATTAAAATTTAAATATGTTCTTTGAAATATTTGAAATTTAGTTAATTATAGCGATTATCAGAGCGAACGGACTTGAATTTTAGCTTTGCATCAGATTAATCTGATAGCATATGTT
>JAVEYG010000038.1:0-41254 GCA_034003625.1 Prolixibacteraceae bacterium | reverse complement strand
TTTTGTTTGCACAATAAAAATAACCTTTTTAAACTAGCTTTCCTCATATATAAACATCTTTAAACCCCTGATATGACTGGATTGTAGAGCTTGGTCAATCCAATTTTCGGGAGATGGTCAATTATAAAACACAATATATGTACTGGAGTTCAATTTTATGGTTTTTAAGCTGGCCTGCACTGATCGTTATTTCATATCAGTTGGTGAAGTTTGCCATCAAAAAATACGAAGCGGTTTTCGAAGATGAGTAGAAAGTCGTAAGTAGATATCTACTCCCCCTCGTTTGAGCTTTAGCGGTAACGAGGGGGAGGTGGCTAAACCTTTATAGTTTTTTTGGAGCAAACTCTTTTATTGTTTCTCCCAACCGTTTCATTCCTTCCATGATCATTTCCTCAGAAGCATTTGAGAAGTTTAGGCGCATGTTCCGGGTACCGCCTTCAGTAGTGAAAAATGACCGTCCCGGAACAAAAGCCACTTTTTCCTGAAGCGATTTCTCAATTACCTTTTCAGTATTGAAGCCATCGGGCAATGTCAGCCAGATGAACATTCCCCCTTCCGGGTTGGTATGTCCGGAGCTTTCCGGGAAAAACTCATGAATGGCTTTTATCATTGTGTCTTTTTGCTTTTTGTATGCAGACTTTACTTTTTGCAGGTGTTCTTCCGGTTCATTATCATTTAAAAACTGGAAAATAACCCGTTGTATCAGGTTGTTCGATTGTAAATCGGAGGCTTGTTTTATCCGTAGTAATTTAGGAATCAGTTCATCGGGGGCGCACATCCAGCCGGTGCGGATTCCGGGGGCGATCATTTTTGAAAATGAACCGCACCAAATCACCTGTTCCGGTAGATGTGAAAAAACCGGAGGAAGAGGAGTTCCTTCAAAACGAATTTCGTTGTACGGATCGTCTTCAATAAAAATGATGCCGTGCCATTCCAGCAAGATGGCAAGTTCTTTCCGGGTTTCTTCAGAATAGGAAATTCCCGACGGATTCTGGAAATTCGGAATCCCGTACAATATCCGTGCATTGGTTTTTGTAATTACGTCTTCCAGTTCGTTTAAATCAATCCCATTTTCCGTCAAATTTACCTGATGGAAATTGGGAAGATATGCTGAAAAAGCCTGTATCGCCCCCAGATAGGAAGGTTTTTCAAGAATCAGCGGGTCTTCCGGATTGATAAATAGTTTGCCCAATATGTCGAGCGCCTGCTGCGAACCGTTGGTGATGATGATGTTTTGAGGGCGCATTTGGGTGTTGTACAAACTGTTGTAGCGTTTGCAAATGAATTCGCGCAAAGGAAAAAATCCCTGGCTGCCACTGTATTGCAGGGCTTCCCGTCCATCGTTTTCCATCACTTTCCGGAAGGCTTTGTTCATTTGTTCCAGCGGAAAATACGCCGGATTGGGCAATCCTCCTGCGAAGGAGATAAAATCGGGTTGTTCGGCAACTTCCAATATCTCGCGGATAAAGGAACGGGGAATGTTTTTACAACTTTCCGAAATAAGGCTTTCGTAATTGAAGTTCATGTGTCAATTTTTTCAAAGTTTATAAATAGAATTTCCGTAATAACTTTTTCTTTCCAAACGAAATCTCAACGACATGGAATAGCCATTGGATATTTCTTTTCGGCTGAATGTTAATGTAAATGGCTATTTCATAGTCATGTATTTAGAGTTAAAAAACTGCAAAAACAAAAAAAGCCTTCCTCTGCATCACACAGAGAAAGGCTTTTCAAAAATTTAGGCAACAGCTTCCCTATGTGAACGTATTCACAAGAATGACCACCGCTGCAAGAATCAGAATGTTTATCATTGCCATAAAATAAAAAAGCCACTCCCCGCGTGCAGGGAATGGCTGATTAATTTCTGAATATCATTAACTTACTCCATACCCTGCCCGGATGAAACCACGATCGCGGCCACCACTGCAAGAATAATATGGAGAATACGTGTTGTCATAATTTGGATGCAAGGAAGCGAATTATATTTATTCAGGACAAAAGACGATTTATACAATTAAGGACGGATTACAATTTCTTAACATTGAGAAGGCTTGGGAAAGCAGGTTTTATTTTTAACGGACTAAAAATCTGCTGATCAAAGAAAGCAGAACATACCACACGATGATTAATGGCAACGCATAAATATTCAGAACTACAAGAAGGATCGCGATTCCGCCCAGAAAGACAAACCTGATGGTGTTGTCTTTTATTTTCAGGTTTTTAAATTTCATGGAAAACATGGGTAGTTCGGAAACCATCAGAAATGAACAGGCAAACACGGTAGTTAGGATTGAATATTTATTCAGGATGAATGAAATTATATTCTGTTTTGCACCAATTTCCACGATCAATGCCAACGAAGCAAAAAAGATAGCATTGGCGGGAATGGGAAGCCCCAGAAAACTTTCGGATTGCCGGGTGTCGGTATTAAATTTTGCCAGACGGAATGCTCCGGCAACCGGTATCAGCAGCGATGTGAAAAGCACAATCCATTGCCCGGGTGTTGCTTCAATTTCGAAAATTGGGCGGTTCACGCCAAACAAGGTCAGTTCGAGCATGGCAAAAACGATGGTAGCAGGGGCAAGCCCAAACGAAACAAGATCGGCCAGCGAATCCAGCTCTTTGCCAATGTCGGAATAGGCATGGAACAAACGGGCCGCAAAACCATCGCAGAAATCAAAAACGGCAGCGGCGAAAATAAAAACAGCAGCCCAGCCCAACTGTCCGTCGGCGCCAAAAAATACGGCCAGGGTCCCCGATACTAAGTTCAGCGTGGTGACAAAATTCGGGACCCAAAAAAAGCGGTTAATTGTCCTTCCCATTTTTTATAATTCAGCAATAACAGTTTGTGAACCTGTTACTTTTTGATTCAGTTCCACTTTTACCCTGGTATCGGGCGGTAAGAATAAGTCGACCCGTGAGCCGAAACGGATAAAGCCCAGTTCAACGGTTTGGTCAACCTGCTGGCCCATTTCTGTATAATTAATAATCCGGCGGGCCATTGCCCCGGCAATCTGCCTGATTACGATTTCGCGTCCGTCGTTCAGTTGTACCGCAGTGGTGGTGCGTTCGTTTTCTTCTGCCGATTTATCTTTGAATGCAGCATAAAATTCACCGTTCTTGTGTTTCATGTATGTTATTTTCCCGACCACCGGAATCCAGTTGATATGTACATTCAAAGGCGACATAAAAATGGAAACCTGTGTACACCGGGCTTTTAGGTATTCTACTTCAATATTCTCTTTTATGTCGCAAACTTTACCATCGGCAGGCGAGATCACCAGTTTTTCATCTGGGGTAATTTGTCTTTGCGGATAACGGAAAAACTGGATAATCAGAAAAAATACTGCTAACCCGGCAATCGCAACGGAAACCTTTACTGTTAGTGGGCCGGTCAGGAACCAGCAAATTAAAATAAGAACAATCAGCAGTATGGTTGCCCGGTTAATAATGCCAATGCCAGCTTTGTGAACTTTCATCTCGGGAATAATTAAAAATCTGTCGCAAAAATAGCAAATAATCCGGCGCTTATTCAATAATGAGTTTCAAATATAGGACAACCATTGGTATTACAAAAAGAAGCGAGTCAAAGCGGTCAAGTATCCCCCCGTGTCCGGGAAAAAAATTGCTGCTGTCTTTGATCCCGAAGCTGCGTTTGATCATCGATTCGGTAAGGTCGCCCAACGTGGCCGAAACAACAACCATAACGGAAAGTATGATCCAGTTTACAAGACTGATTTCAGGAATAAAAATGGAAATTCCGAAGGATGCCGCAGGGGCTGCAAGCGCTCCTCCGATTGCCCCTTCCCATGATTTTTTCGGGGAGATGCGTTCAAACAGCCGGTGGCGGCCAAAACTGACGCCAAACAGGTATGCTGCCGAATCGTATACCCAAATGATTGCCAGTACCGCAATCAGCAAATCGGGAGTGAACTGCGGTTTGTCGTCAAAAGCCGGGAACACTAAGAAGTTGACTAAGCTGAGCGGTACGGAAATATACCCGAAGGCAAGGAAACTGATCCCCACGTTTTCAATCGGACTTGTCTTTTTTGAAAACAGTTCAAAAATGAAAATCAGCAATAAAACCGGGAATATTGCAAAAAGATAGTTTGCTTGTATATATCCGGCAGAAGCCAGATAGGACAGGAAGAATACAACAAAGCCGGCAATGTACCCGGCCATTTTGCCGGGGCGATAATTTCCGTTTTTAAAGAAAGAATAAAATTCAGCCAGTGCGCCCGTGAGAATTGCCCCAAACACAATGAGGAAAGTAATTTGCCCGAGTAACAAACTCCCCAATATGATGGACACGAAAACAAGTCCGGTAATACTCCGGGTCAGTAAATTTTTCAATTTCTCAGTTCTTTAAGCAGTTCAGTCGCTTTCTCTTTATGATCCTGATGTACATATACTTCAATGGGGCCAAATGCAACATACGAGGAGTCCCTTTGGTTAAGTATCACCGCATCAATCCCTTCATTTTCCAGAACATCTTTTGCAATTTCAGCCTGATATGGCTGATTGGTTTCAAAAACTACTACCCAATCTTTTTCCATTTTTTCTGTATTAAAAAGGTTTACTGCAAAGGAAAACGAACAATGATTTTGGTCCGTGCATGCCCATCACCAATGTTTTTTCGATGTCGGCAGTGCGGCTTGGGCCGGTGATTACGGAAATCAACGAAGGTAAATGGCCGTCGTATTTTTTCCTGATTTTTTCAAGCCCGTTTTCCAGATAGTCAATCAACTGTTCTTCATGGGCAAATATAACATGGATTTCAGGAAAAACATTCATCCTGCGGCCCGAAGTCTGTGCCGAACTGACTAATATAGCTCCCAGATGGGCTACCAGGAACTCGCAACGGGTAATGCCAACCTGCATTTGGTCAAAGGATTGGTTGTCGGAACTGCAACCAATCTTTCCTGAAAAGTACTTTTGCAACATATCGTCCTTGCAAAACATATCCGTCCACCGGTTTTCAAGGATTATCTCCTGAAACTTTTGTACCGCTTCATCAATCGATCCTGACAAAAAGACCTTCCCGCCAACCAGTTCCAGTTTTTGCTGAAATTCTTCTTTCCGGTTTTCGTTCAGCGGCAAATAAACAGGAGAGGTGAAATCAGGTTTCTCCAACTCAATTTCACCTCTCCTACCCTGTGCGGATTTCAATCTGGCTAATATTTCTTCTCGGGCCGAAAGCATTATACTGCAATGGTTTGATCGGTTTCCCCGGCAGTTTCCCCGACACTCTTTTCCGCTTCTTTCTTTGGTTCGGGATGCTTGTCCCATTTACGTTTCCCAAAAATTTGTTCAAGGTCTTCGCCAAAAATCACTTCTTTTTCAAGCAGGCGGTCCGATAGTTGTTTATGCCCGGCGGCATTTTTCTTTAAAATTTCCAGGGCCCGTTGATACTGCTCCTCGATTATCCTTTTCGATTCCTCATCAATCAGTTCAGCTGTTTTCTCGCTGTATGGCTTCGAGAAACTGAAATCGCTCTGACCGCTTGAATCGTAATAACTTACATTGCCCACTTTTTCACTCATCCCGAAAATACTGACCATTGCATAGGCTTGTTTGGTTACCTTTTCAAGGTCGTTTTGAGCACCGGAAGAAAGGTCGCCAAATTCGAGTTGCTCGGCAGCACGTCCTCCTAAGGCCGAACACATTTCGTCGAGTAGTTGTGCTTTCGTGGTGATTGAGCGCTCTTCGGGCAGATACCAGGCTGCGCCCAATGCTTTCCCGCGCGGAACGATAGTGACCTTTACCAACGGGTGCGCATGTTCGAGCAACCAGCTGATGGTTGCATGGCCGGCTTCGTGATAAGCAATCCGGCGTTTTTCATCTACCGAAATAATTTTATTTTTCTTTTCCAGTCCCCCGATGATGCGGTCGACGGCATCCAGAAAATCTTGTCTTTCAACAATCTCTTTGTTTTTACGGGCAGCGATCAATGCTGCTTCGTTGCACACATTGGCAATATCGGCGCCCGAGAATCCCGGTGTTTGCCGGGCAAGGAAAGTTACTTCCACTTCGCTCGACAACTTAATCGGTTTAAGGTGTACCTTGAATATTTCCTCACGTTCGTTCAGATCGGGCAGTTCCACATGGATTTGTCGGTCGAAACGTCCGGCGCGCATCAGGGCGCGGTCGAGAATATCGGCACGGTTCGTGGCCGCCAGGATGATGACTCCCGAGTTGGTGTCGAAACCGTCCATCTCGGTCAGTAACTGGTTGAGCGTGTTTTCGCGTTCGTCGTTGGAGCCCATATTGGGATTTCGTCCCCGGGCACGGCCAATGGCGTCAATTTCGTCGATAAATACAATGCAGGGGGCTTTTTCTTTGGCTTGTTTAAAAAGGTCGCGTACCCGGCTTGCGCCCACCCCGACAAACATTTCCACAAAGTCGGATCCCGACATGGAAAAAAACGGGACATTTGCTTCGCCTGCAACTGCTTTGGCAAGCAGTGTTTTCCCGGTTCCAGGAGGGCCTACCAATAAAGCGCCTTTCGGAATTTTTCCTCCCAGCTTGGTGAATTTAGCCGGACTTTTCAGAAAATCAACAATTTCTTCCACCTCCTGTTTGGCTTCGGCAAGTCCTGCAACATCTTTAAACGTGGTGGAAACCCTGGAATCTTTGTCGAACACTTTGGCCTGCGATTTTCCGACATTGAAAATATTCCCCGGGCCTCCTCCCGTGCCCTTGCTCATCCGGCGAAATATCCACCACCAAATCAGGATGATAAGGCCGAAAGGAAGGATCCAGCCCAAAATATCGCCAAAGTAGTTGTGAACAGTTTTGTATTCAATACTTATTTTATGGTCTTCCGAAAAAGAGTCCTGCGCATTTTTAAGGTTTTCTTCAAACGTTTCCACCGAGCCAATCGTGAAAAAATAATGTGGCCCGTATTTCGGGGGTGCAGAGAACCCGACATTCAGTTTGTCTTTGTATTTTTCGTAACTGCTCTCTTTCAGGAATATATGGGCTTCTTCCCGGTTTATTACCTGAATTTTTTGGATGTCGTGATTGGCCAGCATGGTATTCTTTACTTCCATCCAGTTGGTTTCGACAGGGCCTCCGCCAAAACTAAACCATTGGATAACAAGAAAGGTCAGTATGATGATGCCGTATACCCAATAGGGGTTTATTTTGGGAGCTTTTCCGCCGCTGGTTTTAAGATTTCCCAAAGTTGGTTTTTGTTTATTGTTATTGTTTTCTGCCATTATTTCTAATTTTCATTTGCTACTTCTTCTATCGGGGCATCAGCCCATAAATTTTCGAGATCGTAAAAATCGCGTGCATTTTTTTGAAAAACATGGACCATCACATCGGCGTAATCAAGCAATATCCATATGGCATTTTTGTATCCGTCCCTGTGCCATGCTTTTTCTCCGGCCAGTTCCTGAACGGTGTCTTCCACCGAATGCGCAATTGCATCGACCTGTGTGTTGGAATTTCCGTGACAGATCACGAAGTAGTTACATTCTGTATGGTTAATTTTGCTTAAATTAATTTTGACAATATCCAGTCCTTTTTTTCTGTGAATCCCTTCAATTATTGCGTTTAGTAATTCTTCCGTACCAGCTTGTTTTTTTGCTTTCCTCATACATTATTTTTAGGACTACAAAGATAAATTTTTTAAACTTAATGTCTGTATTTTTATCTTGTGCCGTTTCTCTTCCGAATTTAATTTAATTTGTAATTCATTTGCAGTTCAAAAATATGGATTTCAAAACCGAAAACAATATTGTTGTTTTACCGAAAACCGATTCTACCAACAACTATGCCAACCGCCAATTATTGGAATCGGAGGTGGGCGAAGGTACTGTCTTTCTGGCATACTGTCAGGAAAATGGAAGAGGGCAAATAAATAACCGATGGGAGAGTGAAGCAGGGAAAAACCTGACATTTTCGTTAGTGCTGAAGCCTGATTTTCTCGAAATTACCGATCAGTTCATGATTTCGAAAGTGGTCGCGCTGGGAATCCATGCCGGCTTAAAGGGATATGCCGGTCATCTGAAAATAAAATGGCCAAACGACATTTATGCAGACGACCGGAAACTTGGAGGTATTCTGATCGAAAATTCAATCATGTCGGGAAGGATTACAAACTCTGTGGTCGGTATAGGATTGAATATCAATCAGGAAAAATTTGTCAGCGATGCCCCAAACCCAATCTCGCTGAAACAACTCACCGGGAAAGATTATGACCTGATGCCGCTGCTGAACCAACTTACCGAAAATATTTTTTCATTTTACGGTCTGCTGAAAAACGGTAATTTTGGGGTAATTAATCAACTTTTCGAGGAAAAGATGTACCGTTTCGGGGAAAAGTATCGTTATAAGTGTGACGGCGCAGAGTTTACCGGAACAATAACAGGAGTAAATGAGATTGGCCAGTTGCTGATTACGGACGAACATGGGAACAAGAGGCAATTTCATTTTAAAGAGGTCGAGTTTATTATATAACTTTCAATACATAAACAGCTGGATTATAGCTATGAAAACAGGGATATTAACAATCGGATACGTTGGCATACGATATTTTCTTCGGGCAGTCCTTCTTCCCCTATTTTTTATTGTTGGTTTTACTGCCTGCGACCCCAACCACATTCCTGATGACGACGGGACAACGGATATTTCAGAAGAGATACTTGCTGTAAACGAATGGATTGACGGGGTGATGAAGGAAGTATACCTGTGGAGCAATAAAATCCCTTCGTCGGTAAATTACAAAAAGGAAGCTGACCCGGAAGAACTTTTCAATAAAATGTTATATACTGAAGAAGATACATGGTCGTGGATTACCGATGACTGGGCTTCTTACAAAAAAGAGTTGGAAGGAACTCCTGTCTCAATGGGATATTCACCTGCTTTCTTTTATAAAAACCAGGTCAGCAACGAGGTTATCATCATTATCAGATTTGTGTATAAAAACTCACCGGCAGATAAAGCCGGGCTGAAAAGGGGGGACATCATCCTGACCATCGACGGACAGGCCCTGAATGATGAAAACTACTATGATTTGTATTCCGGGCCTTCATATACCGTGGGGTTGGGGACTTATCATCCCGATCCGGATGTTTTTTCATCCAACGGAGTTAGCAAAACAATCACAGCCGCCACCGTAACTGCCAATCCGGTTATTCATTACGAAGTAAAGGAAATAGAAGGAAAAAGGATCGGGTATTTGGTATATACCGACTTTACAAGCGGAGTAAATAACAGTTTCCTGAAATCGGTTGATGCGGTGGTCGATTCATTTAAACAAAGTGCAATTACCGATCTGATCATCGACTTGCGTTACAACCCGGGAGGATCTCCCGGAACTGCGACATACCTTGCATCGTCGGTTGTCCCCAGATATGTGGTGGAAGATAAAAAAATCTTCCTGAAAATGGTATACAACCGAAACCTGCAAAATTATTTTGAACGACAGGACGATGGTGACACAGACTTGCATTACCGTTTTGCAGCCAGTGCCGGAAACCTGAACCTCAGCAAGGTATATTTTCTGACGGCCAAAGGAACAGCTTCGGCCAGCGAGGCGCTCATTACCGGGTTGAAACCATACATGGATGTAATAATGGTAGGGGACACAACCCGGGGAAAATATACAGGGGCATGGGTGATCCCTGATACCAATGAACCCCCGAAACACAACTGGTGTATTGTGCCGATTGTGCTTAAATATTCAAATGCCAGTGGATTTACTGATTTTAAAAATGGCATTGCGCCCGATATTTTTGCGTATGACTATCTGATCCCGGCTTATCCATTTGGAAACCTGAATGATGGCGTATTGGCCGCTGCCATTGGAAAAATTACCGGCACCCAGTTACTCACCACGAAATCGGCTGTGAAAAAGCCCGTTTTTACAGGATCACAAGAACTTCGTCCGAGAGAAATGGAGAGGAGGGAAACATTAATTGTGCCCCGCAAAAACATGATTGGGGAATAAAAACCGGGAGGTTGTCAACACGAAAATGACAACCTCTTGTTTTTTATTGTTTTATACCTGATTTCTCAGGCATGATCAGGTTCAGGATGATCCCGGTTACCGATGCGAGCCCGATACCCGCCAGTGAAAAACTTCCCCAGCTAATGACAGCGCCGCCAATGCCAATCGTTAAGATGACAGAAACGATCACCTGGTTACGGGTTTTGTGCATATCGGGTTTGGCATCGATCAGCGTTTTTATACCGATGGAGGCAATCATCCCGAAGAGCAGTAACATAATCCCTCCAAGGACAGCTGCCGGAATCGTTTTCAGGAACCCGTTGATTTTACCAACAAGTGAAAATACAATGGCCGTAATAGCTGAAATACGCAGGATAAACGGATCGGTAACTTTGGTCAGCGAAATGGCACCGGTTACTTCCGAATACGTTGTGTTTGGAACGCCACCCACACAGCCTGCCAGGCTGGTTGCAATCCCGTCGCCCAATAAGGTGCGGTGCAATCCCGGATTTTCAACAAAATTTTTTTCGGCTACCCCTCCGATTGCATACATGTCGCCCACGTGTTCAATAATTGGCGCTACTGCAACCGGCACCATGTATACAATGGCGCCCCAGCTAAATTCAGGAGCCATAAATTTGGGAAGGTTGAACCATGTTGCATCATTGATCGGTGAAAAATCAACTTTTTTCATGGCAAGGGCTACGAGATACCCAACGATAATCCCAATAAAAACAGGGATTAACTTTAACAGGCCTTTTCCCTTCATAACCACCAGGATAGCAGTAACAAGGCTTACTACGGCAATCAACCAGTCACTCTTTGCCATGTCGACAGCGACACTCGAAAGCGATAACCCAATCAGCATAATAACCGGGCCAACGACTACTGCCGGAAATAAATGCTGGATGAACGCCAACCCTCTCCATTTAATCAATGCCGACATCGCTCCGTAAACAAGGCCTACGGCAATTATTCCGCAAAAAGCTCCCGGCAACCCGTAAAGTTTTGTTGTTTCAATAATAGGGGCAATAAATGCAAAGCTACTGCCCAGAAAAACGGGCACTATTCCTTTGGTTATCAGGTGAAAAACCAACGTGCCAACACCCGCGGTAAACAAGGCGACTGCTGGATCGATACCTACTAATAAAGGGACAAGTACTGTCGCCCCGAAAGCAACAAATAAAAACTGGATTCCGAGTACCGTACTTCGTACAGTTAAACGGTTTCCTCCATTAACGGTATTCCAAATCATACATTCTTCTTATTTCGGTTCGTATTCAATAGCCGGAAGACCCTGAAAGCCGGGAGAAACCTGCGTACTGTATACACTGTGACGTGCAATTTCCACATAAATCACATTTCAGAATGAACCCCGGCACATACAACAAAACAAATGTCTCAGGCATATATCAATAAACCTTCGCCTTAATGTCTTTTATGTACAGTTGAAGATTTGTTTTTCCCCTGAATTCATTTTCAGTAATGGAATAGCAAATATCGAAAGGCAGCCCCTGGCTGATGGCCTCGTAATGCTCGGCCTGGTTAAAGGCAATTCCTGAAAAGATAGAAGAGCTTCCGGTCGGTTCGACCAAATCAAGTTTGAGGTGTTCGAGATTTTTACCCACAGGCCGGCTGGTCCCGTAGTCTAATACATTTTCAGAAAGAAAAACCGGGAGCATATTGTGTGGCCCAAAAGGGGCAAACTGTTTCAATATTCTGAAAAATTTGGGATTAATTTCGGAAAGCTGCAATTTTGAATCAATTTCAACTGCTTCTATTTGCTGCTGGTCGGTGATCGATCGTTCTACTATTTCTTCAAAACGCTGAATGAACGCGGGTACATTTTCAATCTTCAGCGTCAGCCCGGCGGCATACATGTGCCCGCCGTACGATTCGAGCAGGTCGCTGCACCTGCCAATAGCTTCATACAGGTCAAAATCTTTTACTGAACGTGCCGATCCGGTAGCCATTCCGTTCGATTCGGTTAAAATAACGGTGGGCCGGTAAAAATATTCGGTGATGCGCGATGCCACAATCCCGACGACGCCCTTGTGCCAGTCGCGGTTGTACAATACGGTCGATTTTTTGTTGTTCAGTTCCGGGTTACGCTCAATCATGTCCAGCGCTTCCTGGGTGATGTCGCGGTCGAGCGTTTTGCGTATTTCGTTGTACGAGTTGATTTCGTCGCCCAGGCGATCGGCTTCTTCTTCGCTGGCAATGGTTAAAATGGCCACCGATTTTTTACCGTGTTCAATCCTTCCTGAAGCGTTCAGCCGCGGCCCGATCTTGAAAACAATATCGCTGATGGTAATCTCCCCTCCGTTCAGACCCGAATAGCTCATTATGGTTTTTAACCCCAGGCTCGGATTGGTGTTCAATTTTTTCAATCCGTAATAAGCCAGCACCCGGTTTTCACCGGTGACAGGCACAATGTCGGAAGCGATGCTGACCACTACCAGGTCAAGCAATTCATCCAGTTCCGAATACGGAATTTCATTTTTTAATGAATAGGCCTGCAAAAATTTGTAGCCAACGCCACAACCCGACAATTCTTTGTATGGGTAATTGCAATCGGGGCGTTTCGGATCGAGCACGGCAACCGCTTCCGGTATTTCCTCATCGGGATTATGGTGGTCGCAAATGATGAAATCGATCCCCAGGCTTTTGGCATGGTTTATCTTTTCAACCGCCTTGATCCCGCAATCGAGCACAATAACCAGCGAAACTTTTTCCTGATGGGCATATTCAATGCTCTGAGGCGAAATGCCATACCCTTCGGTGTAGCGGTCGGGGATGTAGTAATCCAGGTTTTTAATGCGCGAACGTAGAAAACGGTACATTAAAGCCACGGAGGTTGTCCCGTCCACATCGTAATCGCCGTAAATAAGCACCTTTTCCTCTCTGGTAATGGCCTGCTCCAGGCGTTCCACCGCTTTGTCCATGTCTTTCATCAGAAAAGGATTGTGCAAATCGGCCATCTTCGGTCTGAAAAATGCTTGTGCTTCCTGATAATTGGTAATATTTCGCTGTGCTAAAAGGTTGGCAATAACCATATTAACATTCAATGCAGCCGACAAATGCTTAATGACATTAATGTCGCCTTGTTCTTTAAGATTCCAGATTTTGTCCATTCCTTTTGCTCCAGCCAAATATACGGGCCGAGAATTGGTCAAAGATAGGAAATGGGATTCTCTCTGAAAAGTAAAATCAGCAGGCAGGCTTGTCTTTTATTAACGTACAGCTAACAAACAGCAGCTAATGTTCATCCTGTCAAAAACTTAGAATACAGATATTTTTATTAACATTTTTAAAGGAACAGCCGTTGCCGGCTTTTCGTTTTCAGGGCAAAAAGATTTTCTGTAATTCTTTTCTATCTTTGCACAAATTTTTTCGATAACAGTAACAGAAAGATAGCGCTATGAGCATTTCTTCGCTTAGCGAACAGGAGATTATCCGTCGCAATTCATTGCAAAAACTGAGAGAGCTGGGTATCGACCCGTACCCTGCAGAAGAATTTAAAGTGAACACTACCACGATTGAAATTCGTGAAAAATACAGTGAAGAAGAAAAAAATTATCAGGACGTGACTTTAGCCGGAAGGCTGATGGGACAGCGGATCATGGGAAAAGCTTCGTTTGCTGAAATACAGGACCATACCGGGCGTGTGCAGTTGTATATTAACCGCGATGAAATTTGTCCGGGCGACGATAAAACCCTGTACAACGACGTATTCAAAAAACTGTTGGATATTGGCGATATCATTGGTGTGAAAGGTTTTGCGTTCACCACGCAGATGGGCGAAAAGTCGGTTCATGTAACGGAACTGAAAGTGCTGTGCAAATCGCTTCGCCCGCTTCCGGTGGTAAAAGAAAAAGACGGCGTTACTTTTGACGCGTTTACCGATCCGGAAATGCGTTACCGCCAGCGCTATGTCGACCTGATCGTGAACCCGCAGGTACGCGATACTTTCGTGAAACGCACAAAGATTGTCAACACTATGCGCGATTTTTTCAATGAGCAGGGATATTTTGAGGTAGAAACGCCGGTGCTTCAGCCTATTCCCGGCGGTGCTGCTGCGCGTCCGTTCATCACGCACCACAATTCGCTGAACATCCCGTTATATCTTCGTATTGCCAACGAATTGTACCTGAAACGTCTGATTGTTGGCGGGTTTGATGGCGTGTACGAATTTTCGAAAGACTTCCGCAACGAAGGAATGGACCGCACCCACAACCCGGAATTTACCGTTTTAGAAATATATGTAGCCTATAAGGATTACAAATGGATGATGAATTTCACCGAGGAAATGCTCGAACGTGTAGCCATTGCACTTTACGGGACTACCAAAGTGCAGTTTGGCGAGGTGGAGATCGACTACAAAAAGCCCTACCCGCGCGTGACCATGACCGAGGCGATAAAAACGCACACCGGCTACGACATATCCGGAAAATCGGAAGACGAACTGCGTGCAATATGCGATAAGCTGGGCATTGAAACTGGGCCAAGTATGGGAAAAGGCAAGCTGATTGACGAAATTTTCGGCGAAAAATGTGAACACCATTATATTCAGCCGACTTTTATTACCGATTATCCGGTAGAAATGTCGCCGCTAACCAAGAAACACCGCGACAACCCCGAGCTGACCGAGCGTTTTGAGCTGATGGTGAACGGGAAAGAGCTGGCCAACTGTTATTCGGAGCTGAACGATCCGATTGACCAGCGCGAACGTTTTGAGGATCAGTTGAAACTTTCCGAAAAAGGCGACGATGAGGCCATGTTCATCGACCAGGATTTCCTGCGTGCGCTGGAATACGGTATGCCGCCCACTTCGGGGCTGGGCATCGGTATCGACCGCCTTGTGATGTTTATGACCAACAGCCCGTCGATTCAGGATGTATTGTTCTTTCCGCAAATGAAACCGGAAAAGAAACAATTAGTCGACCCCAATGAGAAGTTCATGGAATTGGGCATCCCCAATGAGTGGGTGGACGTGATCAAACAAATGGGCATCAAAAAAGTAAGCGAACTAAAAGAGCTGAAACCCGGTAAGTTCTTCAATGATCTGTGCGGTCTCAACAAGAAAAATAAATTAGGATTGCCCAACCCTGCCATGGACGACGTAAAAAACTGGTTGGCCTGATCCCTGAAAAAACATGTTCCGGAATTCAAAAATAGCGATCATCGGGAGCGGGAGCTGGGCGACAGCCTTAGCCAAAATTATCCTGCAAAATGTAGAAAGCATTAACTGGTATTTTCGGAATCCCGAGAGTATCGGGGCTTTCAAGAAACTCCGCCATAATCCTGCCTATTTGCGCGATGTGGAGTTCGAAACTGAACGCATTCATTTTTGCAGCGACCTTAACGAAGCAGTACGCGATGCCGACATTGTGGTTTTGACCATCCCGTCGGCCTTTCTGAAGGAAAGCATAGCTGGACTGACTATCGATATAAAAGACAAGTTTATTGTTTCGGCCATCAAAGGGATTGTTCCCGACGACAACATGATTATTGCCGAATACCTGAACTGGTATTTTGGCGTTCCGTTCAATCACATCGGCGTGATTGCAGGGCCTTGTCATGCCGAAGAAGTGGCGCTGGAACGGCTTTCATACCTTACCATTGCCTGCCCGGATGTGAAAAAGGCACGCGGGTTTGCGTTCCGCCTCGATTGCCCGTTTATCCGCACCCATGTTTCCGACGATATTTATGGCACCGAATATTCAGCTGTACTGAAAAACGTGGTGGCCATTGCTTCGGGTATCTGTCATGGGTTGGGTTATGGCGATAATTTTCATGCAGTGCTGATCGCCAACGCCATTCAGGAAATAAAACGTTTTGTAGATGCCGTGCACCCGATTACCCGCGACATTAAAAGCTCAGCCTATCTGGGCGACCTGCTGGTAACGGCCTATTCGCAATTCTCGCGCAACCGGCAATTCGGAACCATGATCGGCAAAGGGTATTCCGTACGTTCGGCCCAACTCGAAATGCACATGGTGGCCGAAGGTTATCATTCCGCTCGTTCGATCCACGAGATAAACCGGGAGTTTCATGTAAACATGCCCATTTCCGAAGCGGTCTACAATATTTTGTACGAAAATATTTCACCTGCTGTTGAAATCCGTTTATTAACTGAAAATTTAAGATAAAACCCAATGGAAAAAATTTTGCTGAATTACGACAAAACTTTCGGCTTCATATCGAAAGATGCTGTTTTTGCCTACAAGCAGGAATTGGAAAAACACAATGCCGCTTTGCACGATAAAACCGGAAAAGGAAACGATTTTCTGGGCTGGACCAACCTTCCTTCTTCAATAACAGAAGAAGAAATGGCCGATATTGAAGCTACTGCCATGAAGCTCCGCAACAAAAAAATTGACCTTTTTGTAGTGGTGGGTATTGGTGGTTCGTACCTCGGTGCCAAAGCGGTGATCGATGCCCTGTCGGACAGTTTTGCCAGCATGAAGAACACCGGAAACCCGTTGGTGGTATTTGCCGGACAAAATATAGGCGAAGATTACCTGTACGAACTGCGCGAGTTGTTGCGTGAAAAGGAATACGCGATGGCCGTTATTTCTAAATCGGGGACTACCACCGAGCCGGCGTTGGCTTTCCGTTTGCTGAAACAAGATATTGAAGATAAATATGGTAAAGAAGAAGCCCGTGAACGCATTATTGCCATTACCGATGCCAAACGCGGCGCCCTGAAAACACTGGCTACCTCGGAAGGATACAAAACGTATGTGATCCCCGATGACGTGGGTGGCCGCTACTCGGTACTCACCCCGGTTGGATTGGTCGCTATTGCTGTGGCCGGTTTCGACATTCGTGCGCTGGTGAAAGGCGCTGTGGACATGGAAGCGGCTACCGGGAAAAATGTCCCGTTCGAGCAAAATATTGCCGCCCAGTATGCTGCCGTTCGCAACGAATTGTACCGCAACGGGAAATTAGTCGAGATTTTCGTAAACTATAACCCGAAACTTCATTTTCTGGCCGAATGGTGGAAACAACTTTATGGCGAAAGCGAAGGAAAAGAAGGCAAAGGAATTTTC
The DNA here is from genome assembly GCA_034003625.1 of Prolixibacteraceae bacterium. GTDB lineage: Bacteria > Bacteroidota > Bacteroidia > Bacteroidales > Prolixibacteraceae > GWE2-42-39. The sequence goes on along the minus strand of JAVEYG010000038.1, from coordinate 24,241 downwards.
CCGGCCAGCGTCGATTTTACTTCCGACCTGCATTCGATGGGGCAATACATTCAGGAAGGCGAACGCAAATTGTTTGAAACCGTTATTTCGGTGGGCGCTCCCGATCAGGAAGTGGTGGTCCCGACAGACAAGGACAACCTTGACGGGCTGAACTTTCTCGCCGGAAAACGGGTGGATGAAGTAAATAAAATGGCCGAACTCGGCACTATGATAGCCCATGTGGATGGCGGCGTTCCGAACATCCAGATTGTAATGCCAAAACTGAACGAATATTTTCTGGGACAGCTAATTTATTTCTTCGAGATTGCCTGCGGAATGAGCGGCTATGTTCTCGGTGTGAACCCCTTCGACCAACCCGGGGTAGAAGCCTATAAAAAGAACATGTTTGCGCTGCTCGAAAAACCGGGCTACGAAGAAGCAACCAAAGCAATCAAAGCACGGTTGTAAAAAGCACGTTCCGAACTTCATAAGGGACCCGGGAAAAATTAAAATTTATAGGATACAAAATACTTTGCAAGAAGGCTTTTCCGGAGGGGGAGGCCTTCTTGTTTGTGGCGGTTATAAAACGCTACACCCGTTACAAGCCGTTGCCGTTTTTAGCCGACTCGTAAATTCTGATCCAGTCGTTGACACTTATTTTTGAAATTAAACTGGCAATCAGATCGTAAGGAATTTGTTCCGCCTTTTTGAAACGGATACAACTTTTTCCCATGTCCAATCGGGAAAGATTGCTCTTTGTGTATTCATTTGTAAACCAATCCAGAAGATATTTGTCTGCATATATCCCGGAGTGATAAAGTACAATGAAGTTTTTCTGGGAGGCAATGCTTACAAATGGCAGGGGAAGTTTCGGGTTACTGTGATACCCTTTGGGATAGACAGAATGGGGAACAACATAACCGATCATCCCGTAGCTCATAGTTTCTTCAAATCCTTCGGGAAGATGATCGCAGATTGTTTGCCTCAGTTTTTTCATTGCCTCTTTCCTGCCATCCGGCAACATTTCAATATATTGTTCCGGGCTTTCCGCATCATGCTTCATATTGTCAGTTTTATCGTTTGCATTTGAAGTAATCACAAGTATACAGGCACCCTGCCATCACTCCGACATCGTCTTTAACCCCCTGGCTTTTAATTCCATCGGGAGGATGCAATGGTATACGAACTGATTCACCGGGGTGTCGACCCCGTATTTTTTGCCCAGCCGGACAATCGTGCCGTTCTGATAATCAATTTCCGAAGGCCGTCCTTCCCATATATCCCTTGTCAATGATGAAGTAGAGCTGTATGGAAATGAATCGATAAACGAAACAGACTTATCCACATAATCAGCTTCGATTGCTACCCCGATTTTTTGAGACAGGGCATAACCTTCCTTCAGCAAATCGATCATCATTTGCCGGGTTTCGCTTAATTCCCGCAGTTGTCCGTAAGTGGTCCGGGTTACTGCCAACAGCCCGCTCACGCAAATAGAGATGAATTTTTTCCACAAATCTGCATCAATATCTTTTGAAATTTGGGAATTTATTTCCGCCTTGTCAAACAATACCTTTAATTGCTGCACCCGTTCCGGTTCCGAGTTGTCGGTTTCACCAAAAACAATGGTCGGGTTGATGCCAAAATGGTTGATTACCCCGGGCGATTCAATCTTGCTGATAATACGGCACAGTCCACCAAGGATGTTCGTGTTGCTGATTGCTTCGCGTAGCTCTTCAACTGCCGATACCCCGTTTTGCAGGGGAAGGATCATACTGCCGGAATGAATGGCTGTTTTCAGTTCATCCCTGATTTCTTTGATTTGCCAGGCTTTCACCCCTATCAGGATCAAATCGGCCTGTCCTGTTTCTGAAATGGTATCGGTAGCCTTTGGATGGTCAACATGAAAATCGCCGAGAATACTTTTCACTGTCAGCCCCTTATCGTGGATGGCTTTTAAATGTTCTCCCCGGGCAATAAAAACCACATCATTTCCGGCGCGGGCCAGTTTCGCCCCGAAGTAGCCACCCACTCCTCCCGTTCCGATTACTACAATTTTCATTCGTATAAATTTTCAAAGTCGTTTTCCATAATTTCCGTATCAGAGTCAGCATTTCAATTTGCTTATCAACGAAATGGAATAGCCATTTATTCATTTTCGGTTTGCGTGGGCTTTGCACTCATGGCTATTTCATGTGTTTTATGATTTAGTTTGTAGCGAAAGTTCAACGAAAAATTCAAAAATGCAAATATTATCCGGGAAATCAGGAAAAAGAATTATTGCGATGACATCCGGGAGAATACTGTCGTGACCAAAAATAATCCGGTTTCTTATGTTGGCAATCTTTCTGAGTTTTCGATATTTCAAATGAATAGAAAACCATACGTAGTGTTGTGTTAACCTGGTTTTGTCATGCTGAACGAGTGAAGCATCTGTTGGAAATAGCTCTGATCATGGGATTCCTCCTTACGTCGGAATGACAAACCGTCATTTGATGGTTAGCACAACAGTAGTTTCAACTTTAAACAAGTTTTGTCGTATGAACACTGGATATGTTTTGCTATTCAAAAGTTTATTTAATTGTCTCAAATAAACCTGTGCAAGTTCCCCTTACCTGTTCCATTCTTTTACCGCCTTAATATTCATCTCGTTGACAATATTTTTGGCTTCGGCAGTATACAAAAATTCTAATTGAGGGGCAAAGTGTTTATTAATTTTTCCACGCACCATTTTCATGGTCGAGTTTAGCAACTGGTTTTGTTCGGTAAATGCTTCGGGCAAAACCACAATGGTAGCGGGCAGCCAGCGTTCGGGGAACATACCGGCAAACTTGCCACCCGACTTGTATTCGTCCACTTCCTGTTGGATGATTTTTAGTGTTTCGGTGATTCCCTCGTTGCTTCCGGTCTGAATACCGCGCTTTTCCAATTCGCGGTTAATGGCGGCTATATTCGGCACGATCATCCCCGATGTGTAAGGGTTCTGATTGTTGTACAGCATGCACTGGTCGATAAATGGCGACTGGTCGACCAGCGCTTCCTCAATGCCTTCGGGACTAAACTTTTCACCGTCGTTGCCAATCAGCAGGCTTTTGAAACGGCCCAGCACATACAGGAAGCCGTCGGCGTCCATGTAACCCAGATCGCCGGTGAAGAGCCAGCCGTCTTTCAGGGTTTCAGCCGTTGCTTTGGGGTTGTTCCAGTAGCCCTGCATCACGTTATCGCCTTTTACAATGATTTCGCCCTTTTCGCCTGTGGGCAGTTCGCGGCCTTTGTCGTCTACAATTTTCAGTTCCATGTATTTCACTAATCGGCCCGACGAGCCAAATTTAATGGCATGCAGGGCATTCGACGAAATAACCGGGGCCGCTTCGGAAAGGCCGTAGCCCTGGCACATCGGCATCCCCACAGCATAGAAAAAGCGCTGTAACTCGGTATCGAGCAGGGCGCCGCCGCCAATAAAAAATCTGAGTTTTCCGCCAAAACCTTCGCGTATCTTTTTGAACAGGATGAGGTCGTATAAAGCCAGCAACGGTTTGTAGACAAAACGGAATCCTTTGCCCCGGTCGTGGCCGTCGCCGTTGTAGCGGTAGGCCATTTTCAGCGCATGGTTGAACAGTTTTTCAACGAACGGCCCTTTTTGCCGGATGTTAGACTCGATATTTTTACGGAAATTTTTGGCCAGCGCCGGGACGCTCATCATCACGTTGGGCTGAATTTCTTTGATGTTTTTCGGAATATTTTTCAGTGTTTCGAGCGGCGTTTTGCCCAATTCGAGGGAGGCGATGCTGGCCCCGTTGTACATCAGACAGTAGAGGCAGGCAGTGTGGGCAAAAGCATGGTCCCACGGAAGGATGGTAAGGGTGCGCCAGTCGGGGGTGATCGACATCAACGTGTTCGATTGCACCACATTGGCCGCGTAATTCAGGTGAGAGAGCATGATCCCTTTCGGGTCGGCGGTGGTTCCCGATGTGTAGGAAATATTAGCCAGATCATTCGGCTGGACTGCTTTGTAACCCGCTTCAAAATCGGCCCGGTTGGTTTTCAAATACTTCTTTCCCAACGCAATAACCGTGTCATATTGGAGGTCGTTTTCCCCCATGTTTTCTTTCGGATCGAGATAAATTACTTTTTCGAGATCGGGCAAATCGTTGCGGATGGCTTCAATTTTATCGGCATGGCGCCATGAAACAACTACCATGCGGCAACCGGAATGGGCCAAACGGAATTTCAGTTCGGCAGCTTCATCAAGTTTTACCGACAACGGGACGTTGATCGCTCCGGCATACAAGATGCCCAGTTCGCTGATAATCCATCGGTTGCGCCCTTCGGAAACTAATCCGAGACGGTCACTTTTTTTGATCCCCAAGGCAAGTAAACCGGCTGCAAACTGATATACTTCGTCGTGGGTTTGGCGGTAGGTCGTACCTTTAAATTCGCCGTTTTCTTTTTCCCATAAATAAATATTGTCGGGGTATTTCTCAACGCTGGTTTCAAAAAGTTCAATGATTGTCTTCATCCGTTAGAAAGTTTAGTTAGAAAAAATGAAACAGTCTCAAATAGAATTATAGATAGAGAATTGATTTTTTAGCGTTTTCGTTTGTTAATTATCTCTAATTCATCTCTACAAAGAAATAAAATCTTTATTCCTTCATTTATTATATTATGTTCCCATTTTATCCACTTGCTATCCGCTGCTTGAGCTATTGGTGCACGATTATTATTTGCAATAGCAACTGCAATAAATTTTCTGTCAGAATTGTCAAAATTAATATCTATTAATCTCCTGGGAACCTCTAAAAAATTGTATTCATCAATTTGGTTAATATCAACTCTTTTAACTTTAGAAGAATTGTTGTGGTTTGTTAAAACCCACTTGTAAAATCTATTACAAAATTTATGGGTAGGTAGTGGAGTCATTTTATTTGCATATTCTCCAATTATATAGAAATTTTTATCAATGACTAATAAGTATTTTCCGTTCATCAAATCTTCGAGGAAATTGACACACTGAATAATACAATCGTAGGACATTTGGGGTGCTTCGCCCGAGGCAACCAATGGTACATTGGTGTCAACAATATATTCTCTCATTGTTTTTCTTTCCTTTTTCTATCCATCGCTGCCCTGGTCATTGCTGCTAAATCTTCAATATCGTTGCCGAAAAAATCGCTGGGCCAGTTAGTAATATCACCAAATAAATTAATTTGAAGTTCTTCAAGTTTTGCGCAGCCTTTCTCTTGATGAATAAAATATATAGCAACATCATTAGGTTCAATAATTCCTTCTGCAATTCTCCTTTGGATTCTTCTAATTAAATGTTCAGAATGAGACTCTACAATAACCTGTATTTCTCTATCTTTTCCATTCTCCCTTGATCTAATTGTTTCAATAAATAAATCACCGAGATGAGACTGAACGGAAGGATGTAAATGGATTTCAGGCTGTTCAAATAAAATAGTTGATTTAGGTAAAACATAAAAACATTGTACCAGAACAGGTAAAATCTGAGAAATTCCAAATCCAACGTCTGTAATTAAAACTTCAGGAGAATCTTTATTGATCTTTACTTTAACCTCATGTTCTTTCCTTCCGGCAGCAATAGGTGTCACTTTAAAATCATAAATGAGTCCCATATCTCTTAGCCATCTGGCGATTACGTTCTCAAAAGGTTCTGTTTTATGTTTGAACTCTTTTTGTAAGTTTCTCCCTTTGGCTGCAAGAAGCGCATTTATTGCCCATTTTCCTTTTACACCAACATCAGGAGGAATCTCACCTGAAAAATTATAGGATCGTTCGGGATTATCTCTTAAAGGTCCAACATAGTAAATACTTTTAAATAAATTTTTGATGGATAAAGATAGATCGTTTAAAAAGCTGGTATTTTGATAATAAGCAATAGCTTCATCAGGGAATCCAAAGAAATTTTCAGGAGGGGGAAGTTGCCATGCTCTCCCTGGCTGCCTTTTGGCAATATAATTATCTGCTTTAAGTTCATATTTCCCTGATTTTGGAGATAATCCAAAAGATATTTCTTTACCATTTATCAGGGTGTAATTCAAGTTATCAACAGCAATTTTATTCAACTTCTTCTCAAAGGAGATAATTGCATCAAATTTCAATTCTGAAAAGGTGCTTCCAGAATTAGGGGATGTTGCATCTACAATTTTAACATTTGTATCAAATGTATAGCTAAATTCAATCCTATTTTCTTCATTATGTTGAAATACCATATCTTTATATGTGCCTAAGTCAACCAATGAATCTTTTTCTCCAAGATGCAATACTCTTTGTCTGTCATATGACTCGACAGTTTGTTTTAACATCAATAAAAATTGTGCGATGGATGATTTTCCGGAGCTATTGTTGCCACAGAATATTGTTAATGGAGCCAATCTAATTTTACCCGAATCAGCCCATGCTTTAAAATTCTTAATTTGTAGTTCTTTTAGCATATCTTGTTTTTTAATAACCAGTTGTAATATATTATTTCAGTAGCAATTTATTAAAAAAAAAGGTTCTACGATAAAAAACAAAAATAATTTTAAAAGCGGTTAATAGCTTCCTCATAAACCCGGATCGTTGCTTCGGTCGTTTCCCGGATATCATTGCTTTCAACGATTCTTTTTCGCAACTCTAACGCCTCGTTTTTATAATGTTCCTGGCGGGAAACAAATTCGCGGATAGTTGTTAAAAAACGCTCTGTTGTTGGCGTATCGGCTTCCACATCCACAAAGTTCCCGTATTGCAGAAAGTCGAAATTTTCGCGGGTAAGCAGCGGCCCCAGCCGGTTATTCTTCATCGACAAGACAGGGATTCCAAGCGCCAGGCTTTCTATTGCAACCCGTCCGACGCCAATCACCAGACTTGCATTTTTTATTTCTGAGGAGATGGCCGAAAGATAGCCTGTGGTGGAAACCGACAAAACTGTTGCGGGGTCGTTGATTTCCTGAATTATTTGCCGGATGGCGGGCATCCCGGTTCCGTCGCCGGCAATTGTCAGTTGTGCTCCGGGATAAATTAGTACCAGTTGCGGCCACACCTCCTGTATCAGAAACCTGACTACCTGCGTGTGTGGCGCATCCAACCGGCTGACGTAGAAGATACGGAGTGTTTCGGGAGTTTTTTTTGCCGGTGATTCCGGTAAATGAATTCCATTGGGAATACAGTGTACCTTATTTTTGAGAACCAAATCGCCTTGTGCCCCTTTAAAACTATTCCTGCAAACAACAATCACTTTGCTCATCCCTTTTCGTACCCATTTTTTTCGCATGTCTTGTTGAAACATGGAGTGGACTGTGCCAACCACCGGTATCCGGGAAATTTTTCCAAGCGCTGATGCAAGGGTAAGTGGCAGCCGCTGATGGGCATGTACCACATCAATCTGGTGGCGGCGAATAATTTTTATCAGACGGATGAAATGGAATGGTACCTTTTTGGTTGAAATACCCATTGAGTAATGAATTATTCCTGGATGCAGGCGTTGTTGCTGTCGTCCTTTTCGCGAAACAAGTACCACGGTATGTCCTGCTTTTTGAAGAGTATTGGCCAGTTCACAAACATGATTTTCCGCGCCTCCAAAATCGAAATAACGGATCAGCAGAAGAATTCTCATAGGTTTTGGTTATACTGCAAAGGTAGAGTTTTATAAAAACAAAAGAGGCCGCAGCCCCTTTTGTTTTTATAATTTGTAGATCGTTGTTTCTTTAAACGTTTCGCCAGGTTTTAAAATTGGCGAGGGGAAATTTTTGTGGTTGATTGAATCCGGGTAATGTTGGGTTTCCAACGCTACCCCGGAGAAACTTCCGAATTTCTTCTTTCCATCAATTACTAATTCCGGATTCCAGTAACCGGTATACAACTGCATGCCGGGCTGGGTGGTGTATACTTCTACCGAACGGCCTGTGGTGGCTTCGCTCAGGGCGCCGGCATACACTAATTTGCCTTCGTCGTTCCCCAGTACATAATTGTTGTCGTAACCGTGTTCTAATCCGGCAATGTCGCGCCCCAGTTTCTTTTTGTTCCGGAAATCAAAAGCAGTCCCCTCTACCGGAACAATTTTTCCGGTAGGGATCATGTCTTCGGCTTCGGTGATCGCCTCGGCAGTAAGCTCCAGTTCGTGGTTCATGATATTTTCCCGGCCAGCCGTCAGGTTAAAATAGGTGTGGTTGGTCAGGTTCAGGATGGTTGTTTTGTCGGTCGCCGCCTCGTAGTCAATCTTTAATTCGTTTTGGTTGTTCAACGTATACGTGCATGTTACTTCCAGCGTGCCTGGGTAGCCTTCTTCCCCATCAGGACTGGTGTATGAAAGCCGAACGCCGACCTTGTCGTCTGCTTCAATCGTTTCCGCTTTCCATAATTTTTTATCAAATCCTGTCAGCCCGCCGTGAAGTGCATTTGGGCCGTTGTTTACCGCCAGCGTATATTCTTTTCCTTCGAGGGTAAATTTCCCTTTGGCAATGCGGTTGCCAAAACGTCCGATGATGCATCCGAAGTACGGATAGCTGCCCAGATATTGTTCGCTGATGTAATCTTCAAAGCGATCGAAACCGCAGACAATATTTTCACATTTTCCGCCTTTATCGGGTGTTTCAACCGAAGTGATAATGGCTCCGTAATTGGTAATCCGGATGGTGACATGATTGTCGTTTGCAAGCGTGAAAAGATCAACTTGTGCTTCGTTTAGCCGGCCAAATGTTTTTTTTGTAATTTGCATCCCGTTCTTTTTTTTGAAGTCAATAATTCGTTTTTGTGTTGAGTTTAAGCCTTTTTGATAACAAGTTTGTTTTCCCGGATGAACGAAATTGAACTTGCTTTTCGGTGGCTCAATATACAAATTAATACGGATTGTACCTACTGGTAGGTACAGGTTGTATAATATCTTGTATATTTGATTTTGTTTTAAAAGATTTAGAAACACAAAAACAAACAGTCGGTGAAGCATATTCAAATTGACGATTCATTGGGGGTTCCCAAATACCGTCAGATCATAAATTCTGTTTTTCAGTCCATTGCTGCAGGCCGGTTAAAAATTGGCGATAAAATCCCCTCTTTAAACCAGATATGTGCGGAGTTCGATTTGTCGCGCGATACTGTGATGGTGGCTTTTAATGAATTGAAGGCCAGAGGGGTCATCAGTTCTATTCCGGGGAAAGGCTACTATATTAACAGTACGGAGATCAGTCTTGATCAGAAAATTTTTGTATTGTTCGACGAATTAAATGCCTTCAAAGAAGATTTGTATACCTCTTTTCTGAACAGTCTTGAAGATAAAGCGACCGTTGATATTTATTTTCATCATTTTAATTTTCAGGTATTTAAAAATCTTGTTATAGAGAGTGCCGGAAGATACACTTCGTATGTAATTATGCCGGCCACTTTCGACTACACGGTTGATATTGTGAACAAATTGCCTGCCGATAAAGTGTATATTCTCGACCGGATGAAAGACGACCTGAAAGAATACCCGGTGGTTTATCAGAATTTTGAAGCAGATGTATACAATGGTCTTACTGCCGGTATTGATTTGCTCCGCAAGTATAACAAGCTGGTTATGGTATTTCCCGGAGGGAAAGAACCGGAAGGGCGTATGGTAGGTTTCAGCCGGTTTTGCGAGAAACATGGTTTTGCGTATGAGATACTCCGAAGCCTTGTCAATAAGGAAATAAAAAGAGGAGAAGCTTATTTTGTGGTTTCCGACCGTAACTTGGTGACGGTGGTAAAAGCGGCTGCGGAAAAGAACCTGAAACTGGGGCAGGATTTGGGGATACTGGCGTTTAACGATACTATCCTGAAAGAAGTTGTGGCCGGTGGAATTACCACGATCTCGACCGATTTTGCGCAGATGGGGCAAACCCTGGCCGGAATGATACGGGAACGAAAAAAAGAGCAGATTGAAAATCCCTCTTCGCTTATCGTGAGAAACTCCCTCTGATATGTTTGAAAACATAGAATGAGACAAAGACGGCAAAATTTTTAAAAATAACTTTACCAACCAGTACCTACTGGTTGGTAAAAAGAAATAATTATGAGTAGTTTTAATATTGAAGAACATCCGCACAAACGGTTGAACCCGTTGACGAACGACTGGATACTGGTGTCGCCCCACCGGGCTAAAAGACCGTGGCAGGGACAGGTCGAGAAGGCTATTCCCGATGAACGTCCGGCATACGACCCCACCTGTTATTTGTGCGCAGGAAACGAGAGGGCAGGAGGAAAAATTAATCCTGATTACAAAGGGACCTTTGTTTTTACGAATGACTTTAGCGCCTTGTTGAACGATTCCCCTGAAGGAGAAGTGAACGAAGGCAGCCTCTTTCAGGCAAAAAGCGAAAGCGGCATTTGCAAAGTAATTTGTTTCAGCGAAAATCATAGCCTGACCATTCCGGAGATGGAAGTAGCCGATATCCGGAAGGTAGTCGATGTGTGGTGCGAACAATTTGCAGAACTTGGGAGCCTCGATTTTATCCGGTATGTTCAAATTTTTGAGAACAAAGGGGCTGTCATGGGTTGTTCGAACCCGCACCCGCATGGGCAGATTTGGTCATCGTCGTCGGTACCTGCTGAGCCGGCCAAAGAATTGGAAACACAGAAAGCCTATTTTGAAAAACACGGAACGACCCTTTTGGGCGACTATCTGAACGCCGAACTTCAGAAAAAAGAACGGTTGTTGGTTGAAAACGATTATTTTGTGGCGTTGGTCCCTTATTGGGCTGTGTGGCCGTTTGAAACCATGATCATCAGTCGTCGCCCGGTGCAAAATATCCTTCAGTTGACGGATGCCGGACGGACCGGATTGGCGGATATTTACAAACAGCTGACCGTGCGGTACGATAATCTTTTTGAAGTGTCGTTCCCTTATTCGTCAGGCCTGCACCAGGCGCCAACCGATGGAAAAGATCATCCGGAATGGCATCTCCACATGCACTTTTATCCGCCTTTGCTACGGTCGGCTTCCGTGAAAAAATTCATGGTCGGTTACGAAATGCTGGCCTCGCCCCAGCGCGATATTACAGCTGAACAGGCTGCCCAGCGCTTACGCGACCTTTCGGAGGTGCATTATAAATTGAATTCCAAATAGAATTATCCAATAACCAATATCAATAACGAATAATCAATAAAAGAACAACTTATGGCAAAAATTAATGCTTTGATCGAAAAAATAAACGGTGGAAAGAATCCATTGTTTCAGGAATTATACGGTGTAAACGAGGCTGTTTTGAACGAACAGGCTGTCCGCTATGCCGATCTGATGAACGAATTTCGGAAAACGTATGGGGCCGATGAGGTGGCCTTGTTCAGCTCGCCAGGGCGCACCGAAATTGGTGGCAACCACACCGACCATAATTACGGACGGGTGCTGGCAGGTGCGGTAAATCTCGACAACATTGCAGTTGCTGCTCCGAATGGTTCCAACACGATCCGTATCAAATCAGCCGGCTATCCCGAATTTCAGGTTGATTTAAGTTCCCTGGAAATCGATCCGGCACAATTTTACACTTCTTCTTCGCTGGTGAAAGGAATTTGTGCAAAAATGAAAGAAAACGGCTATGAGATTGGCGGTTTCGACGCCTGTATTGAAGGCCGTGTGCCCAAAGGTTCGGGATTGAGTTCTTCCGCTTCATTTGAAGTGTTGGTGGGAGCTATAGTCAACCACCTGTTTAACAACGGCAAGATGAGCGCAGTCGAAAACGCAATCATCGGTCAGTGGTCGGAAAATAATTTCTTCGGAAAACCATGTGGTTTGATGGACCAGACAGCCTGTTCGGTGGGCGGGTTGATCACCATCGATTTTGAAGACCCGTCGAAACCCATTGTGAAGGAAGTCGATTTCGATTTCGTTTCAACCGGCTATTCATTGGTGATTACCGATGTAGGCGGCGGCCATGACGATCCGGCTTCGCAGGCGGAATATGCTTCTCTTCCAACCGAGATGAAAGCGGTAGCGGCTGAACTGGGGGCAAAAGTTTTAAGGCAGGTAAGCTTGAAACAGATTGTGGAAAAAATCCCGGACATCCGTAAAAAAACAGGCGACCGCGCTATCCTTCGCGCCTACCATTTCCAGGGCGACAATCAGCGTGTGGCCGATCAGGTGGCCGCCCTCGAAAACAATGACTTTCAGGCTTTCCTGAAAATGGTGGTCGAGTCGGGATACAGCTCGTACATGTACAACCAGAATATTTTCGATGTGGTGCATAAAGACGAGCAGGTTGTGTCGCTGGCATTGGCCCTGAGCGAAATGGTGCTGAAAGGAAAAGGCGCATGGCGCGTGCATGGCGGCGGATTTGGAGGTACCATTCAGGCGTTCGTCCCACAGGATTTGCTGGATGAATACGTGAACACACTGGAGCATGTATATGGGAAAGGGAGCTGTCACAAGCTGTTTATCCGTACCAAAGGGGCAATAAAATTGGAATTTTAGGCTGAAACAGAGATATAGTGGAACAAAAAATCGGGAATTAAGCCGTTGTTGACGGGCCCTTGCTATCTTTTTTTGTTTCCGATAGATATAAGTCAATGTTTTTTTGCAAATTCGGGGGTCAAAAAGTAAGAGCTTATTATTGGAAGTACTAGCTATATTAAATAAACAATCAAATCCTTCTAAATTATGACTCAAAAGAAAAGTTATGTTCTGCCCATTGTTATGATGATTGCTCTTTTTGGGATGATATCATTCGTAACGGGCTTACAGAATCCAATGGCCATTATTGTTAAGAACCAATTTGCGGCGTCCAATTTTATGTCTCAGTTGGGCAATTTTGCCAATTTTATCGCCTATGCTTTCATGGGAATTCCTGCCGGTCTGCTTTTGCAGAAGATAGGTTACAAAAAGACAGCCTTGGCTGCTATCGCCGTGGGGTTTGTTGGTGTCGGTATCCAATATCTTTCAGGACAGGTTGGAAGTTTCAGCGTTTACCTGATTGGCGCATTTGTATGCGGGTTTTCTATGTGTATGCTGAATACCGTAGTAAACCCGATGTTGAACACCTTAGGCGGTGGTGGCAATAAAGGAAACCAGTTGATCCAGGTTGGAGGTTCTTTCAACTCGTTGAACGCGACTATCGTTCCAGTGCTGGTAGGCTATCTGATTGGAAATGCTTCTCAGGCAACAATTAAAGATGCAAATCCTGCGTTGTTTATAGCCATGGGGATTTTCGCCCTGGCTTTCATCGTACTGCGTTTGGTTGCCATTCCTGAACCCCGTTTGGCCATTCAAAAAGCTTCAACCGAAAAAGCAAAGCACAGCCCGTTATCATTCCGTCATTTTGTGTTGGGGGCAATTGGCATTTTTGTGTATGTTGGTGTAGAAGTAGGAATTCCCAATATTGCGAATTTATTTATGACGTCGGGCATTGAAGATGGCGGATTGGGAATTGATACCACGATTGCCGGCACAGTGGTCGGCACGTATTGGTTCCTGATGTTGGTTGGCCGTTTAGTGGGCGCTTCTGTTGGAGCGAAAATATCAAGTAAGGGCATGCTGCTTTTTGCCTCAGGAATAGGTATTATCCTCGTTTTGTTGGCCATGATCCTTCCCATTGATACCCTGGTAAGCATGCCGGTGTTCCGTTCTGACATTTCATTTGGTTTTGCACAGGTGCCTATTAGCATTATGTTGCTTGTGTTGTGCGGCCTCTGTACCTCCATTATGTGGGGTGGAATTTTTAACCTGGCAGTTGAAGGATTGGGAAAATATACTGAAGCAGCCTCTGGTATCTTCATGGTAATGGTGTGCGGCGGTGGTATTTTGCCTCTTCTTCAAGGTTATATCGCTGATTTGTCCACCTACATGGCAAGTTTTTGGGTGATTCTCATCAGCCTTGCTTTCCTGTTCTATTATGCACTAATTGGAAGTAAGAACGTCAATATAGACATTCCTGTGGAAGACGAACCGATTTTAATTACTGAACAAACGCAGACGGCATAACAAATTCTTGCTGTTCGTTGCATGGAAAACCCTGAAAGTAATAGAATCTATTATTTTCAGGGTTTTTTGTTGGGTTACGAATCCCGACAAGAAAGATCGGAATAATAAAAATTCTCCGAGATAGTAAAACTGAACCCAATTCTCGTTTTTGTTTTCTGAACGCAATTCAGGAACGATGAGCAATTAAATTTCTACCGATAAATACTATCTTCGCATAACTTAAACTACAAAATGGATCAGGCAAAATATACCATTGGATTGGATTACGGATCGGATTCGGTCCGCTCGCTGATTGTGAATGTGGAAACCGGAGAGGAAGTGGCAGGTAACGTTTTTGAATATCCACGCTGGAAAAAAGGAATGTACAGCGACCCTGCAAAAAACCAGTTTCGCCAACACCCGAAAGATTATTTGGAAGGCCTGGAATACACAATTACCGAAGCTTTAAAAAAAGCACCTGCCGGCGTTGCTGAAAATATTGTCGGGCTTACAGTCGATACTACCGGCTCAACCCCTGTGGCTGTGGACGAAAAAGGCACGCCCCTTTCGTTGACACCCGGATTTGAAGAGAACCCGAATGCCATGTTCATTCTTTGGAAAGACCATACAGCCTTAAAAGAGGCCGACGAGATCAATGAACTGGCAAAGAAGTGGAAAATCGATTTTACGAAATATGAAGGCGGGGTCTATTCGTCGGAATGGTTTTGGGCAAAGCTGTTGCACGTTATCCGTGAAGATCCTGCCATTTACCGGGCAGCTTATTCCTGGGTAGAACATTGCGACTGGATTCCTGCTTTGCTGGTTGGCAACACTCATCCGAAAACCTTGAAAAGAAGCCGTTGTGCCGCCGGGCACAAAGCCATGTGGCACGAGGCTTTTGGCGGGTTGCCTTCCGAAGAGTTTTTAACGGCACTTGATCCGGCCCTGAGTGGTTTACGCGAACGCTTGTTCAAAGAAACGTACACCTGCGATGTTGCTGTTGGCAAATTATCGAAAGAATGGGCCGACAAACTGGGGCTTTCGACTGATGTAGTCGTGGGCGTTGGCGCTTTCGATGCACACCTGGGGGCGGTTGGTTCCGAAATAAAACCCTATTACATCAGCAAAGTGATGGGAACTTCGACCTGCGATATGTTGGTGGCCCCGATGGAAGAGATGGGCGATAAACTGATCACGGGAATTTGCGGACAAGTAGATGGTTCCATCGTTCCCGGAATGCTGGGAATGGAAGCCGGGCAATCGGCTTTCGGCGATATTTATGCCTGGTTCAAAAAAGTGCTGATGTGGCCTGCCGAACAAATTCTGGCAAAAACTTCAGTGGTCAATGAGGCGCAACGGGAGCAGTTGATGGCCGAACTATCGGATAAAATGATTGCCGAACTCTCGAAGGCAGCTTCTGAAATACCTATATCGGAAAGTGGCGTTTTGGCGATCGATTGGATGAACGGGCGCCGCACGCCCGATAATAACCAAAACCTGAAAGGCGCTATTGCCGGGCTTACCTTAGGTACCGATGCCCCGCGTATTTTCCGCGCGCTGGTCGAGGCAACAGCCTTTGGTTCCAAAGCCATTATCGACCGCTACATTAGCGAGGGGGTGCGTATTGACGGAATGATCGCGCTCGGTGGCGTGGCCAAAAAATCGCCACTGGTGATGCAAATTGTTTGCGATGTGCTGAACATGCCGATTAAAGTAGCCCGTTCGGAACAGGCTTGTGCGCTGGGATCAGCTATGGCCGCAGCGGTAGCTTCCGGAATTTATACCACGCTTTCCGAAGCACAGCAAAAAATGGGAGGCGGGATAGAAACAGAATACCACCCGGTTCCGGAAAATGTGGAGAAATACCAAATCATTTATGAAAAATACAAGAAGCTCGGAAATTTTATCGAAACGGAATTGAGTTAAATAGATAACCGGACTAAAATTTGAAACCATACAGCGAAAGGGAAATACTTCAGAAATTATCTGATGGGGACAAAAAAGCTTTTGAATTTTTGTATGATGCTTATCAGTTGCGGTTGTATCATTTTGCCCTTCATTACCTGAACGATGAAGAAGTGTCGAGAGACATTGTCCAGGATGTATTTTCTTTTGTATGGGCCGACCGCAAAAAGATAGAGACGGTATCCAACCTGTCGTCGTGGCTTTTCACGCTGACGAAGAACCAATGCCTGAAAAAGATCGATCATCTGAAAGTCAAACAAAAACATGCCGATATACTGAAATACCGCCAACTGAACATTGTGCAAAGCGCTTTGGCCGAATTGGATACTTCTCCGGTAATTTTTGATGAAATTAATGCGATTGTCAACCAAATCCTGTCGGATTTATCGCCACAAAGCCGGCAAATTTTCGAGATGAGCCGTTTCGATAACCTGAAAAACCGGGAGATTGCCGAAAAACTGGATATCTCCCAGAAATCGGTTGAGGCACATATTACCAAAGCCTTGAGAAATTTCAGGGAAGCCCTGAAGAATTACCTGCCATTAGTTGCTTTTCTTTTTATTGAATAATCTTTTTCAGAAAAAAAGCCATTTTTTGCGTAGGGTGTTTTATCTTTTACCGTACATATAGATAAAACCTCCCAATATGGATAGTGAAAAAATATACCGGTTTGCCCAAAATTTAGTTTCAGAAAAAGGTGAAACAGAAGAAGTGGTTAACTGGATTGAACGTTCCGGCGAAAATCGAAAAGAGTTTAACCGGATTAAAAACCTCTTGGCTTACAGTGGCTTTTCCAATTTTGGCTCTCTGGCAAAATACCGCCAACAAAGTATTCTTTTCCGCAAAACACGGTATCTCGCTATTTTAAAATACGCAGCTATTCTGATTTTGACATTTTTAATTGGCGCTTTATCTGCCACATATATAAACCGGACTGTTTTTACAGAAAAGGTGGCCTATAACGAGATTATTGTACCAAAGGGGGAAAGTGCTGAAATTATTTTGGCCGACCAGACCCATGTGTGGCTAAATTCGGGTTCCAAATTGATTTATCCGTCCGATTTTCAGGGAAAGAGCAGAAATGTGCAATTAACGGGAGAAGCTTATTTTGAAGTAAAACACGATGCAAACAGGCCTTTTCATGTATGTGCATCCGATCTTACCGTTGAGGTTTTAGGAACCAGTTTCAACGTGGAAGCGATTGAAAATTCAGGGCTCCTGAGCGTTACCTTAGTGGAAGGGAAAGTCAGGCTTCATGATAACAAAAACAGGCTGCTTGCTGAGTTGTTGCCCAACGAAAAAGCGAATTATGATATAAGGGAGAGAAAACTCGATATTTCGACTGTCAATACAGTTCTTTATACGTCATGGAAAGAGGGAGTGATGACTTTTAAAGATGAAAAACTGATGAATATTGCAGGTAAATTAGAACGCTGGTTTAACGTGGAAGTCGTTTTCGACCAGCCGCAGGTAAAAGAACTTCGCTTTAGCGGGGCCATTCTGAGAAACAAACCCATCGACCAGGTGTTGGAGATACTGAAATTTACCTCGGGCATTGATTATTCCATCGAAATAAGGGAGCAACAACCCAGTAAGATCCATTTAAAAGGAAAGCCTATGTAAAAAACAAAAGACCGGAAAATATTCGCTGTATTTCCCGGCCTTGAAAATAGAATTAATTCTTCGCCAGAAGATTTAGTATTAATCCTAAACAGTACAAATGTATGAAAAAAAAGATTAAAAATCGTGACCGCTGCCGGTTACTTAAACTATTGAGAGTTATGAGAATTGCAGTGTTTCTTCTCGTTTTAAGCCTGATGCACTCCTATGCAGCATCTTCTTACGGGCAGTCGTCTGTAAGAATGAACCTGAAAATGGAAGGGGCGACCCTTGAACCCATTTTTGCGAAAATAGAAAGTGAAACCGGCTTCCATTTCTTCTATCAGAGCGAAGACCTGAAAACGGATAAGACCTTTGATGTGGATGCAAAAGACCGGACGGTGTTTGAGATATTGGATATGATACTGCCGAAAGCAGGTTTGTCCTATCAGGTGTTCGACAAGTACATCGCGATCAGCTCGCTAAATAGTAATGCCTCTGTGGCAAATGCAACCCAGCAAAAAACGGTACAGGGAAAAGTTACCGACTCATCCGGACAACCGTTGCCAGGGGTTTCCGTGGTGGTAAAAGGCACCACCACCGGGACTATTAGCGATTTTGACGGGAAGTATACGCTTATCAATGTGCCTGGAGATGCCACGCTGGTGTTTTCATTTGTGGGATTTAAAAGTCAGGAAATTCAAATAAATAATAATACAAACATTGATATTCAGATGGTCCAAGATGTAATTGGACTTGATGAAGTGGTTGCTATTGGCTATGGCGTAGCCAAAAAATCGGATTTAACAGGAGCTATTACACAAGTAAAAATTGATGATTTAAAAAAATATACGCCTGCAAATGTTAGTGATTTACTTCGCACTACTGTTCCGGGGCTAAATGTTAGTTACTCCTCATCTGCAAAAGGAAACAGTTCTTTTTTAATTCGTGGAGAAACAACTTTAACGGCAGGGGCGACCCCCTTAATCGTATTAGATGGTGTTATTTATAATGGAGATATTTCAGATATAAACCCAAACGATATTGAAAGACTGGATGTATTGAAAGATGCAAGTTCGGCAGCTATATATGGTTCCAGGGCTACAAATGGGGTAATTGTAATTACGACTACAAAGACTGGATTGACAGATAAACCTACAATTACCTTTAATAGCAACATAGGAGTTGCTACGGCTGCAAACAGGTTAGACCCCTATGATGCAGAAGGATTTATCAAGTGGAGATCAGATATGTTTAAATCTGTTTATTCAGCTACAGTACCTTCTGATCAATGGAGTCCGTTTGACGATCCACGAACAATTGATCCACAATATTTAAATGACTGGTTTGCTTATCATAGCACAAATGAGGCAAATATGGTAGATGCATGGCTTGCCGGATTACGTTTAACCGCTACCGAAATAGAAAACTATAAAGCCGGGCGGACGCAGGACTGGGAAGATGTTATTTACCGAAATGGCTTACGGCAGGACTATAACATTAGCCTGTCGGGGCGGAAAACTAATTTTACCTATTACTGGTCGTTAGGTTATATGAATAATGAAGCGTTAGCCATTGGGGATGAATTCTCGACCATCCGCTCACGGGTCAACATTGAAGGACAAGTGGCGAAATTTTTAAAAGTTGGGTTAAATGCACAGTTCTCGTTCCGTGATGAAAGCCCTGCACTTTCTGATTATGGGCAATACAAACATTTAACGCCATATGGTTTGTATTTTGCTGATGACAGTAAACAACTACGGTTGTATCCAAACGACGAAATTCATTCAAAACATCCTTTGCTTGGAATAACCTATAGTAAGAGGGAGAACCAGTATTATACCTTTTTCCCAAAAATTTATTCTATCTTGAATTTGCCCTTTGGGATTACCTATACAGTAAACTACACCACACGATTAGATTTCTGGCATAATTATGTACACAATTCGTCGGAACATCCAGAATGGGCATTATTTGGCGGTTCTGCTTCGCGCGCAAGCAGCATAACAAGAGAGTGGCAAATTGATAACATCATCAATTGGAACCATACGTTTAATGATCGGCACCGTTTTGATGTCACACTGCTTGCCAATGCTGAAAAAAACAGGTTTGATTCTGACAAGATGGACAACAGGTACTTTTCTCCCAATGATGTTTTGGGTTACCATGATATGAGTACAGGTACCCTGCCGGTACTTGCCTCAAACGATGATGTAGAGACAGCTGATGCGTTAATGGCCAGGTTAAACTATGGGCTTGACAGCAAATATTTGCTTACCCTTTCGGTTCGTCGCGATGGATCTTCTTTATTTGGATATTCGAACCCACGGGCTACATTCCCGGCTGTAGCTTTAGGCTGGGTGGTCTCTGAAGAAAATTTTTTCTCTTCAGACTTTATTAATTATTTAAAAATAAGGGCTTCCTGGGGAGCTAATGGAAACAGATCCATCAGTAATTATGCCGCACTTTCGAGAATTGCTACGGGAAAAGCACTCAATTCTGAGAATAGCGGTGTGGCTTATATTGTTCCAACTTTGTTGATTAACACAATGGAAAATAAAAACCTGAGATGGGAACAAACCGAGGCGTTTAATATAGGTCTTGATTATAACTTATTTGATGGAGTTCTTTCAGGTACAATAGAAGGATATGATACAAAAACGACCGATGTTCTTGTAAATAGGGAATTACCATCTATTACCGGTTTCGACCGTGTATATGCTAATTTAGGTGAGGTCCGGAACAAAGGACTGGAATTTACCCTTAACAGCGTAAACATTAAACGTAACAATTTTGAATGGCGTACCAACTTTATCTTTTCGTTGAACAGAAACAAAATTGTTTCAATCACTGGAGAAAAATATGACGTTTTCGATATAGATGGAAATTTAATCGGACAAAAAGAACCCGATGATAAGGACAATAACTGGTTTATCGGAAAGTCGAAACATGTAATTTGGGACTACAAAATTTTAGGAACCTGGAAAACCGGAGAGGAAGCAGAAGCAGCCAACTGGAATCAGGCCCCTGGAGATTTCCGGCTGGAAGATTTTGACGGGAATGGAATACTGACCGATGAAGATAAACAATTTTTGGGCGACCGTGACCCCCATTTCAGATGGACTATGACAAATAATTTAAAGATTTATAAAAATTGGGAAGCATCTTTTGTCATGTATTCCTTGTGGGGACAAATGTCTTCTTATGCATTGGCAAAACACGACGACCATATAGAAGACAGAAAAAACACTTGGGATATTCCCTACTGGACGCCTGAAAATCAAACAAATAAGTTTGCGCGCCTGCACTCCGCCCCTCCTAAAGGTGTAAGTTATAATGTATGGTTTGACAGGTCGTATATACGTCTCGAGAATATTGCAGTGTCATACATGCTGCCACAAACCCTTTTAAACCGTACGTTTATTCAAACATGCAAACTTTCATTTAACATACGAAATGCAGCATTATGGGCACCGGAATGGAAATTTGGCGACCCTGAAGAAGGTGTAAGGGCACAGCGTATATTTACTTTTGGTTTTAATATGACAATATAAAAAATGAGTAATGTTATGAAACAAATAATTCAAAAAAGAAAAAATCTGGGTGTATTGGTGACACTCATATTTATAATAATAAGTTCATGCAATGAGAGTTTTTTAGAACCTAAACCGCTGTCGTTTTATGCTCCTGAAAATGTGCTTACGAATGAAGAGGGTTTACAGGCTGTACTCAATAAAGCATTGACTTCCCTGAGGGTTGAAATGAGCAACGATCAGGCGCCTTTTCTTGTTAATATGAAATATTCCGATGTTGCGGTAGATGGTTCTACCGATAAAGCAACTCCCTGGCAAGATCTTAACAGTCAAATGTTACCCGATGGCATACTGGACAATTACGCACATACCCGAATAGGATGGTATTGGGACGATTCATATAAAGTAATAAAAGATTGCAATACTGTCATTACCCGGATTGATGATGCAGAGTTTAGTTCAGAAGCAAGAAAGAATACTGTTTTGGGTGGAGCTTACTTTCTACGGGCTTATCGTTACTACGCCAAAACGCTCCAATATGGAGATGTTCCATTGGTCCTTGAAGAAATAAGGGAGCCATGCGTCGATTTTGTTACAACCACAAAAGAATCCATCTGGAAGAAAATGATCCGGGACCTGGAATTTGCAGTACAACATGTCCCTGAAGCCAACGAGGTTCCCAGAGGTCAGGTTACAAAAGCTGCCTGCAAACATCTTCTGGCAAAATATTATCTTTTGGAAGGCCGGTTCGATGATGCAATCAAACAAACTTCAGATGTTATCAACGGTGGCGTGCATTCGTTGAAAACACAACGCTTTGGAATTGATAAAAATATTCCCGGGAAGGATGTAATATGGGATTTACATAGGGTTGAGAACAAAAGTGTAAGTGAAAATAGCGAAGGTTTATTAATGGTTGTTGAAAGGCTTGGAGAAGCAATTACATATAGTGCATATAACTCTGCTAATGCAGGGTATGATATCTTTGGCACGAACTCAATGCGAAATGTTGTACCCAATTTTGGATTAGCCGGGATGATTAAAACTCCCAATGGAGCAATCGGGTTGACCGACAAGGTTGGAGTTGAAATTGGCCTTGTGGAAACTTATGGACGTGGAATTGCACGTCTCCGTCCGTCAGGTTATACCCAAAGAGATGTTTGGATGCTAAATGGAGAAATGGACTGGCAGGATTATCGGCACAACAAGGATAATGGAAACTGGATAACAATGGAGTCACTGGTTTATAATAATCCGGCGCTTAAAGGGAAAAATGAATGGTATGGTAAAAATCTTAGATTATATAGCGATGATGGTACATTGTTGTGTATAGATACCATTCGCTGCTGGTTTCAATGGCCTCATTATAAGGTTTGGGTGCCAGACCCCGACAGGGTTCAGCCGGCAGGAGGACAAGGCGATTGGTATGTTTATCGTTTGGCCGAAACATACCTCCTTCGCGCAGAATCTTATGCATGGAAAGGCGAATGGCAGAAAGCAGCTGATGACATAAACATTATCCGTCAACGGGCAAACGCCAAATATATGTATACGGCAGCTGATATTCAGCAACAGGGAATTGGGGCAATTCTTGATGAAAGGAACCGTGAGTTGTATTATGAAGAATTAAGAAAGGTGGAATTAACACGGATGGCAATAACTTTTGCACGTACCGGAATTAAATGTTACAATGGAAAATCATACACCATGGAGAACATCTCACAGGATAATTTTTGGTATGATAGGGTAAACGAAATAAGCGACCTGTATAACAAAAATGCAAAAACGGGTTATGGTAATTATTTCACATGTTCTCCATACCATATATTTTGGCCAATTCCTTCCTACGCCATTAATGCAAACACAGGAGGAATAATAAACCAAAATGAAGGATATCCCGGGACAGGCAAAAATATTCCGCCTCTTGTTTACGAGGGAGAATAGGGTTATTGTATAGATGTAAAAACTGCGCAAACTGGAAACAGGATGCGCAGTTTAAATACCCTAATTCAATACTGTATACACATTGTTCCGGACTCATAATAGGGGGGAAATCCGGACATAAAAGTTTTCTCTTTCAATCTGTTCGTATTTTATTGAAAAATAGTTAGAAATAAAATCTATGCGTATGAAAAATATAGTTTTATTATTGTTGTTGGCTTGCTCAAATTTTTTGATTGTTGCTCAGCTGCCCCCTGAGAAACTTCTTTGGTCAGATGGGATTCCAAATAATCCAGTAAAATACAAAGAAGAAAAAATGAGGACATACGATATGGAAATACGAGAGGGGTCTTTATCTCACATGAACCGTGTTTTCAGTTGTGTTTCAGAATCAGCTTATATCCTATACCAACCGGAAAAGGGAAAGGCAAATGGAATAGCAATGGTAATTTGTCCCGGTGGAGGATTTCGTGATCTTTGGATAGATCGTGAAGGAAACGATTTTGCATTGTGGCTTGCTGAAAAAGGAATAACTTCCTTAGTTCTGAAATACCGTACATTCAACTCTGATGAAGAGGGTTTTACATTAGAAAGGGATACTTATAACCCGGAAGTATATGCTGATGCCAGGCAGGCTGTTCACATATTGCGTAGTCAGGCTGATAGGTTGGGAATTGATAAAAATAAAATTGGAATTGGAGGGTTCTCTGCTGGCGGGGCTTTATCAATTATGGCAATGCTTGAATTATATGAAGACAAACTACCTTCATACGCAAAGTTTGAGGTTGAAACGCAGCCAAATTTCGCCTGTTTAGTTTATCCAGGGATAAGAGATAATTTTATTGAAGCAGTTAACTGAAAAAAAATATACCACCTGTGTTTATAATTAATGGGTTACAGGATAAAATGACTCCCGCTGCTAATTGTCTGAAATTTTATAATGCATTGCTTGAAAAAGGAATATCATCCGAACTTCATATTTATGCGATTAACGAACATGGCTTCGATTTCGGTCTTGGACGAGGCTATTCTGTGAGTATGTGGCGGGAAAATTTTATTGCATGGTTGAGAGATATGAAGATAGACAATAACTTTAAATGAAATTATACTTGTGGAATCAATACTAATTACTGCAACAATTCTTGCAACAACCCAAATGGTAAGTGGCAAGGTTGAAAAGAAAGAGGAAATTAAAGTCCGTCCCAACATTTTATTTGCCATTAGCGACGACCAGTCATTTGCGCACACCAGTTTTTCGGGGTCAAGATTTGTAAACACCCCTGGTTTCGACCGGGTAGCCCGTGAAGGCGTTTATTTTACA
>JAVEYG010000037.1:0-42377 GCA_034003625.1 Prolixibacteraceae bacterium | reverse complement strand
CCCAGCTGGGTCACTTTAAAAGAGATTAAATCAAGTTAAAAGCGCTTAAATCAAAGGTTTAGGCGCTTTTTTATTTTGCGGCAGGTGTCAAAATATGCACCAAATCGCAAAATAAACGAGACTATATCGAGACCTATTCTCAAAAACCTTCAATAGGTCTCGGAAATCGATGTAATTTTCTGATTATCAATTCATTTTAAGTGAAATTGTTTCGTTTTAGTGCTTGGAAATGAAACCCCAAACGGGTAGTTTTAAGCAGGAAAGCGAGACCATTTTTTAACCTAAAAAATGAGTTGAGCAATGAGGGTAACCGTAAACTTCTTTTTAAAGAGATCAAAATCCCGCGCTGACGAGAAATGCCCGGGTCTATGTCCGGTGCACTATGAACAATCAGCGTTTTGAATTATCTACCGGAATTTTTGTTTTACCGGAATCCTGGAATGACGAAAGGTAGCAGGTCAACGGGAGAACAGAAGAAACTAAAATCCTGAATAACCGGCTGGATAAAATCTGTACGCGCGTGCAGGATGTGTACAACCAATTGGAATATAATTTGAATTTCTTCTGATAATCGTATAAAGAACAGAACGCAATATCGCAAATATCTTAGCTCCCCGCCCAGAACGAAAACTTCCCGATACCTTCTCCGTGACTTTGACATTACGGATTGCCCTCTCCGAACCATTATCCAAATAGTGTGATAATAGTTCTTATTCTGTAAGCTCCTCCATTTTTTAGAATACCCCAAAAATTGAATGTTTCTCGGAATTAAAGTAGATAGTTGAATAAATATGAAACCCGTCGCGGTTAGTGTTTAATTTCCGTTCGAGATAAAGTACCGGGTCGCCCATTTTAACTTTCAGCAATTCGCTGATGTGTTTGGTGGCTTTTATGGCTTTCAGTTTTTGTTCGCCGCCGGTTATTTCAATCTGATAGTGGGTGCGCAGCAGTTCGAACAGCGACTTGTTCTCGAACGACCTGCTGGTAAAACGCGGCAGGTTGATGTTCGGCAGGTTGTTGATGTCGTAAAAAACCGGTTGGTCGTTTACCAATCGCAGGCGTTCTAAGTAAATTCGTCCCGATTCGCGCTCCACTTCCGATAGTTCAAAAGGCAGCTCGTCGGGCCAGGTCATAATTTGCGGTTTCGACAAAATCTGTGTTTTTAGGTATTGCTGCCCGATGGCCGAAGCTGTTCCCGAGATACTCAGGATACCGATGTCCTGCGGCGGTTTTTTTACAATGCTGCCTTTTCCCTGTTTTTTTACAATGAACCCGTCGCGCACCAAGGCTTCCAGCGCCTGGCGCACGGTGGGGCGCGTTACCCCGTGTACCGCACATAATTCGTTTTCCGAAGGAAGCAAACTTCCTTCCTCGTATACCCCGCCCACAATGTGTTTCCGGAGTATTTCGTACAATTTTTTGTATTGCGGTAATTTTGGGCCCAAACCAGTTTGTTAATTTATTCTGATCAAAAATACAAAAAATATTGAATTTTCAATATATAACTTGTAAATACAAGTTTAAATATATAATTTTACAACCAATATTTAAAATATCCTTTGTTTGTAGGTTTTTTTAAACGTGTTCATTTCTAACTAATGTAATTACAAGTATAACGAAATCAATATGGCAGTTCCCGTTTTAATGCCCCGTCAGGGCCAGTCAGTCGAAACCTGTATCATTGGCGAATGGTACAAGAAAAAAGGCGATCCGGTAAAAGTTGGAGACATCTTGTTTTCCTACGAAACCGATAAAGCCTCGTTCGAAGAGGAAGCGAAAGCAGAAGGCATCTTGCTTGAAATATTTTTTACGGAAGGCGATGAAGTTCCCGTTCTTGAAAATGTGGCCGTCATTGGTGCGGCAGGTGAACCGGTTGAAGAATTTCGTCCGGGAGGCAGCAAACCAACTGAAGAAGTAAAAACCGAAACCGTAATTGTTCCTGACGTTGCGACCGAAAAACCAACTGTTGCAATGCGCGAATCGTCGGGTGAAGCCGTGAAAATTTCGCCCCGTGCCAAAAAGCAGGCCGAATCAAAAGGAGTTGATTACAACCAGTTACAGGGAAGCGGTCCCGGCGGGCGTATCATCGAACGCAATGTGTTTGCAGCAGCCGAAAGCCTGCCCGTAATGACTTCGCTGGCAAAAGCCAAAGCGGCTGACGAAAAACTGAGCGTTGGCGCCGAAGCCAACGGTATTGGCGGCCGGGCGCTGGCAGGCGACCTTTCGTCGGGCAACCAGGTTTACAGCAACGATTTTGAAATTAAGAAACTGCCGAATATCCGCAAACTGATAGCTAAAGCCATGCACGCTTCGTTGCAAAACTCAGCCCAGCTCACCCACCATCTGAGCGCCGATGCACGTACCATTATGGCCTTGCGCAAACAACTGAAAAAAGATTTTGAAGCCGGAAAAGTTTCACAGAATATCACCATCAACGATTTGGTCTGTCTGGCCGTTATCCGGGCATTGAAAAAATATCCGCAGGCCAACACGCACTTTCTGGGCGACAGCATGCGCTGGTTCAAAAAAGTGCATCTCGGGCTTGCGGTTGATACCGAGCGCGGCCTGATGGTGCCGGCAGTGAAAAATGCCGACGACCTTTCTCTGGAAGGGCTTTCTGCACAGTTGTCAGCCATCGCTGCACAGTGCCGGCAGGGGAATATCAATCCTGAATTGCTTTCGCCCGAAGCCGCGACATTTACGGTTTCCAATCTCGGAAACTATGGGGTGGAAATGTTCACCCCGGTTATCAACCTTCCTCAGGTTGCTATTTTGGGGGTTTGCACCATCGTTCCACGTCCGAAAGACCTGGGCGATGGCGTGTACGGTTTTGTGCCGATGATGGGCCTTTCGCTCACCTACGACCACCAGGCGCTGGACGGCGGCGAAGCGACTCTTTTCCTTCGTGAAATAAAAGAACAAATTGAAAATCTGACGATTTAAAAATACAGCCCCGTCTCCTTAAATAATTAGTGTTAATTTATCAGGGTAAGGTTTTCGGAGGTGGGGCTTTTTTCAGAAACTATGGAAAAGATATTCGATATAGCAATTTTAGGCGGCGGACCTGCCGGGTATGTAGCTGCCGAACGCGCCGGGGCCAAAGGCCTGAGCGTGGTGATTTTCGACAAGCGGGCATTGGGCGGCGTTTGTTTGAATGAAGGTTGTATCCCGACGAAAACATTGCTCAATTCGGCAAAAGTTCTGGAATATGCGCACGAAGCCGAAAAATACGGGATCAAAGTGGAAAACATTGGCTTCGATTTCGGCAAAATAATGAAACGAAAAGACAAAGTAGTCCGCAAATTGGTTGCCGGGATTGGCGCTAAAATGAAACATGCCAAAGCCGAAGTGGTGATGGCCGAAGCGGTAATCAAAGAAAAACGCGGCGCCGAAATTAGCATTGAGGCAGAAGGGAAGATTTACAAAGCCACCAACCTGTTAGTTTGTACCGGTTCGGAAGCAGCTGTTCCGCCTATTCCGGGATTGGACAAAACCCAGGTTCTGACCAACCGCGAAATTCTTCAGTTGAACGAATTACCCAAAAGTCTCGTGATTATCGGAGGAGGGGTGATCGGTACCGAGTTTGCCGATTTCTTCAATGCAATGGGCACCAAAGTAACGGTGATTGAAATGTTGCCGGAGATACTGACCGGTATTGATGACGATATAGCCCAATTCGTCCGCGCCGAATTTACCAAACGCGGAATTGACTTTCACCTGGGGGCAAAAGTGACCCGGTTGAACGGTAAAGAGGTTATTTTCGAGAAAGACGGAGTTGAACAAAAAATAACCGGCGAACAGGTTTTGCTTTCGGTTGGACGAAAAGCTAATGCGACCGGTATCGGCCTCGAAAATATTGGCGTTGAATTTACTCCTCGCGGGGTGAAAATCGACAAAAACTGTCGCACCAACATCCCGAATGTATATGCAGCAGGTGACATCACCGGTTTTTCGTTGCTGGCACACACGGCCAGCCGTGAGGGTGAAGTGGCCGTGAACCACATTCTGGGCCGAAAAGACCAGATGCGCTACGATGCTATTCCCGGCGTTGTGTATACTCATCCTGAAATTGCAGGCGTTGGTTTGACCGAAGCTTCAGCAAAAGAAAAAGGAATGGAAGTGGAAATTCGCAAATTGCCGATGGCTTATGCCGGACGTTTTGTCGCTGAAAACGAAGGAAAAGACGGTTTTTGCAAAGTGATTGCCGGGAAAAAATACGGCGAAATTCTCGGTATTCACATGGTCGGCGGTGCCTGTTCCGAAATGATATGGGGAGCCTGTGCGCTGATTGAAGCCCAACTTCGGGTGAACGATGTTCAGGAAATTGTGTTTCCGCACCCGACGGTGAGTGAGATTATTAAAGAGGTGTGCTTCTTGTTTTAGAAGCCTCCCCCAACCCCTCCGAAGGAGGGGAGTTTGGAAGAGCATCCTCGAAACAAAAATTATTAATCGAAGCGTCAATAAGTCCCCTTTCCGGGGATTTAGGGGGCTTATAACTTTATAACAATGCCAAAAGTACAATTTATCAATCCGCAAGAAGTCAGGAAAGCCGGGGAAATCACGTTCAATCCGATTCCTGTAAACCAATACAATAAAACGGTAGAAGAAGAAAAAGCTAACTTCTCAAATGAAGATTTAATTCGGATTTTCCGCGACATGGTCATCATTCGCGAATTCGAAACCATGCTCAACCTGATTAAAATCCGTGGCGATTACAACGGGATTGCATACAACCACCCCGGGCCGGCTCACTTGTCAATCGGGCAGGAGGCGGCTGCCGTCGGAATGGCCTTCACGCTGGGGGTCGAAGATTTTATCTTCGGATCGCACCGCAGCCACGGCGAAATTCTGGCCAAAGGCTTGTCGGCCATCGAAAAACTCAGCGACGAGCAGTTGACTAAAATCATGGAAAGCCATTTCGACGGGATCACGTTTGCTCCTGTAAAAAATAATTTCTCAGGTTCGGCAAAAGAAATGGCCGTCCGTTTTCTGATTTACGGGACATTGGCCGAAATTTTTGCCCGCGAAACCGGGTTCAACCGGGGGCTGGGCGGCTCAATGCACGCCTTCTTTACGCCATTCGGCGTATACCCGAACAATGCCATTGTAGGCGGTTCGGGCGACATTTCGGTGGGGGCTGCCCTGTATAAAAAGGTGAACCGCAAAGAAGGGATCGTGGTGGCCAACATCGGCGATGCGTCGATGGCTTGCGGGCCGGTTTGGGAAGGTTTGTCGTTTGCCACCATGGACCAGTTCAACGAACTGTGGGAAGGCGATATGAAAGGCGGCCTGCCGCTGATCATCAACATCATGAATAACCAGTACGGCATGGGCGGACAAACTTGTGGCGAAACGATGGGCTACAAAGTGGCGGCCCGTATCGGCGCCGGGTTGAATGCCGACCAGATGCACGCCGAACGGGTGGACGGTTACAACCCGCTGGCCGTGATCGATGCCTACAAACGCAAACGCGAAATACTGAAAGAAAAACGCGGGCCGGTATTGCTCGACGTGCTCACTTACCGGTACAGCGGCCATTCGCCGTCCGATGCGTCTTCGTATCGTTCAAAAGAAGAAGTGGAAGCATGGGAAGCACAGGACTCAATCAACTGGTTCGGAAATGAATTGGTAAAAGCGGGCGTTGCCACCGAGTCGGCTTTGGAAGAAATTAAAGCAAATACCGGCAACCTGATTACCTGGGCATTGAAACTGGCCATCGACGATAAAGTTTCGCCACACATGGATATGGAAAAATATCCGGAACTGATTGGTGAAATGATGTTCTCGAACCAGTCGGTTGATAAAATGGAAGACCGCACACCGGACGTAAACCACCCGATGGAAGAAAACCCGCGGGTAAAACAACTGGCCACCAAAGAGCGTTTTGCTTACGATGAAAATGGCAAAGCCCATTCAAAAATAAAAACGTATGCCTATCGCGATGGCATTTTTGAAGCCATCATCGACCGCTTCTATAAAGACCCGACACTGATTGCTTACGGAGAAGAAAACCGCGACTGGGGCGGCGCTTTTGCCGTGTACCGCGGGCTGACCGAAGCCCTGCCGTACCATCGCTTGTTCAATTCGCCGATTTCCGAAGCATCAATTGTCGGAACAGCAATTGGCTATGCAATGTGCGGTGGGCGTGTTATTCCTGAAATCATGTATTGCGACTTCCTCGGGCGTTCCGGCGACGAGGTGTTCAACCAGCTTCCAAAATGGCAGGCCATGAGTGGAAATGTAATCAAGATGCCTTTGGTGCTGCGTGTTTCCGTGGGGTCGAAATACGGCGCCCAGCACTCGCAGGACTGGACAGCCCTTGCTGCACACATTCCCGGACTGAAAGTGGTTTTCCCGGCCACTCCCTACGATGCCAAAGGTTTGATGAACGCGGCTTTGCAGGGTACCGACCCGGTCATTTTCTTTGAAAGCCAGCGTTTGTACGATATCGGCGAACAGTTCCACAAAGGGGGCGTTCCGGCTGGTTACTACGAAATTCCGCTGGGCGAACCCGATGTAAAACGCGAAGGAACAGATGTGACCATCCTGACCATTGGCGCTACTTTGTACCGCGCACTGGAAGCTGCCGACATCCTTCAGGAAAAATACAATATGAGCGCTGAAGTGATCGATGCCCGTTCGCTGGTTCCGTTTAACTACGAATTGGTGCTGAAATCGCTGAAAAAGACAGGCCGTATCATTATCGCCGGCGATGCTTCGGCACGTGGCTCGTTTATGAAAGACATGGCACAAACCATCACCGAACTGGCCTTCGACGAACTCGACGCCCCGCCGGTAGTGGTCGGTTCGCGCAACTGGATTACCCCGGCCTACGAATTAGAAGAGTATTTCTTCCCGCAGCCCGACTGGATAGTAGATGCCATTCACGAAAAACTCGTTCCGCTGAAAGGACACGTGGTGAAAAATAATTTTACTGAAAACGAACAGATCAGAAGAAATAAGTTAGGCGTTTAAGAAGCTCTTTATTCATAAGTATAGATTTCTGTCCCGTTCCGGTATCGGGATGGGGTAGATTTTCTGAAATAAAGAAGATTCTCAGAATAAAAGCAGTTAACTTTATTTGTTCCTGAAAAAAATAAAATATGCAAACTATTTTCACATTACTTCCCAACGAAGCCGAATTACAGAAGTGGGCTTCTGTAAATGCAGATAACAAGCCACTTCTGGTAAACGGGCATTTTCATACCCCTTTTTCGTTCAGTGCTTTTACCGAAATTGAGCAGGTTTTTACAATGGCCCGGAATGAAAATGTACGGGTGTTGGGGATCAACGATTTTTATACCACCGACGGCTACGAAGAATTTACCGGACTGGCCCGGAAGTACAAAATTTTTCCCTTGTACAACATTGAGTTTATGGCTTTGCAGAAAGACGAGCAGGCTAACAACATCCGGGTGAACGACCCGAATAATCCGGGACGTACCTATTTCAGCGGGAAAGGCCTTTCGTTTCCTTTCAAACTGAATGAAAAATACCAGTTGCTGCTGGAGCAGGTGCAGGATGAAAGCAATATTCAGACTTCCGAAATGGTGGACAAACTGAACGTATTTCTATTTGAATTAGGAATTGACATTCAGTTTACTACTGAAGAAATGAAAGCCCGGTATGCCCGTAATATGTTGCGCGAACGCCATATTGCCAAAGCATTGCGCGAAGCGGTGTACGAAAAATTTACGACGGACAATGAGCGGAAAACCGTTCTGTCCCGATTGTTCTCAGGAAAAGAACCGAAATCGAAGTTGGATGATTTTGCCGGACTGGAAAACGAAATCCGTGGCAACCTGCTAAAAGCCGGGGGCAAAGCATTTGTGCCGGAAAACGACCGCGCTTTTTTGAGCCTTGAAGAAGTGCGCGACCTGATCATCAATGGCGGGGGGATTCCCTGCTACCCGGTGCTTTTAGACAATCCGAAAGGCGAATTCACCGACTACGAGGGTGACCCGGAACAGTTGTACGCTAAACTTCAGGCAAAAAATGTGAGCAGTCTGGAACTGATCCCCGGTCGCAACCAATTTCCAATTCTGAAAGACTTTGTGAAATTCTTTTACGACAAAAGATTTGTGATCACTTTTGGTACCGAGCACAACACCCCGGTTTTGGAACCGGTAAAAGTGTCGTGTTCCGGAGGGATTGAGCTGGACGAGGAACTGGTGCAAATTGGTTATGAAGGGGCTTGTATTATCGCCGCCCATCAGTATCTTGTGGCCAATGGCAAACCCGGCTACCTCGATGAAAACGGGAAAGCAAAAACTGCGCAGAACAAGGAGTTTGTAAGCCTTGGAAATGCGCTTATAAAATATTTCAATTCGTAAGCGAGATGCAAAATCAAATTAATACGGTCATTCCGGCTGTCCGGATGATGCTTTCGGGCGAAAACCTGAAAAATGTAACGTTTTATGCGGAAGGCGAAGAACCTGCTGCTGTAAATAAAACCATTGTTGTTGAAAACTCGGAGCAGGTTTTAACCGAACTTTCAGAAAAAATTAAAAGCGCCGGAAAACTAATCGAAGCGATTACCATTAAGGGGTTTGGAACCTTAGTTGTTTCTGGTTTCCCGAAAGGTGCTGGCCGCGCCGAACAACGGATTGCCATTGTGACCGGCGGTGCGCAGGGTTTTGGCGCAGGCATCGTGGAACACCTGATGCAAAACGGCGCCAGCGTGGTAGTGGCCGACCTGAACGACGAAAAAGGGCAGGAGTTGGCAGCCTCTCTGAATGCCGTAAAACGCAATAATAAGGCGCTGTTCGTGAAAACCAACGTGGCCGATGCCGCTTCGGTTGAAAACCTGATCACAGAAACGGTGAAAGCGTTTGGCGGACTGGATTTGTTTATCAGCAACGCGGGTATTTTACGCGCCGGCAGCCTCGACGAAATGACGCCCGAAACCTTTGAACTGATGACCAAAGTGAATTATTCGGCTTATTTTCTGTGTGCCAAATACGCTTCAAAAGTGATGAAGGTGCAACACCAGTGGAAGCCGAACCATTTTACCGACATCATTCAGATTAACTCGAAATCGGGACTGAAAGGCAGCAATAAAAATTTTGCGTATGCAGGTGGAAAATTTGGAGGTATCGGGCTTACCCAGTCGTTCGCGCTCGAACTGATGCCTTACAAAATAAAGGTCAACTCGGTTTGTCCGGGCAACTTTTTCGACGGGCCGCTGTGGGCCGACCCCGAAACGGGTTTGTTTGTGCAGTATCTCCGTGCAGGAAAAGTGCCAGGCGCTAAAACCATCGACGATGTGAAACGTTTTTATGAAGCGCAGGTTCCCGCCGGACGTGGCTGTACCCCGCTCGACGTGATGCGTGCCGTGTATTATATTATTGAACAGGAATACGAAACCGGCCAGGCCGTGCCTGTCACCGGCGGACAAAATATGCTAAAATAAAAGCCGCTGGCTTCTGGCTTCTGGCAAGAAGTGGTAGTTTGAAACGATTTTTGTAATTTGAAAATAAACATGTCTTACAAAAGTCTTGAAATATGGCAACTGGCAAGGGAGGTCGCAATAGAGATTCATTTAATGACCTTGCATGATTTACCTTCTTTTGAGATGTATGAAACTGGTCAGCAAATCAGAAGATCATCAAAGAGTACACGTTCTACTATTGTTGAGGGTTATGGAAGACGTATTTATCAGGCGGACTATTATAAGTTTCTGACCTATGCAATTGCTTCAAACGATGAAACCATTGACCACCTGGAAAGCTTGTGGGAAACAGGTTCTTTAAAGGACAAAGAAAAACATGAGTCAATCCATGAGAAATGTGATTTACTTGGCAAAAAATTAAATAACTTTTTAAAAAGCTTTCATCGAAAATAGGAAACGGCTGTTAAGCCAGTTGCTGGTTACTAGAAGCCAGAAGCAGATATTCAAAGAGAATTTATAACAAAAATGAGATATGAAAACTAAAGCAATAAGATTATACGGAAAAAAAGATTTACGGCTCGAAGAGTTTGAATTGCCGTCAATTACCGAAGACGAGATATTGGCCAAAGTGGTGTCCGACAGTATCTGCATGTCGTCGTACAAAGCAGTTACACAGGCCAGTGACCACAAACGCGTACCCAACGATATTGCCGAGAACCCGACCATTATCGGTCACGAGTTTGCAGGCGAACTGGTACAGGTGGGGGCTAACTGGCAGCACAAGTTCAGGGCGGGGCAGAAATTTTCCATTCAACCGGCTATTTATTACGAAGACGGCCCGGTGGGGGTACTGAGCGCACCCGGCTATTCCTACCGTTATGCCGGCGGCGATGCAACCTATGTAATCATCCCGAAAGATGTGCTGGTGCAGGATTGCCTGTTAGTTTACGACGGCCCCGGTTTTTATCCGGCATCGCTGGCCGAACCGCTTTCGTGCGTAATTGGCGCCATGCACGCCAACTACCACACGGTACCGGGCTCGTATATCCACCAGATGGAAATTGTGCAGGGAGGCAAAATGGCCATCCTCGCAGGGGTAGGGCCGATGGGGCTGGCAGCGATCAACTATGTGATCCGCCGCGAAGACCGCAAACCTTCATTGATGGTGGTTACCGACATCGACCAGAAACGGCTCGACCGGGCAGCTTCCATTTACTCTCCGCAATGGGCAAAAGAAAACGGTATTGAACTGATTTACCTGAATACCTCTGCTTTTGAAAATCCGGTAGATGAACTTCGCCGCATTTCAGGAAATACAGGTTATAACGATGTGTTTGTGTTTGCACCTGTCCCCGCCGTGATTGAGCAGGGCGATGCCATTCTTGCGTTCGATGGCTGCCTGAACTTTTTTGCAGGCCCGTCGGATCCTAACCTGAGCGCAAAAATGAATTTTTACAACGTGCATTATGCCTACACGCATATTGTCGGCACTTCGGGAGGAAACAACGACGACATGGTGGAATCGCTGAAAATGTTCGCGAAAGGGCTTGACCCTGCCGGTTTGGTAACTCATATCGGCGGTCTCAATGCGGTGATTGACACCACCCTGAACCTGCCGCAGATACCGGGAGGCAAAAAGCTGATTTACACGCATGTAGATATGCCGTTGACTGCAATTTTGGATTTTGCGGAAAAAGGGAAAACCGATCCGTTTTTTGCAACGCTGAATGAAATTGTATCGAGAACCAATGGCCTTTGGTCGGTTGAAGCGGAAGAATATTTGCTGGCCAACGCAAAAAGCATTTAAGAAAAACCATGCCTGATTTTTAGTGACATAGACTTCAGATTATTTGCAGGGAGATTGGCTTAAATGCTTATCTCCCTTTTATTTATCCGACAGGGAATGCAACCGTAAAGGTGGAACCTTTCCCGGCTTCGCTGGACACTTCAAGAAAACCGCCCTGCATCTCAATAAATTCTTTGCAAAGAAGCAATCCCAGTCCTGTACCTGTTTCGTTGTTCGTTCCCGGTACGGGTTGAATGCGCCCGCTTGTGAATAATTTTCCGATCGTGTCCTGGTTCATCCCAACCCCGTTGTCTTCCACCTTCAAAAGTGCATATTTTTTCCCTTGGACAGTTTTGTCTCCTGATTTTAAGAAGATGGCACCTCCTTCATAACTAAATTTTATGGCATTTGACAACAGGTTCCGGATGATGGTTTTCGTCAGGTTTATATCGCACTCAATAAGAATTTTCCGATCAGTTTCATCGTAGATTTTAACGTTTTTAGCCGTAGAAGCCGGTGTGAGAGAATGAACAGACGGGTCGCACAATTCCCATAACGGATACGTTTTCTGTTCAATCTTTACGGCTTTTTGTTGTGAAATAGCCCAATTCAACAAATTATCGAGCAGTTCGAAGGCTTCGGAGCTTGATAGTTGTAACAACGCCAGCATCTCGCGTTTGTTTTTTTCATCCAGTTGCCCGTATTCGCTGTTCAGCATCTGGCTTAGGTTCATTAGGTTGCCAACAGGGGTTTTCAGGTCGTGGGCAATAATCGAAAACAATCTGTCTTTCATCGCATTCAGTTCCCTGAGACGGCTTTCCGACTCCCGGATGTTTTCTTCCGAACGTTTTTTCTCTGTAATGTCGTACGCATTGAAAATGACTGTATTCTCTGATCGTTTCGAAATACGGGCCATGAACCATAAATCCTGTCCGTTCACGGTGAGCGGATATTCAATAACAACCAGTTTATTTTTACTGAGACATTCGTTAATTGACCGGTGGAAAAGAGATGCCAATCCGGGTTCAAAAATCTCGAAAACGGTTTTCCCAATCAGCTTTTCTTTGGGCATGACCAGTAACGACTGGTCAGTTGGTGCAATTTTCAGGTATTGTCCGCCCCTGTCGAATTCGATGATCAAGTTGTGCATCGATTGAAGAATAGCCTTCAACTCACGTTCATTGCTTCTGATTTTCACCAACGACCGGACCACAACCCAACTCAGCACGCTAATAACCAGAGAACTGACAATCAGTGTATAATACAATAAATTATCCTGGTCTATATATGCATTCCATCCACTCTTCGGTGCAGCAGCCAGAACCCAGTTTCCGGTAGGAAGATCGATGCTGGTTACCACAGGTTTCTTGTCAAACACGTCGGGATTTCCCCAGAAAACTTTTCCGTTGGAACCTTTTCCATCTTCTCCCTGCAAAGCAAATTCAAATCCATTATAATCAGGAAATATTTGAGCATCGCGAAACAGCCGGTCGCGATAAATTACAATGTCGGTAACTCCCCAGAACGGTTCGTCTTTTTCCATTTTATTGAAAATCGGGGTGTAGCTGATGAATGCAAGCCCCCCCTCTACCAATTCAACCGGGCCGGCCACAAAAGTCTGATGGGTTTCAATCGTTTTTTCAACAATTTCGCGGCGTTCGGGATGTGCCATCAAATCAAGGCCAATGGCCGCTTCATGCCCCTCTTCAGGAAATACCGAACCAATAATGCAATTTCGCGATAAAGCCATAGTGCTGATCACACTGTCGTTTTTAATTAACAGTTTTGCCAGTCCCTGGAAATCGTCATTGTTTAAATCGGGGTGCAACGAAACATAGGCCGCAACGCCCTTGGTATAATAAATCCGGGAATACAGCGCCCTCTCCAACCTTGATTTATTGGCAGTGAGGGTCTCCAACAGGTTGGCGCGAATGTCTTTTTCCCACTCACCCCTTTGCTTACTGATAAACCGGACCGAAAAAAATACCAATATAAAAAAAACGCATATCGCAATCAGCGACGGTATAAAACTCCATTTCTCTTTTTTCAAAAAATATTTGCTCATAAAATAAAGTTTGCTCTAAAATTATGAAAAAAGGTTTTCGGTACTAAACTCTTCCGAAGGTATTTTAGAATGATTAACAAAACAATTAAGAACAACAAATCCCGAAAGAATTTTGTTCCTCCGGGATTTACATCTCTCCCATAAAACCCATTTATTTTACCAGCTTCGAGATGGCTTTAAACTCAGGCGCTGCAGAGGAACGGGTCAGCTCAAAAAGGATGGATTCGCAGGAAGTCATCATAATTCCTTCGTACCGGAAACGTTCGGCTGCCAAATCCACATGGTCGAGATTGCGCGACGAAACACAGTCCATTACCACTACCGGCACATAACCTGCCCCTTTCAGGTCGATGGCCGTTTGCAGCACACAAACATGCGACTCGATGCCACAGAGAATGACATTTTTCGCCCCACTGTTTTTCAACCTTTCTGCCACCACCGGTTCGTCGAAACAACTGAAGCCGCGTTTTTCTATGGGGCTGAAATCTGCAGGCAACGATCTTATTTCTTCCACTGTCTCGCCCAAACCTTTGGTGTACTGTTGGGTAACCATTGTTGGTACGGCCAGTTCCTGCAACCCAGCCACCAGCATTTTGCAATTATGCACCAGCGCTTCAGCTTCGGCCATCGCCGGAAGCAATCGTTCCTGAATGTCGATGACCAAGGCAATGCTTTCTTCTTTTAAAACCCTCATATTATGATTATACTTCATTTAAAATTCTTTCCCGATCGCGCCTGTTCTCTCGATTTGTCACCCAGGTAGCCGCCGTGGTGACGTTTGGCATATTCTTCGTTCGTAAAACCGATCTGTTCCATCATCAGCACCACCAGGATGTCGCCAATCACAGTCATCATGGTGGTTGAAGTGCTCGGTGTCAGCCCCAGTATACATACTTCTTTCGGATTGCCGGTTAGCAGGCAAACGTCCGAAATCTTTGCCAGTTCCGACTCCTTCTGGCTGGTTATCACAATCAACGGAAGCTTTTCGTACAGGTGATCAGCCAGTTCCACCAGTTCGAGTATTTCGCGGGTTTTTCCCGAATTGGAAATCAGCAAAAGCACATCGTTGGGCTGAATCACCCCCAGATCGCCATGCTGCGCATCCGACGGGTGCAAAAAAACGGCAGGCGTTCCGGTCGAACTGAACGTCGTGGCAATGTTCAGGGCAATCTGTCCTGCCTTGCCCATGCCACTGGCCACTAATTTTCCCCCTTTGCGGTGTACCCGGGCTTCAATAATCTGTATCGCTTTTTCAAACTCCCCGGTAACCGGTATATTTTGTATTGCTTCTGCTTCCTGTCGAAGTACCGCTTTTATTTTTTCAATCATGGCATCATTTTTTCCTGATGCAAAACTACTTTAAAAAAATTACCGGTCAATAAACGAGAACCGGATATAATTAAAAATACCCGTATTTTTTTCAGCAGGACAATGAACAAATTCACCAGAAATATGTCATAGGTTTTGAACATTGGTATTTGAAATTCCCGGAAAAACAATTCGGGCCTGTCAATCATTCTTATGTTCTAAAATAGTATGGAATAGCAATATTTATACTTCTGAATTCATATATGTTTTGATACTTTTAAAAAATAATTGTTACTAACCTTTAAATATGTATTATGAAGATTCATGAATACCAGGCGAGGCAACTATTTCAGAAATATGGCATCCCTGTTCCGGATGGCAAACTTTGCCATTCTGTAAAAGAAGTAGAGGAAGCCGTTTCCGGCAAAACCGGCATGACGGTGATCAAGGCGCAGGTTCTTACCGGCGGGAGGGGGAAGGCCGGCGGTGTGAAACTTGCAAAAACCAAAAGCGAAGCGGTTGAACACGCAGAAAAAATCCTCGGAATGAACATCAAAGGATATACTGTTGAGAAAGTGCTGGTTACCGATGCAGTGGACATTAAAAAAGAGTTTTATGTAGGGCTGATCAACGACCGGAACACCAAATCGGCAATCTTGATGGTAAGCGCAGAAGGGGGTGTTGAAATTGAAGAGGTAGCCAAGACCAATCCCGAAAAAATCATCAAATACCCGATTGATCCGTTAACCGGCCTACTCGATTACGAAGCCCGCAACATTGCCATGAAATTGTTCGGCGATATAAAACAGGCCCGTCAGGCAGCGGTAATTTTTCAAAAGCTGTACAAATTATACATTGAAACCGATTCAACACTGGCCGAAATCAATCCGCTTATTGTGAATACCGGTAATGAAATATGGGCAATCGACGGAAAAATGAATTTCGACGACAACGCCCTGTTCCGGCAACCGGAAATTCTGGCCATGCGCGAGCCGGACGAAGACGAGCAGAAAGAAATTGAAGCCCATAAAAAAGGACTGTCCTATATCAAACTCGATGGGACCATTGGGTGCATGGTAAACGGAGCCGGCCTGGCCATGGCAACGATGGACATGATCAAACTATACGGAGGATCGCCTGCCAACTTTCTCGACATTGGTGGAAGTTCAAATCCGCAAAAAGTGATTGACGCAATGAATATCCTTCTTTCCGATAAAAATGTAAAAACTGTGATGATCAATATTTTCGGTGGAATTACACGCTGCGACGATGTAGCCCGGGGGCTGATCAAGGCGCTGAAAATTATCAACACCAATATTCCAATTGTGGTCCGTCTGTCGGGGACCAATGCCGACGAAGGCCTCGCCCTGCTCAAAGAAACGGGGCTTCCAACGGTAAAAACCATGAGTGAAGCAGCAAGAAAAGCGATTGAACTGTGTAACCGTTAAAAAAGAAAAACGTCATGAGTATACTGATCAACAAAAATACAAAGTTAGTAGTACAGGGGATCACCGGACGCGACGGTGGGTTTCATGCCTCAAAAATGAAAGAGTACGGAACACAGGTGGTAGCCGGCGTATCACCCGGAAAAGATGGCGAAAAGATCGCCGGTATCCCGGTTTTCAATTCGGTGGAAGATGCAGTAAAGGCAACAGGGGCCAATACATCTGTACTGTTCGTCCCGGCAGCATTTGCCGCCGATGCCATATTGGAAGCCTCGGCAGCCGGCATTGAACTGGTTATTGTCATCAGCGAAGGAGTCCCCGTGAGCGATATAATCCGGATAATGCCCATCCTGAAAAGAAACAAAACCAAACTGATTGGCCCGAACTGTCCGGGATTGATCACTCCCGGCGAATCCTTGGTGGGAATACTTCCCGGAAATATCTTCAAAAAAGGAAATATCGGACTAATGTCACGCAGCGGGACATTAACCTACGAAGTAGTAAATATGCTGACGGAAAGTAACCTGGGACAAACAACCTGTGTGGGAATTGGCGGCGACCCGGTGGCAGGGTTGTATTACCTCGATCTACTGGCAATGTTTGAAAACGACCCGGATACCGAGGCCGTTGTGCTGATCGGCGAAATCGGGGGCGATGCTGAAGAACAGGCTGCCCGTTTCATTGCGGAAAAAATGAGCAAACCGGTTGTTGCTTTCATTGCCGGACAAACTGCTCCCCCGGGAAAGCGTATGGGACATGCAGGAGCCATTATTTCAAGCGGATCGGGAACCGCGGTTGAAAAGATTGAAGCCTTTAACAAAGCAGGTGTGCCGGTAGCCAAAGAACCATCGGAAATTCCGCTTTTGCTGAAAGAAAAATTAGTAAAAATACACGCCTGAGAAACAAATTCGGAATAAAAATAAAAAGCAAGAATATACGCGATTTTTATAAATACCCGCAATATAACTCTTCGCTTCAGAACAAATTAAAAGCCCTCCGACTCGTAAAAGCTGACATCCTCCAGCATTTGCGTGTTCCGGAGATGAATAAAATGAATGCGGTCGCCCAGTTGGCGGACAAATTCTGTCAGATCGTTATCGACCCTTGCCGAGAGCGAACCGGAACAAAATGTAATCCCGTTTCGGAGCGACCGGTTTTGTTCCATGATCCACCGAAAATCATCGATCGTACCGGCAATTCGCGGTAACCCAAGTACCGGATAAGGCGGATCATCGGGATGGATGCAGAGATTAATACCTGCTTCTTCTGCAACCGGGATCACATCGTTTAAAAAGGAAGACAGGTTTTGTCTAAGCTTGTCCCTGTCAATTTCAGAATAATTCTGAATAA
The DNA here is from genome assembly GCA_034003625.1 of Prolixibacteraceae bacterium. Lineage (GTDB taxonomy): Bacteria > Bacteroidota > Bacteroidia > Bacteroidales > Prolixibacteraceae > GWE2-42-39. The sequence continues at coordinate 25,032 of JAVEYG010000037.1, read as the reverse complement.
GTTCGAGAAACACTTTTCTATAATCCGCCACATTGCCAACCGTTCCGTTAATAAAACCCTGCGTAACCACGATAATATTGCGGGCCAACGTTTCGGCCCCGGACTTGCTCATCCTGCTAAAAACTGTTTCTGCTTTTTAAACCATCCATGCAGGATAATCCTTTTGCGCCTCTGTCCGTTTCAGGATAAAATATCAAAAGCGGCAAAAATCGGGTAATCGAAATACATTGATTCACCTCCATTGGAAAGTTTAAAATGAAGGTCGGTACGTGCCCAATCGAGTACTGGCATAAAATTATAACAAACGGTATCGACACCGCACTGTCCGAGGTTACGAAGCGACTGACGGTAGCTGATAACCAAATGGTCATAATCGGACGAATGCGTTTTTAGACCCTCCGAAACCGGTAAACTTTTCGCCATTGCCTCGCCAAAAACCAGCGTCGGATAAACTGTCCCGTTCAGGTTCAGGTCGGTTACCCTGTTAAAATCTTCGATCTTCTTATCGAAAACAGTCTGGTCTTCCGCCAGGGTTGCCCCGGGAATATTCCTATTTACGGCTTTATGTTCCCGAACAGCTTCATCAGTTTTGTCTGATAAATTTCCCTGATTTGCATTTCTTGTTCACCAATGGGTTTTACCGGGACCAAATCCATCACTTCAGTCGGGCTGAGGCCGGAGTTAAAATACAACCGGATGGCTTTTTTCAAGCTGATCTGGATGGCTTTTCGGGCTTCTCTTTCCGACAATCCTGTTTGCGTGGCAATTGTTTCCATTTCCTGCCACTGAAACCAGAAATAGGTAGGCAACATGGCCGAAACAATGGCGTAACTCTCAAGTTTGGCTTCGTCGGTTTCAAAGGTTTTACCTAAGTTTTTCAGAAGTCTCAGGATTGATTTTTTATCGTCTTTCGACAATTCCGCAGAAAAAGATACGGGATTGAAACCTTCGTTAATGTACGAGGTGGCATTTGGTATCATCCGGACAATATTCCGGGTTTTCAGTTTCGATGCAATTTTTTCGATGGTGATTTTTGGGGCAAGCGAAATGACCAAAGTATCTTCAGAAACAACATTGGTAATTTTATCGAGCGTTTCCATAATCATTGGCGGATGCAGGGCTATGAACACCGTATGCTGACTGGCAGCATGGAGCAATTCGCCCGTCTCTATAAACGGAAACTTCTGCTTCAGGGTAGCGAGTACATCGTTATTGGTATCGAAAACCACAACCGATTTAAATTCAACTTTATGGTTGACAAAAGCCTGAAGAAAGATTCTGGTGATGCGCCCACCGCCGATAAAACCGACCGATTTTGTTTTCATAATTATTGTTTTTATGGTTTTAGAAATTCATGATCCCGGTTCTGAAATAGCTGTCAGCATAAGGGTGCTATTTCATTAATCTGTAATGTACATTAGAAAAAACTTTACGACCCAGTGATTCATCGTGGCATGAGTTGCAATTCATTTTGGCAGAGGTATTTTTTAATTTGATAATTATCTGACATAAAGAACTTTGTTCACGAAAAGAATGCTCCATAACCCAATCCGGAAACAGTGGCCATTACAATTACCAAAACCACGTACACAAGCGTCTTTTGGGTACCCATTACACCCCGGATTACCAACATGTTGGGCAATGAAAGCGACGGCCCGGCCAACAACAACGCCAGTGCAGGCCCTTTTCCCATTCCCGAAGCAATTAGCCCTTGCAAGATCGGCACCTCGGTAAGGGTGGCAAAATACATGAATGCACCGACAATGGACGCGAAGAAATTGGAGAAAACAGAATTGCCGCCGACCAATGCCGTAATCCATTCGTTGGGGATAACCCCGACAATGGTTGTTCCGTCGTGGGTCGAACCCAAAAGGAACCCGGCAGTTACCACGCCAATAGCCAACATAGGCATAATTTGTTTGGTAAAATCCCAGGACGACAGCGTCCACTCCCGGTTGTCTCCATTGAGTTTATCAAACAGGGTGATAACACTTAAAGCAGCAATCGCAACGATCATGGGCACCAAGGGACTCAATTTCGGATTTTCGATAAATGTGGTAGCCAGAAATGCTGAAAATGCAGTGGCCAGCAAGGCATACAAAACCCACTGCCATTTAATTTTCAGGATATAAATCAACGAATAAGCCAGAAACAGGCCAAAGAATCCGGTGATATACCATTTAAAATGCCAGATAAAATACCATGTGCTATTGGTATCGCCGTTTGAAGGAGCTCCCCAGTTGGCAAAAACCAGAATGAAGATCAGCGTGAAAAAGTGAAACGCAGTTTGCCACATCGGGCGTTTTTCAGGTTCAGGGACAATATTCATTTGTTGTTCCTTCTTTATTTTTTCCTCTTTCCGGTAAATAATCGACATGACTGAACCGATAACAATGCTAAAAACAACCGCCCCGATGGTACGGGCAATACCCATTTCCAGCCCCAGAATACGCGCTGTAAGGATGATGGCGAGAATGTTGATGGCCGGCCCGGAATACAAAAACGCGATAGCGGGCCCCAATCCTGCACCGCGTTTGTGGATGCTTGAAAACAAGGGTAGGATGGTGCAGGAGCAAACCGCCAAAATAGTTCCCGAAACGGAAGCGATGGTGTAGGCCATCCATTTTTTTGCATTGGCGCCGAAATACTTCAGTACCGAACCCTGGCTCACGAAAATGGAGATGGTCCCGGCAATAAAAAAGGCCGGTAACAAGCACAACACCACATGTTCGCGGGCATACCATTTTACTAAATCGAAAGCAGCGGCAATGGCCGTGTTGAACCGCCCGCTTTCGATGGGCAGGAAAAACGCCAAGACGAAAAACACAGCAATCCAGATCAGTATTTTGATTTCTTTTTTAGTTTCCACTTACGATTTATGATTTTAAAAGAACATTGCGCCCACATAATACAAGCCAACGCCAATAAACAGCATGGCCACCACGCGGCGAAACCACAACTCAAAGATTCTCATTTTGTTGTAAACCCCACCGATAGACCCCACCGAAAAGGCGATGAGCCATGCAAAAAGGATAACCGGGATTCCGGTGGCCAGGGCAAATACAACGGGCAGGTACAAGCCCGAAGCGCTGCTGATGGTCATCGGGATCAGCATCCCGAAATAAAGTACGCCGCTGTACGGGCAAAAGGCCAGGGCAAATACTATCCCGAGCAGAAGAACTCCCCAAAATCCTTTGTTGGCATGGTTCTCCATTTTATCAGCAAGTGAACCTATTCCCGGTATTTTAATGAAATTCAATACACCCAGCATAAATAACCCGATAACAATGAGCAAAGGTCCCAGCAGCTTTTCGCCCCAGCTTGAAAAGAATCCCTGCAAGCTAAACTGCTCGGCTCCGAAGAAAAACAACAGACCGATGGTGGTGTACGAAACAGCCCGCCCGAGTGTGTAAATCAAACCATTGAAAAATACCTTGCGACGGCTTTCAATATCCCGGCTAATGTACCCGATAGCAGTAATGTTGGCGGCCAGCGGACAGGGGCTGACAGCAGTCATCAGTCCCAACAGGAATGCGGAAACCAAAGGGAATTGTGAATCTTCCAGAAGATTTTGCAGTATTTCCATCTCATTATTTTATCGAATCAACGACCGATTTAAGTTTTGCCTTGAATTGATCGGGCTTAGTCCGTGCATACAGAAACGCTTCGTTGGTCAGGTTAATCACTTTATCGCCTTTCACAATCAACAGGGTTTGCCCCCTGATCTTGTATTTTTTAATCAATGGGTTTTTGTTGTCTTTTTCCCGGTTGACGGATTGAAATACAACCTGGTTGCCATAGTATTCTTTCAACGCTTCCCTCGTTACTGATTCAACGGCCTGACAGGTGGCACAACGGCGGGTTGCATGAAAATAATAGGCTTTTACGACAGTAACATCGTTATTGACAATATTCATGGCAAGAACAGCCGGCTCACTTGTTATTTCTTGTTTATAGCAACCTTGTGCATATCCTGCTGTAATTGTAAAAATGAATAAAAAAAAGGCTATCATCCGTTTCATAATTTCTGGTTATTTAGTGATTAAACTTTTGATTTCGGCAACCGTCAGCAACCTGCCTTTGGCAACTACTTTTCCGTCGACCACCAGCGCCGGGGTGGTCATCACCCCATGTTTCATAATATCCAGTATATCTTCCACTTTGCTTACTTCCGCTTCAATACCGGTTTCGGCAACGGCTTCTCTGGTTGCTTTCTCAAGCGCCTTGCACTTCGGGCAACCCGTTCCTAAAACTTTTATTTCCATTGTCAACTATTCTTTGTTCGTATTTTTACGAACAAATATATTAAAATTTTTCACTTTTGAACGAGTAAAAAATACTACTCAGAGGAAAACGTAAAAAGTAAAAAGAAAAAAGTTTGAATAGTAAAATCCCTTATCGCCCGAAAGGGGCACAATGAAGAAATATTTTCAGTGTAAAATATTTTCCGAATGTGTTGTTTAAGCTGTATTTTTAATTGTCATTACAGCTTTCGGTAGGGATTGCGTCCCGGGGTGTATTCATTTCATTCAACCATAAAAATGAACGGATCAAATATTGATTTGAATGCCCAAACTTCGTTAAAAGCCAAAGAAACAGTCTCTGACGAATTCTCCGCATCAGGACAAACGACTGTTTCAGGCGCCATGGTAATGACCAACTAATTTAAATTGTAGCTATGTCGCCAGCAGCGCGAATTACAGATATGCATACCTGCCCCATGCAAACACCGGCTGTTCCGCCAATACTTCATGTGGGGGCCCCATCATCGGGCTTGGCGTACCAACTGTTTTAATTGGCAAAATGCCGGCAGCAGTAGTTGGCGACAGCCTTGTTTGTGTCGGCCCACCCGATACCATTATCAACGGATCAATGACCGTCTTTATAGGAGGAAAACCTGCGGCACAGATGGGCGATCAAACAGTACACGGAGGAACAATTGTACTGGGCTGCCCAACCGTTATAATCGGGGGTTGATCTTTCTTCCGATAACGCGTGACTGATTTTATACTACGGTGTACTAATTTGGTTTTGTCGTGCTGAACACAGTAAGCACAACACAGTAAGCACCTGTTGAAATAGCTCTGTTTTATGAGATTCCTCCTTACGTCGGAATGACAATCAATCATTTGATGATTCACACAACACGGCGGCATCTCCCCCACCCCGAAAACACTGAAAAATTTTCAGATTAAAACAGCCAATAGAGTCAAAATGAACACATTCGACATCACAAACTGAAAAAATGGCAAGATTTCGTCCCCCAAAAAAGCCCTGGTACAATGCTTGCAAAAATCCGATTGCATAAAAACAACAAACATGTTTAACGAATAAATGGAGGACAAAGCCATGTTACCAGTATTGAAAACCAACAGAAATTTACCGGGCATTGTCAACAACTTTTTCGGCAGTAGTTTATGGAACGATTTCTTTAACGAAAGAGAATGGAGTTCTTCCCCGGATGTGAACATCATGGAAAGCAGCGACCACTACGAAATTGAAATTGCTGCTCCCGGACTGGAAAAAAAAGATTTCTGTATCGACCTGAAGGACAATGTGCTGACCGTCTCGTCGGAAAAGAAAACAGAAACAAAAGAACGCAAAGAGCTAAAAGTTGTCCGCAAGGAATTCAGCTATTCGAGCTTCAGCCGTTCGTTTGTGATTCCCGAAGGGGTTGATTTTACAAAAATCAACGCAACCCACAACAACGGTATCCTGAAAATTGAACTTCCGAAAAAAGAAGAGTTCAAAGATCAGAAACCGAGACAAATTGCAATTTCATAAGCTGTACACAGAAAAGAGAAAAGGAAGAAACAGGGAAGGCACCGTTTCCGGTGCCTTTTTTATTTTTGAATGATCGGATAAGCGAACCCCAACGCCGGTAGTTTGAACCTTAGAATGGGAAACTTCGTCCGAAAATAGGCGCTCATGAATAAATGTCGGTTAAAAACCTTAGTTATTCGCCAAAAAATACAATGCAGATCAAATAATTTCGGGAACGGGTTCGGAAGAAATGACTATTTCATCTGTATAAATTTCTAAAGTCATTTCACATAATTCCCGGATCAAAGTCAGTATTTCAACCTACTTATCAACGGAATGGAATAGCCATTTGTACATTTTCGGTTTGTGTAGGCTTTGCACTTATGGCTATTTCATGTACTCCAAATAACATTAAGCCAAAATACAACATCTATTTTGACCATGGCAAAATACCTTTCCTTGCGCATAAAGTTATCAACACCCTGTTTATAACTTTAGCCAAAACACCGTTGTTTCCCATATTCCCCTTACCTGGTAGACAATACAGAAGACTGGAAACTTATCAACTATTGTTAATATCGACAGTTGATACATTGTGGATTTAAAAACAGGAAAAAACTTGACTGACATAGCTTTTCTTGAGTAATTTTAATTCATCAGATGAGCGATAAAAGGCAGTTCTGAAGAAGCGGAAACGGGATGAAGAACTTAATTGGATTTTGGCCTGTTTCATTCCGGCCTCCGGGCTGGCGCAACAGAAGAACCGAAGTTTGAACGAAGAAGGATTCGTCCGGAAGGTTCAGTCAACAGGAAAAAGATCGCTTGCGTTCTTCGACAGGTTGAGTTGGAAGGTACCCTGGAAAACTGAATTTCGGTTCAGGGCTGCAGGATAAAAGCAGGAAAGCCGAAAGGCCGGAAGAGCTTTACAAATCATCAACGCATATCGTAAGACATGCAATGGTGGGTTGTCCGAAAAACACTTCGTCCGTGAAGAGGACCTTCGGGAAATCGAACGGACAGCCGGAAAGCAGAGCCGTAACACGCCTGCCGGAAAGCCAGGGGCTGAACAAAGTAAGATGATGAATCTGAAATTACAGCCGGCCACAATAACCGTAGTCTGGCACTGAGGGAAACTTCGGTTACCCGATGTGAATGGGAACTATTCGTCACAGAGTAGTTCCCATTCGTGTTTTTATACGGTTATACAGAATTTATCGGATCACTTTGGATCACTTCATATTTCTTTTGGGGACTACTTTAGAAGGATGGGATCACTTCTTTATCAAGCTTCTCCGAATACAAAATATGCCCAATAATGCATTGGGTTAAAATTAAAAAAGCCACTCGAAATATCGAATGGCTTTTTGGTGGGCGATGACGGATTCGAACCGCCGACCCTCTGGGTGTAAACCAGATGCTCTGAACCAGCTGAGCTAATCGCCCGGTTTATTTTAGAACGCTCCTTTCCTTTCCGGGAAAGCGTTGCAAATATATACTCATTTTTCATTTGTACAAAATTTTTTTCAAAAATCATCACAAAACTTCGGCAACTACAAAAGTGCTTCCCCCGACGAAAATCATATCACGTCCATCTGCATTATTTTTTGCGGCATTCAGCGCTTCGGTAACGTTTGTGAACGTTCTTCCTTTCAGTCCAAAAATTTCAGCCTGACGTTGAAGTTCTGCTTCGCCGAGAGCACGGGGAATGTCTGCCCGTGTAAAATAATAAGTTGCTTCGTTTGGCAGGAGCGCTAAAACGGCATCGATACTTTTATCGTTGACCATCCCGAAAACAACGTGCAGGCTTTTCCACGCTGTATTTCTAATCTGTTCGACCACCTGCCGGATTCCCCCTTCGTTGTGGCCGGTGTCGCACACAATCAGCGGGTTGTTCCCGATAATCTGCCAGCGTCCGAGCAAACCGGTATTTTTCGTAACACTTCTCAACCCGCTGTAAATAGGCTTGTCTTCTATATCCCAGCCGGAAATCCTTAATAGTTCCAACGTTTTCAGCACCGTTAAAATATTCTTCCGTTGATAAATTCCAAGTAAATCAAGCTGTAAGTTTGGGTATGCAGGCCTGTTATTCCGGGTTACATGGAATATTTGTTTTCCTTCGGGCAAAAGCATAGAATACGCACATGAAAATTCCTGATCGGCAAAATAAACCGGGGCATTCATTTCGGTTGCTTTCTGAAGGAACACCTGAGCCGATTCAGTACCGCTTTCGCCAATAACAACAGGTATCCGGGATTTAATGATGCCGGCTTTTTCCGAAGCAATCTGTGCGATGGTGTTTCCCAGTAAGGCAGTGTGGTCGAGGCTGATATTCGTGATCACCGAAACTTCCGGGATGATAATATTGGTCGAATCGAGCCGCCCGCCTAATCCCACTTCCACAACGGCCACATCTACTTTTTCATTTCTGAAATATTCAAAAGCCATGGCCACAGTAAGTTCAAAAAACGAAGGTTCAAGTTTTGCGGTTTCATTCTTCTTCCTGAATGAATCCACAAATTCAGTTACCGATTGCTCCGGGATCATTTCTCCGTTTACCCTGATCCGCTCCCTGAAATCTTTCAGGTGGGGCGATGTGTACAAACCGGTTTTGTATCCGGCTTCCTGCAATACCGAAGCCAGGAGATGCGACACCGAACCTTTCCCGTTGGTACCGGCTACGTGAATGGTTTTAAACGCCCGGTGCGGACGATTGTACATCTCATCCAGCGCAAAAGTATTGTCGAGCGTATTTTTGTAGGCCGCCGGCCCGCTTCGTTGAAACATCGGCAACTGGCTATACAGATAATTGATCGTATCCTGATATGTACTCATCACGGTAAACTTATAAACATCCATTAGTTGACAAAAATACCTTTTCTGGGCCGATGTTTTAACAAATATTAAAGACGGAGTGCCCCTTTTTTCCTAATTTTAGGCAAATCTTAAAGTTCAGAATTATGGCAACCAAGAAACAGTCGAAAATATTTGTACTCGACACCAACGTCATCCTCCACGATCATACCTGCATGAACCAGTTTCAGGATAACGACATTGTGATCCCGATCACCGTACTGGAGGAACTCGACAAATTTAAACGGGGCAACGACCTGATCAATTTCCAGGCCCGCGAGTTTGTGCGCATCATTGATGAGATTGTCGGCGACAAATTGTTTAACGGTGGAATCTCGCTGGGAAATGGCCGTGGAAAACTGATCATTGAAACAGGAAAACCATTCTCAGACAAAATAAAACAGTCGTTCAAAGAAGATATACCCGACCATCGTATTCTGGCTATTGCCGAACACATCATGGAAAAGGTTCCGGGACGAAGATGCATCCTGATATCGAAAGACATCAATCTCCGGATGAAAGCCAAATCACTGGGGATCATGGCCGAAGATTACCAGAACGACAAAGTCCAGAATGTAGAAATTTTCAACAAAGGAGTTTCAGAAATGGAGGATTTCAGCGACAGCCTGATTGAGAAGCTGTACCGCGAAGGTTCGTTCGACATGCTGGAAACCAATCTCAGCGAAAAACCCATGGCCAACGATTATTTTATTATGAAAGGCGCCAAATCAAGTGTACTTTCCCGTTTCGACAGCAACAGCGGGCGTTTTCTGCGGATTGAAAAACGGACTGCCTACGGCATCAAACCGCGCAACGCCGAACAAACTTTCAGCCTCGATGCGCTCCTGAACCCCGACATTAAACTGGTAGGCCTTACCGGGAAAGCCGGTACCGGGAAAACATTGCTGGCACTGGCCGCAGCACTTGAACAGATAAAGAATTTCAACCAGATTCTGCTGGCCCGTCCCATCGTGGCGCTCAGCAACCGCGACCTGGGTTTTCTGCCGGGCGATGCCGAAGAAAAAATCAATCCGTACATGCAGCCTTTGTTCGATAATCTGGGCGTGATCAAGCACAACTTCAATCCGCGAAGCCCCGAATATCAGAAAATTGAAGAATTGCAGAAGGAACAAAAATTAGTGATCACCCCGCTGGCATACATCCGGGGGCGCAGTTTGTCAAATTCGTATTTTATTGTCGACGAAGCGCAAAACCTGACCCCTCACGAAATAAAGACCATCATCACCCGCGCGGGCGAAGGCACTAAAATGATTTTTACGGGCGACCTGCAACAAATCGACTCGCCTTATCTGGACATGAAGTCGAACGGTCTGGCTTATATGATCGAAAAAATGAAAAACCAGGACATCTTTGCGCATGTCAACTTAGTGAAAGGTGAACGCAGTTTCCTTGCCGAGTTGGCCAGCGACCTGCTATAATATACATTTTTACTGATAGGGTGAATCTGAGGCCATCCGATCAGTTTATATCTTCCTGTCAAAAAATTTCTACTTTTGCCCTCTGATAATCAGAAGAAACAGAACTGATGGATTTTAAAGGGAAGAAGGCCGCCTTTTACACGTTAGGGTGCAAACTTAATTTCTCGGAAACATCGAGTATTGCACACCAGTTTGAACGTGCAGGTTTTGAACGGGTCGGGTTTAAAGAAAAAGCCGATGTGTATGTGGTGAATTCGTGTACGGTGACGGCCGAGGGGGATAAAAAAAGCCGCAATATCATTCGTAGCGCCATCCGCAACAACCCCGGTGCAGTGGTGGTGGTGACTGGTTGTTATGCCCAATTGCAGCCCGACAAACTCAAAAAAATAGCCGGTCTCGACTATGTGATCGGCGCTGAGGATAAATTCCGCATGGTGGAACTGATCGGCGATTTGTGCAAGCCGAAAGAAACAGTGGTCAAAGTAGAAGAAGCGAAACGCATCCGCAGTTATTTTCATGCCTTTTCGTATGGCGACCGCACGCGCAGTTTCCTGAAAATACAGGACGGATGCGACTACTTCTGTACCTATTGCGCTATTCCGTATGCACGTGGCCGCAGCCGCAACGACAGCATTGCCAACACGGTGAAAAAGGCGGAAGAAGCCATCGCGAAAGGGACCCGCGAAATCATCCTTTCCGGCGTTAATATTGGCGATTTCGGGAAAAGTACCGGCGAGACGTTTATCGGCCTTTTGAAAGCGATCCACGAAGTAGAAGGCCTGCAACGCATCCGTATCTCGTCGGTCGAACCCAATCTGTTGACGGATGAAATCATTGAACTGGCAGCTCGTTCCGGAAAAATTATGCCCCATTTTCATCTGCCTTTGCAATCGGGTTCCGATGAAGTTTTAAAACTGATGAAACGCAAATACCGCCGCGAGGTTTTTGCAGACCGGGTACGAAAAATCAAATCAGAAATGCCGCACGCTTTTATCGGTGTCGATCTGATTGCCGGCACCAACGGCGAAACGGAAGAGTTTTTCCTCGATTCGTTCAATTTTATCAGGGAGCAGGATGTGTCCGAACTTCACGCCTTCCCGTATTCTGAACGTCCCGGAACACGCGCCCTGTCAATTACTCCGGTAGTCCCGGTCGATGTGCGGAAACAGCGCGTTCAGAAATTAATCAATCTCTCGGAAAAAAAACTTCGTCATTTTTATGAAGCACATCTCGGCACTGAACAAATAGTTCTTTTCGAGGACATGAAAGACAAAGGCAGCAGTTCTGGGTTTACCGAAAATTACATCCGGGTAGAAACCGCCTATTCACCAGAACTTGCCAACCAGGTACGGAAAGTCCGGTTAGAGGAAATCCTTCCGAACGGACATGTAAAGGGAGCGCTTGTTTAACTACTAAATGGCTTAATTGTTATTTGTTCACGGTTCTTCCAATTATCCGGTCAGTTTTTCTCCGATTTCTTACTTTTATCTTTTTACTTTTGTCTTTTTACTTGAACAATATGGATTTTGAAAAACTTTGTTTTCAGGTGCAGAAAATTGCCCGCGAAACAGGCCGTTTTATTACTGAGGAACGGCAGAAATTTACTCAGGAAGACATTATCACCAAAGGGAAGTCGGATTTCGTGACCTACGTGGATAAAACTTCGGAACAGCGCATTGTGAGCGCTTTGGTGAAACTACTGCCAGAATCCGGCTTTATTACCGAAGAAGGTACGGCCCACGATTCGGGCGAGCAATACCGCTGGGTGATCGATCCGCTGGACGGGACTACCAACTACATTCACGGCCTTTCGCCTTTTGCCGTAAGCATTGCGTTGATGAAAGACAAGGAAGTGGTCCTGGGCGTGGTGTACGAAATCAGTCTCGACGAAATGTTTTATGCCTGGAAAGGCAGCAAGGCATATTGTAACGGAAAGGAAATCCGTGTTTCCTCGGGATCAACCACTTCTGATGCGCTGATTGCTACCGGCTTCCCGTATTACGATTTTTCGATGTTGCCCAAATACATGGCGGCGATGGATTATTTCATGCGCAACTCGCACGGCCTGCGCCGCTTAGGTTCTGCTGCCGCCGATCTCGTGTACGTGGCTGCCGGTCGTTTTGAAGCATTTTACGAACATGCGCTCCATGCCTGGGATGTGGCCGCCGGGACCCTCATCGTGAAACAGGCCGGTGGAAAAATCTGCGATTTTAGCGGCGGCGACAACTATATTTTCGGCGGCGAAATAATTTGTTCAAACGACCGCTATTTCAACGAATTTTACAGCATTGTGCATAAATATCTGGGAACAGGTGAGTAATCTTCTGTCCGCCAATTGTAATTTTGTTCCTAACTTGTACTTTTACTAAAAAGTTACTGTTATGGCCGAAAAAGAAATTGCTTTGATCCGTGAACAGATGGAACGGCTGAACGACAAAAAGTTCGACCTGGAAGCCTGGAAAAATCACACGGAAATTTATCTTGAACCGGTTTTCGGCAAAGACAGCCCGGTGATCAAGATGATCCGCGAACTGAAATACGACCATTCGAGCTGGAACCTTCGCGATGTGTCGGGCGCCGGGAAACCGACCAATCCGGTTATCATTCAGGCCCGGGAAATATTGGAGGCGGCCATCGTTACGCTGCAGCAATTCGGAATTCCCGAAAAAAAACGTGAGGAAACAAAAGCCTGGAGCCTGCTGGAAGAAGAATTGACAGGCAAACAGTTGAAAGAGCTACGGGCAATGGTGCAGTCGGACGATCCGGAGAAAAAAGAAAAAACCGGCAAAATCATAGAAACATTAGAAACTGAAACGCTGGCAAAAATACTGGCCGGAATCCTTCTTCCCTGAACCCGATGAGCAAAGCCAAAACAGCCATTGTTATCCTGAACTGGAACGGTGAAAAACTGTTGCCGCAATTCCTTCCATCGGTAATTGAGCATAGCCGTTTGCCCAATACCCGGATTGTTGTTGCTGACAATGGCTCAACCGACGCTTCCATTCAAATCCTTTCTGAAAAATTTTCCGAAGTTGAAATTCTGGATTTGAAACAAAATCATGGTTTTGCGAAAGGGTACAATGAAGCGCTCCGGCAAATCGGTGCCGATTATTACGTCATCCTGAATTCGGATGTGGAACTCTCAGAAGGTTGGCTGCAACCGGTTATTAAATTGCTCGATCATGATGAAACAATTGGCGCAGTGCAGCCAAAAATTCTGAGCCATCGCGATAAAAATAAGTTTGAATATGCCGGTGCAGCAGGTGGTTTTATCGACCGGTACGGATTCCCGTTTTGCCGTGGTCGTATTTTAAATGTCACTGAAAATGACGAAGGCCAGTACGATCAATCCATTGATATTTTCTGGGGAAGCGGCGCCTGCCTGGTAATCCGTGCTGAATTGTTCCACCGTGCTGGCGGCTTCGATGCCGGTTTCTGGGCCCACATGGAAGAAATCGACCTTTGCTGGCGCATTAAAAACATGGGACACCGGGTGGTTTTTTGTCCCGAAAGCCGCGTATATCATCTGGGCGGCGGCAGTTTGCCGTACAACAGTCCCCGAAAATTGTACCTGAATTTCAGGAATAACCTGAGCCTTTTGTACAAAAACCTTCCTGCCGGAAAACTATTCGGGACTCTTTTTGTTCGGATGGTTTTTGACGCATCCGCGGCTTTTCGTTTGCTGCTGGAAGGCAATGTTCGCGGATTTCTCAGTGTTATTCAGGCGCATTTGAGTTTTTACCGGAACCTTCCGTCCCTGCAACAAAAAAGAAATCTACAAAACCGTTTCCTGACCCCAAAAATGCATCCGGAAATGTTCCGCAAAAGCATTATCCTGAATTTTTATATGAAAGGGAAAAAACGGTTCTGCGAACTGAGGTTTTAAAGAAATATTGAACAAAAAAATAGTTGCATTCTTAATAATTTTCTCATTTTTACAGGAAAATAGGAAGGTTGGATCAAAAACGGCATATCAAAAGTTTGTTATTGAAAATCTCGTATGACAACGATGAGAAAGCATTCAAACAGTTGTTCGACCTGTTTGCAGGCCGTTTGTTCCGGTTTTCAAAATCATTTCTGAAAAATGAGCCATTGGCCGAAGAAGCCGTGTCGGATGTTTTTTTTCGGTTTTGGCTCCACCGGTCTTCCCTTTCCGAACATTCAAATATTAAAGCCTACCTGTTCAAAGCAGCTTACCATACCAGCTTGAATTATTTAAATGAGACCCGCCGAAAAAAGGCTATTTCGCTGGAAGATATTGATGTGGATTTGGGAGTGGACCACATTTGTCCGGAAACTGATCTGATCAATAAAGAATTGAAGGGAATTATTGAGCAAGCCATCGACTCGTTGCCGCCCCGTTGCAAACTTATTTACCAGATGGCCAAAGTGGAACAGATGAAATACAAGGAGATTGCGGCCCTGCTCAATATTTCTGTAAAAACCATCGACCACCAACTGACCATTGCAGTCAGGAAAATAGGGGAAGTAATCCGTCATTATCTTCAGGAAGACGAAACCGGGGGTATCCATGTACATGTAAAAGGCAACCGTGTGGAGCGGACCGGACGGAACGGTATCATTATAAGGTATGTAGTGAACCCGATTGTCGAGTACAATGTGGTCGCATACAGCAGCCGTTTCGATACAGGGCACAGTATTTTTAATTTCAATACCATCGGGTGCATTGTTCAGTATAACGAAGCCTACGGCAATACCAGCAGCAATCCTGACGATACTGACCACGGCGGTTTTGACGCCGATTACAATTCGCGCGGAACGGTCATCCAGTATAACTACAGTCACGACAACAACTGGTTCTGCGGGATTATGCGCAGGGGGATAAATACCGATGTAACCATTCGGTACAACATCAGTCAGAACGAATTATTGGGGGCCTATTTGTATGGGTTCCCGACCGAAAAAGGGCTGAAAGATGTCAAGATATACAATAACACTCACTATTTCGGCAAAGGAAAAGGGACCCGGATTTTTGTATCAGCCGGGAAAGAACGTATCCCGATTGAAACCACTTTCAGGAACAATATTTTCTTTTTTGAAGACTGCGCTGAATGGGGCTTTGAACCCGACGCAAGTTGTTCATTTGAAAACAACCTGTTTCTCAATGTTTCTCCCCTGGGAACCGGCGCCCTTACCGCCGACCCCTTGTTTACAGCTCCCGGGACAGGTGGAACTGACATTGACATGCACGATACAGAACGTCTTTCCGGGTATCGCCTCCCAACCGGTTCCCCTGCTTTGGGCGCTGGTGTGAAAATAAACGATAACGGGAACAAAAATTTTGGAGGGAATTCTTTGTCGGAGGAGATTGCAAACATAGGGGCATGGTAGTACCGGGTTTTGGAAGATCATCGCAACTGTAAAGGACAAAAAATTTACAGGAGATGGTTAAATAAAATCTGCCCGATGTTTATAAAATGTCAGTTTCATTTATCCGGGGTTTAGCAATATTTTGTTTTCTTTCAGGATATTTTATTTCTGAAAGAAAACAAAATAGAATATGGCTTCTGCATTTGGAAAAACATGGTGGGGCGAACAATGGTTGAACTCGCTGAACAACATTGATTACAGCAACCGCCTTCCCCGTGGCGCTTCGTACGCACGAAAAGGGGCAGTCGAAAAAATCAAAATTACCGGCAACCATATTGCTGCCAAAGTAAAAGGTTCGCGCCCGCGCCCATACAGCGTCGATATCATCATGCCGCCGTTTTTCGACCCCGAGTTAAGCAATTTCATCGAAGCGCTGATCAGCCATCCGGTGATTATCTCCAAACTGCTGAACCGCGAACTTGACCCTTCGGTGTTGGAACTGGCCGAGCGTTTCGGGCTGAAAGTGTTTCCAAAACAATGGAGCGACCTGAAAATGCAGTGTTCGTGCCCCGACTGGGCAGTTCCCTGCAAGCACCTTGCTTCGGTGATCTATAAGGTTTCCGCCGAAATTGATAACAACCCGTTTTTGGTTTTTTCGCTGCACAATGTCGATTTGCTTGCCGAATTAGAAAAGCGGGGTATTGTCATCAAAAAAGAGAATATCGAAATACCAAAGATTAAAAACCTCTATTTTGAGAAAGAGGGTGGGGCGAAAAAGTACGACCCCGAAAATGCTTACCGGAAACTTTCGTTCGCAAAGCTGTCTCCCATACACGAACCGCTTACAGCATTGCTTACGGCATACCCGGCTTTTTATACCGGGTCGGCAGGCGACTTCCGGGAGAAATATCTGGGCACCCTCAACCGCATTGTAAAAAATACGCGGAAGGCAGCTACCGGGAAAATTACTCTTCCCGAGTTTTTTACCGGGGCCTATTCAGAAGAACAACATATCGGTTATCATTCAAACAATACGGTTCGTCTCAACGAATCGCTTAAAGCCAGGGTTTTTATTAACGACCGTGAGTATTCGGTGGTGGAATACCTTCAGCTACTGGCGCAAATACAAGGATCAAAA
The DNA here is from genome assembly GCA_034003625.1 of Prolixibacteraceae bacterium. Taxonomy (GTDB): domain Bacteria; phylum Bacteroidota; class Bacteroidia; order Bacteroidales; family Prolixibacteraceae; genus GWE2-42-39. The sequence goes on along the minus strand of JAVEYG010000037.1, from coordinate 8,511 downwards.
ACGTACGATTACCAGCCTTCGACCGCCTCGTTGCATACGGTTTTGCACCTTGCTGTCCAATTGGTTGCCAATGGCGCCATAGTACCGCAGATAGTCCAGTTGCCCGACAAAACCTATATGGTGCGGTGGCTCCCTGCATTGTTGAGCAAGGAAGTAAAAAAGCTGGTCGATGAACTGGAACAAATCCTCCCCCCGGATATTTTCACAGCGTTGGAGAAAAACAAGCAGAAGACCATCAGCAAAGATTTGGCGGTCAATCTTTTATCGCTATTTGTTACCGAAATTATACGGTTAGTCAGCTACAGCCTGAACGACGATGTTTTTGAACGACTGTTTTTTAAAAATGAAAGCTACCCGTTTTCCAGTCCCGGCGAAGAAGCGTTGGCCGGCGGCATCCAGTCGTGGCTCCAGAAATTCTACCTCACCCAGGGCGACTATCAACCCATGTTAGTTGTTGAAGAACTGAAAGACGAGAAATTTCAGATAACTGTCAATGTCCGTCAAACATCGGGTATCCTTGACGACCCTATTCCGTTGAAGTCTATTCTGACAGAAAAATATTACGATCACAGGCGGTTCGAGATTCTCCAGTCCCTCACCCAATTAAGCAGTTTCATTTCCGGGCTCGACGAGTATATTAATTCCAACGGAGAAAAAGAAATAGTGATGGATTATGGAACTTTCACCCCTTTCCTGATGCAGATGGTCCCGGCCATCCAGTTGCTCGACATTTCAGTATTGTTGCCCAAATCGTTACAGGAAATACTGAAGCCAAAAGCCAGTGTGAAGATAAAGAATAAAACCACAGGACAATCGTTCCTCCGGCTCGACAAACTGCTCGATTTCGAGTGGCAGGTGGCTGTGGGCGATACCCTGATGGACGAAGCGGAATTCCGGAAACTTCTTCAGAAATCGGAAGGTCTGATAAAATACAAAACCCAATATATTTACGTTGAAAAGGAAGACCTTGAAAAGTTGTACAAGCATTTCACCCAATCGAAAGAAATGTCGGCCTTTCAGATGCTTCGCACGGCGCTCTCGGGCGATTATTTTGGGGCAAAAGTAGTTATCGACGATGAGGTAAAGCAGCTCATTAAAGAGCTTACCGAGTTCAGGGAAGTGCCGCTCCCGCAGGGGCTCAATGCCCAACTGCGCCCATATCAGCAACGGGGTTTTTCGTGGATTTACCGGAATACCCGGATCGGCTTCGGTTCTGTATTGGCCGACGATATGGGCTTGGGGAAAACCCTTCAGGTGATCGCAACTGTGTTGAAATTCAAGGAAGAAGGTTATCTCGAAAAAGAAAAGATACTGGTGGTGGCCCCAACCGGGCTGCTTACCAACTGGGTGGCTGAGTTTCAGAAATTTGCCCCCGGAATAGGGACTGAAATTTATCACGGTTCCCAGCGCGATCTGAAAAAGCTGAACGGGTACGATGTCCTGATTACTTCGTACGGAATTGCCCGTGGAGATGCCGACCTGATAAAAAAACAAAAGTGGCACTCGATGGTTATCGACGAGGCGCAAAACATAAAAAACCCGGGCACGGCACAAACCAAAGCAGTAAAATCAATAAAATCGGGCAATTTTATCGCGTTAAGCGGTACCCCGGTCGAAAACAGGCTGAGCGAACTGTGGAGCATTATGGACTACTGCAACCGGGGCTTCCTCGGAAGTGCCAAAGAATTTGCCGAGACGTATGGAAACCCGATTGAACAGTTGAATGACCGGGAAACGGCTGAAAAACTGAAAAAAGTGACTGCCCCTTTCTTGATGCGCCGACTGAAATCGGACAAAACCATTATTTCGGATCTTCCTGAAAAGATTGAAATCGACAGCTTTGCGACCCTCACTAAAGAGCAGGCAAGTCTGTACGAGAAAACGCTCGAAAAAGCAATGGACGAAATCGAAGGTATCCGCCAGACCGACCAGAAATCGCTGTTTGTAAGGCAGGGGCTGGTTCTGCAAATGATCCTCGCCCTGAAACAAATCTGCAACCACCCGGCACAATTTCTGAAAAACGGGCAAAAAGATGCTTCGTTGAGCGGGAAACTTGGCCTTTTGTTCGATAAACTCGACAGCATTGTAGAAAGCAATGAAAAAGTGTTGTTGTTTACCCAGTTTACCGAGATGGCCGGATTGCTCCATCATTTCATTACCGAGCGTTATCGGGAGGAACCACTGTATTATCACGGAGGTTGCAGCCTCATCCAGCGCAAAGAAATGGTCGACCGGTTTCAGGGCAACCATGCCGACAAGGTGTTCCTGTTGTCGCTGAAAGCTGCGGGAACAGGGTTGAACCTCACGGCGGCCAGCCATGTCATCCATTACGATTTGTGGTGGAACCCTGCCGTGGAGGCGCAAGCTACCGACCGGGCGTACCGCATCGGCCAAAAAAATAACGTGATGGTACACCGGTTTATTACCAAAAACACTTTTGAAGAGAAAATTAACGAGATGATCCAGCATAAAAAGGCATTGGCCGAAATGACCGTTGCCACCGGCGAAAATTGGATTGGGAACCTGAGCAACAAAGAGCTGCGCGATGTTTTTAATATCTCCTGACCTATTGAAAAGCAAAATTATAAAAGCGGGTTTGTTTCAATTTGTACAAACCCGCTTTTACAGTTTATGACAGGGCGTTTTTATTTTTCCCAGTCGTCAGTCCTGAACGACGAAGCAGGCAGGCCTTCCGTATTAAAAAGGTCGCCAACGACAAAGTCTTTGAACGCATAACGTACGGCCACCGGTTTTTCAACCAATGACGAGAAAAGGGTTATTCCTTTATTCGTAATAGATGCCTTCGCCGGACAGAACCGTTTGTTCTCACCTGCAATTTCAAAATTTTCAAGTTCTTTTCCATAGCTTGTCAAACCATTTTCCGCAAAATCGAAAGTCAGTTTTATAAGGCTTCCTTCTATTGTCATTTCCTTCAGGACAGGACCGGAATAAGCAAAGCCGCTTTTCCCATAAGTCTTTGCCAGGGCCAGATAGGCCAGGCGGTCGCCCGCTGCTTTTTTATTGGCCGGATGAATGCAATTTCTTTCTCCGGAATCCATTATGCAGGCCATCCCGAAATTGGAGATTGAATTGGCTGCCTTCAACTGGGCTTCGCGCAGGTAAGCCGAATTCAGCCCGCTTGTTCCGTAATCATACGGGGCAATCTGCACATAGTAGAACGGGAAATCGCCAATGCCCCATTCGGCACGCCAGTTCTCGGCCAGCCCGGGCATCAGTTTCTGGTATTGGTCCGGTTCGTTGCGGTTCGATTCGCCTTGATACCAGATGCCCCCTCTCAATGCATACCCGACAAAAGGATGAATCATTGCATTGAATAACACGGTGGGGGTCTGTTGCGAGAAATCCCCTTCTTTTTCCTTGTCAGGAAGGCTTACCCAGTTATATTTTTTAATCCCGTTTTCACTTATCCACGGCTCGATACGGGTGCCGCCCCAACTGGAATTGATCAAGCCAACCGGAACGTCCAGCACTTGTTGTATCATTTTTCCGAAATAATACGCTGTTGCACTGAAGTGTACCACATTTTCAGGAAGGCATTCTTTCCATTCGCCGGCGAAATCATCTTTCGGTTCAAGGCTCTTGTCTAATTTTACAGTGATCATCCGGATGTTCGGGTTCGCTGATGTTGCAATGGTCTCGTTCGAACCGGTGATGGGCTGGTTACGGTAGCCTTTCATGGTCATGGCCATATTCGATTGGCCGGAACAAACCCATACTTCACCAATCAGAACATCGTTCAGCTTCAGGGATGAGCCATCAGAAATAGTGATCTCATAAGGCCCTCCTGCTTTCGGGGTTTTTACTTTTACTTTCCAGTTCCCCTGTTGATCGGCTTGTGTCGCATAACTTTTTTTATCCCAGGAGGTATTCACCCTGACGGTTTTACCAGCCGTTGCTTTACCCCAAATGGCAGCATCGGTTTGTTGTTGCAAAACCATGTGGTCGCCAAAAATTGCCGGGAGTTTAATCTCGGCACGGGACATAACTGAAAACAGGACAAAAACAACGATAAGCCCTGCCTGTAGGAAATTCATTTTCTTCATAGGTTATTATTTTTAAATATCAGAGTAATCGGTTGGTCTGAGCAGATATTTCGTGATTTTGGAAACAGTATTTTTGTATTCTTCCAATCCCGAAAGAATCTTCCAGTCGGGGTCACTTCGGAAGACATCCCAGTGTTCGGCCTGTGATTTACTATCCGAAAAGGTTGTCATGTACATCAGATTGGGCATGGCGCTCCCGGAAACCACTTCCGCATAAAAAACGGCATTGAAGCCCAGTTTTTCAAATATCTTCATTTCGCCACCGGAATTGAACATTTTCACTTTCTTCTGAAAATATTTTTCGGTGGGGCCTTCGTAGCTCCTCAACTCATACACACGCTGCGATACAGGTGTTGAATGATTGGGTACCGCGAAAGCCGGCATATTCTCAAATGCTTTCATCAACATCGTTTCAATTCGCTGATAAGGAGGATTGTCGTGGCCTGATCCAATATAATCGGCGCCGGTTGCCTGATAACGGGGATCTTTTTCAATCGTTGCGCTTAGTCCCGAAAATTGTTCCAACGACTTCAACGGTATCCACACAAAAAGCAGCAAGCCGGTTTCTACATTGTTTTCGATAGGTTTAAAAACACCAACTTTTTTGATGCCTGCCTTGTGTAAAGCAGGAAGATAAGCCTCTTTCAGATATTTCTCCACCCGGTCGGACTGCAGTTGGTCTTTCAGGTGGTACACTTTCAGGGCATAATAATCGCGTGGCGCAGCTATTAAACTTTTTTCGCCTGAAAATATCAGTGCAATTAATGCAATAAAAAACAACACACTGCAACTGGATGGCCGGATACTGAATTTCATGGTTATAGTGTTTTAGGATTTAGCCTGCAATTTATTAAAAATAGACAAAATGCTTGTTTTTTTTCAGACAGAGATTTTCCTGTTTTTTTAATAATCCGGGACTGGAATATCCTGGCGTTTCAGTATCTTGTTCGGAAATGGTTTCTTTTTATAATTTTGGAAAGACTCACTTGTATCTATGACAGAAATTGAAGAAAGATCGGAACAAATAAAACAAAAAGCGCTTGAACTGGGCTTTTTAGCCTGCGGTATCTCGCGTGCCGATTTTCTTCCGGAAGAAAAAAAACATCTGGAAGAATGGTTAGTGGAGCGGCATAACGGGGAAATGACGTATATGGAACGAAATCTCGACAAACGTCTTGATCCGCGCTTGCTGGTTGAAAATGCCCGTTCGGTTGTATCGGTCTTACTGAATTATTTTTCGGACAAACTACAGGAAGACCCTGCTGCTCCGGTGATCTCAAAATATGCGTACGGACGGGATTATCATTTTGTGATGAAAGACAAACTCCACCTTTTGCTGAAATACATCCGGGAAGAAGTCGCTCCTTGCAACGGTCGCGTATTTGTCGATTCGGCCCCGGTGCTCGACCGTACCTGGGCATCCAAAGCCGGTTTGGGCTGGATTGGCAAAAATACAAACCTGATCTCTGTCGAACACGGCAGCTTCTTTTTCATCGGCGAACTGGTCATTGACCTGGAACTGGAACCCGATGAAAAACTGGTACGCAACCACTGTGGAACCTGTACCCGTTGCATCGATGCCTGTCCGACCGGCGCCATTGTTAAACCATTTGTGCTTGATGCCCGAAAATGCATCTCGTACCAGACGATTGAAAAGAAAGGAGATTTGGACGGATCGCTGAAAGGGAAGTTTGAAAACCGGGTGTTTGGTTGCGATATTTGCCAGGATGTATGTCCCTGGAACCTGAAATCGGCAACTCACCGGGAGCCGGAGTTCGAACCGCGCCCCCGGCTTTTACAACTGACAAAAGAGGAATGGCAACAAATGGATAAACCCTTGTTCGATGAGCTTTTTAAAGATTCGGCAGTACAGCGGACGGGGTTCAACGGGCTAAAACGGAACCTGAAATTTATTGACCGGAAGGGCCACTCAATGTGAACCTCCTGTTTGTTTCTTTTTAATCATTTACCAGCGGCAAAAAGCCAAATTGTTCCGAATATTGGAGCATTTGTGTGGCAAAATCCCGGACTTCGGTAATTTTCACATCGGTAATTTCCCCATCAGCACCCATAATTAATTCGTATTCAGGGTTCAGAAAACCTGCATAAGGGGCAATCTGTAATTTTTCAAAACGCTCCAGAATTTCGGAATGAAGCTGCCGGTCAACTTTTACGCCATAGTTTTCGACCAGTTGTTGGGCGGCAACGAAATCGCCTTCCGATTTTATTCGTTGAACTTCGCGCAGCAATTCGCCAAACAGCTTATGCAAATGCTGGTAATCGCGGATCACAAAATATGTTTTGCCTTCTTTTTGGATAAATTCAGCCACCTTGTTTTCTTTGCCTTTTTCATAAGCCCAGCGGGCAATCAACTGGCGGTTTCGCATGTGCGGCTCTTCTAAGTCTTTTCCCGGTTCAATGCGGGTAAGCTGGGTGAGCAGGCCATTTCGCAGGTACGAGTCGTATTCCGCTTTGGCCGCTTCCGGTGAAGGGAGCAGCCCCAGTTGCTCCATTTTTTCATCCATCATATAGTAAAGGGCAAACAAATCGGCCCGTGTTTCTTCAATAGTCGAATAATAATTTTTCAGGTCTTCCGGTTTCACCCCTTCGTTGATTTTTCCGGAGCCGTGCCCGAGGCATTCGTGCAAATCGGTATGCAGGTTCCCGGCCAGATAACCGTACTTTTGTGCCCGTTCAATTTCTTCCGGCGAAGCGGCAAACTCTTCCAGCATCCCGTTGTTCATCGAATCGAGAAAATAAGCGTGGGTGATGTTTTCGATGGTGACCGATTTGGAACCGTATTGTTCCCTTATCCACTCCGAATTGGGCAGGTTGATGCCAATGGGGGTGGCCGGATGGCAATCGCCGCCCAACATCGCCACATTGATTACTTTGGCGCTCACCCCTTTCACTTTTTCTTTCTTGAATTCCGGCGCCACCGGCGAATTTTCCTCAAACCACTTCGCATTTTGGCTGAGAATATCGGCGCGTATGCTGGCTTCGTGGTCTTTATAATTCACAATTGACTCCCAACTTCCTTTTATTCCCAGCGGGTCGCCATACACTTCGATGAACCCGTTGATAAAATCAATTTGCCCCTCAAGTTCCTGAAGCCACAAAATATTGTACTCGTCGAACTTCCGGAGATCGCCTGTCCGATAATAATCAATCAAAACAGAGATGTATTTTTGTTGCGCTTCATTTTCAGCATAATTTTTTGCCTTTTCTATATAAAAAATAATTTGCCGGATGGCTTCGCCATACAGTCCACCGGCTTTCCATGTTTTTTCCTGAAGCTGCCCGTTTTCGTTTACCAAAGTGGAATTCAGCCCGAAAGAAACCGGCTGTTTGTCGCTCAAATCTCTCTGCTTACTATAGAAATCTTCTGCTTCCTGCTGGGTTGTTTCCCGGTAATAATTATTAGCCGAAGCGCCGATCAGGTCTTTCCCGATATCGAGGCATACCCGTTTGCTTTCTTTTTCGGGATTGAAAATAATTTCTCTGACCAGAGAAATCAACTCTTCTGCGTCTTCACCGAAAAGAGAAAGATGGCTCCAGTCGCTGTCGGCCACCAGTTCATCGAAATAAACGGGTGTGAAACCAGGCTGAATTTTTTCGGTTGAATAGTGATGATGGATGCCGTTCGAGAACCAAACCCGTTTCAGGTAAACCTCGAACTGCAAAAATGTGGTGGTCTGCCTGTTGCCCCGGTACGTTTTATAAATGTTTTCGAGTGCCGTCCTTATACGCAGGTTGTAGCGGTTGTTCTGGTCCCACAAAATATCGCGGCCACAAAGAGCAGCCTGCGCCAAATAGTAAATGTATAGTTTCTGATTTCTATGGAGTTCATCAAATCCGGGCACATCGTACCGGAGTATTTTAATATCGGCAAATTTTTCCACAAAAACGCTTGTCCTATTTTTCATATTGCTCATAAAATTTCTTTTCCAACAAATGCGACTGCCTGATTGTTTTCCGAAGCCAGAGAAGCAAAGCCTGGTCGCGTTCATCATCGTTTAATTTCCAGTCGATTCCGGGTTCGGTCCTCATCCGCAAGGTAAGATGGTGCAAAATGATGGCAGCTGACACGGAGATGTTCAGGCTTTCGGTAAACCCATACATCGGTATTTTCAGAAACTCATCGGCTTCTTTTTCAATTATGCTTGAAATTCCGGTCAGTTCGGTACCGAATACCAGTGCAGCTTTCCCTTTGTGCAAATCAAAATTCTCAAGATGGGTGTCGTTATGGCGGGGACTGGTAGCAATGATCCGGTAACCTTCGGTTTTCAGTCTACAGATTGTTTGCCCACTGTTTTCCGAATTTTCATACGTAAATAATTTCTATTAAATGAGCCTTTAAAGCCCATATGTTGTTTAAAATCAATAATTTTTAGAACTACAGACAAAAGAAAAGAAAGCACTTGTCTTTAAAGCAAATGCACGGTTA
>JAVEYG010000036.1:0-42529 GCA_034003625.1 Prolixibacteraceae bacterium | reverse complement strand
TCTTTTAGTTATTTGGCTTATGCCATAACTAAATTACAAATCCTCTTTTGAAATGGTATCGTTCGCACCGCTCCCAATTTTCATTCTCTTGGGGGTCTTTTTTTTGTCATGTGGGTTTCATTTTTTTGAATTTAGGTTCAACTTGTTTGTGCTGATAAAAATATCTCTTTTACGAAGAATAATTTATGTGGTTTTAAATTTTCAATTCCAGGAAACAATCAGCAGGTTCATTTTTCAATGGAAATGAAATTTAAAAAAGGTTGGGTTGTACCGGAACGATTTTCAGGTTGAATAATTTTTTAAAATCAATCCTCATTAAAATTTCTTGGTCATTGATCTTTTGGAATCGGGAAAGATAATTGACTTTAAAAATTGCCGGACATGGTCGTGATTCAACAGGAAATGGACAATCCGGGCAAAAACAAGATTTTCAAACCCAATAAAGTAGCAGGTATCGTCAAGCAATGGCTTATTGCCACCCGGAAGAATCAGCGTAAAATGTGTGCTTTTATACATTCCGGATATGGCAATTTTATATGAGGCAAAAAAATAATCGCCGACACCGAATATGGAAAAATCAGGTTTGTTGTTGTAGATCAATGATTTTCGTTTGTCGAAAAACGCTTTGTTTTGTTGGAAGTAAGCATAGGTTAAGGGATAATCCTGATCAATGTATTTGGTATCTTGTCCTATCCGCTTCTGTGTTCCAATGGTTAGTTTGAGTTATTCACAACAGATGCTTCACTACGTTCAGCATGACAAAACAATGTTGACACAACAGTAGGTTACAGGATGAATTCCGGATCGCTATCTCCTTCTAAGATATAACCGACGACCCGGTCGGCAATCTGTTCGTTTGTCTGGAAATCACCGTATCCCTTCTGTCCGCATCAGCGATCTGGTTGGTCTCGTCTGTTGCAACTATTTTTAAACCGGTTACTTCTGCTTCCGTATTCAAAGAGCAATTAATCCCGCAAATTTCCCTGATAAAGGCATTGGAAGATTCCAACGAAGCAAACCGGGTTATATTTTCCCGAATAAAAACAACAATTGATGGCTCATATTCATGCCGTCAAAAAAGGTTATGAGGCAGAATTTTTATCCCAGGATCACCCCGATAATGGTGGCTGAGAGCAGTGAGGCCAGTGTGCCTGCAACCAGCGAACGGACACCGTATTTCGACAACAGCACTCGTTGATTGGGGGCCAGCGCCCCGATGCCGCCAATCTGGATGCCAATGGAAGCAAAATTGGCAAAGCCGCAAAGCACATAGGTAGCCATGATTACAGACTTGGTTTCGGCAAACACGCCCGATGCTTTCAGGTCGGCCAGGCTGATGTAACCGATAAATTCGGTAAGGATCAGTTTCTCGCCCAATAACCGGCCCACAAACACAATGTCTTCGGAACACACCCCGATCAGCCACATGACGGGCGAAAAAATGTAGCCTAACAGGAATTGCAGCGACAATACGGTATAACGTCCGTTGGTGCCGCTGGCAATCAGTTCGTTCAGCCCGGTCCAGTCTCCGATCTTTCCGAAAATCACATTGAAGAGCGCAATAAATGCGATAAATGCCAGTAGCATGGCTGCCACGTTGGCCAGTAACCGGAGGCCTTCGCTTGTCCCGTTCGAGATGGCATCGAGTACATTGCTGCCAATGTTTTCGCGGGTAACAACAATTTCCCTGTCGATTTCTTTGTCGGGAGGGACAATCATCTTCGAAAACACGATGGCTGCCGGTGCAGCCATTACCGAAGCGGTTAACAGGTGCTTGGCAAATTCGAGCCTCAACATGGGGTCGTCGCCGCCCAGCAGGGCAATGTATGCGGCCAGTACCCCGCCGGCCATGGTGGCCATTCCGCCCGACATGACCAGCATGATTTCCGAATTCTTCATTTTCGGCAGGTATGCCTTGATCATTAGCGGGGCCTCGGTCTGTCCCAGGAAAATGTTGCCAGCTACCGACAGGGCTTCCGCCCCTGAAAGTTTCATCAGGCGGGTAAATACCCAAGCCAGCCCCCATACAATTTTCTGAATGATGCCATAATAGAATAAAAGACTGGTCAGGGCAGAAAAAAAGATGATGGTGGGCAATACCTGGAAAAGGAAAATATACCCGTATTTCGTGGTGTCGAGCAACCCTCCCAGCAGGAATTCGGTCCCTGATTTGGTGCAATCGAGGACTACCACAAACAGTTTCCCGAAGAACTCAAAGACCCATTGCACCGCAGGCACATACAAAATGCCGATCGCCAGTATAATCTGGATCAGAAGCCCGGTGAAAACGGTTTTCCATGGTATTCTTTTTCGGTCGGCGCTGATCAGGTAGCCTATGCCCAGCAAGACAAAAACACCCAGAAATCCCCGAAAAACAGTTGTTGCCGTGAGCGGTTTTTCCCTTTTCTTTGAAAGAAGGATGTTGGAGGTTGCTTTCGTTACCGGTTTACTTATTGTTTGTGTGCTGTCGGTCTGTTGCCGGATCTGCTCCTGCAAATGGTTTTCCTGTGAAAAACCAGGCAATGAAGCAAAGCTCAGTGCCATGATGAACAGGGCTGCGAATAGTTTCCTCATCAGAAAAATTTATTTTTTACGTCTGGTTATTTCGTCGCGTATGGTCGATGCCCTTTCGTAGTCTTCATTGGCAATGGCTTCGTTTAGCAGGTCGTTCAACTCGGTGACCGTATAATTCTTGTATTCCGTTTCACGTGAACCTTTTGCCGGCTCTTTTCCTGCACCGAAACCCTGTTCATCTTCAAGAACAATACCTGCCTTTTGCAGTATTTCCTCGGAAGTGTAAATCGGACATTTAAACCGGAGCGCCAGGGCGACTGCATCCGATGTGCGCGAATCAATGCGGATACGCTTTTCACCGCTGGTACAAATCAGTTCGGAGTAAAAAATCCCTTCTTCCAGTTTATAAATAACGACTTCTTCCAGTTTTATGTCAAAAACCGAGGCCAGGTTCTTAAACAGGTCATGCGTGAGCGGACGTGGAGGTTTCAGCCCCTCCAACTGAATAGCAATCGCCTGGGCTTCAACCGGCCCGATAATGATCGGAATACGTCGGTCTCCGTTTTCTTCGGTTAATACCAACGCATAAGCTCCTGATTGGGTCTGGCTGACAGACAATCCTAAAATATTAAGTCTTACTTTGTGCATCCCGTGCTTTTTCGGAAAAAGTCGTGAACAACAAATATAACAATTGTTTTTTTCTTGAAATGAAATTTGCATGTTCTGTTCAAAACAATTTCCGGCGTAGGAGGATATCGCGGTGTGGTCCAGTTATTTCCCAAGGCATAAACAGATTTTGAAAAATTTGTTGAAAACTTTTGGTAGTCAGTTGAAAATATATACTTTTGCAGTCCAAAGTTTTCGGGTAGGCCCGGTAAGTGATCTCAAAGTTGGGTTCCGCCTGCCAGAGTTCATTATAAAGAACAACAAATGTACGTAATTGTAGAAATTGCAGGACAGCAATTTAAGGTCGAAAAAGACCAGAAAGTATACGTTCACCGGCTGGAAAATGCCGAAGGTGAATCGATTGAGTTCAAAAATGTACTTTTAGTCGACAACGATGGTAAGGTGAAAGTCGGCACTCCGAAAGTAAAGGGCGCCAAAGTAACTGCCAAAGTATTGGAACACATCAAAGGAGACAAAGTACTTGTATTTAAAAAGAAACGTAGAAAAGGTTACAAAAAATTTAATGGACACCGTCAGTACCTGACAAAGATCCAGATTGAAGAAATTGTAGGATAATTTAAAATTTAGAAACCATGGCTCATAAGAAAGGTGTCGGTAGTTCGAAGAACGGACGCGAATCGGAAAGTAAACGATTAGGCGTGAAAATTTACGGTGGTCAGGTTTGTAAAGCCGGTAACATTCTGGTACGCCAGAGGGGCACAGCCCATCACCCGGGTTTGAACGTCGGTATAGGAAAAGATCATACTCTTTTTGCACTGATTGACGGAACTGTTGTTTTCAAAAAGAAAAGAGACAACAAATCGTATGTTTCTGTTGAACCTGTTATCGCAGCAAACTAATAAGATTTCAGTATAGATTTCTAAAGAATCTCCTGTCTGGCAGAAGGCAGGAGATTTTTTATTTTTACATTTGCCCCAGGTTTGGGACAATATCACCGGATGCGATGCCCATGTCCTCACACAGAAAAAAACATTATTAAAATAGTTCAGCGATGCTCAATTTACGGTTCATTCAGGAAAACCCAGGATTAGTGGTTGAAAAATTGAAAAGGAAGAATTTCAATGCCCAACAAATTGTTGACGAGATTATTACACTATACCGGAAAAAAAACGAGATACAGGCCAAAGGCGACCAGGTAAAATCGGAAATGAACCGTATTTCGAAGGAGATCGGCAACCTGATGCGTGAAGGTAAAAAGCAAGAAGCCGAAGCAGCCAGGAATAAAACCACGGAACTGAAAGACCTGATCCGGCAACTGGACGAAGATTTTGCAAAAATCGACGAGCAGGTATTTGCCCTGCAGGTACAACTGCCCAATATCCCGGCTGAGATTGTCCCCTTCGGAAAGTCGGCTGAAGACAATGAAATCGTTGTGTCAAAAGGGGAAATACCGGTTCTCCCAGTAGACAAGTTGCCACACTGGGAGCTGGCGAAAAAATACGATATCATTGATTTTGAACTGGGCGTAAAACTCACCGGGGCCGGGTTCCCGGTATACAAAGGAAAAGGCTCCATCCTGCAACGTGCACTCATCAATTTCTTTTTAACTGAAGCAGGGAAGGCCGGATATGTGGAGATCCAGCCCCCGCTGATGGTAAATGAGGATTCGGGCTTTGGCACCGGCCAGTTGCCCGACAAAGAAGGACAGATGTACCACGTTGCCTTAGACAATCTGTACCTGATCCCAACGGCTGAAGTGCCGGTTACCAACATTTACCGTGATATGATCCTTGAAACAAAAGATTTTCCGGTGAAAAACTGTGCCTACAGCGCCTGTTTTCGCCGCGAAGCAGGTTCTTACGGAAAAGATGTGCGCGGACTCAACCGATTGCACCAGTTCGACAAAGTGGAAATTGTACAGATCGCACTTCCCGAAACATCGTACGAACGGCTTGACGAAATGGTGGCGCATGTGGGCGGGCTGGTTGAAAAATTAGAGCTTCCTTACCGTATCCTTCGCTTGTGTGGCGGTGATATGAGTTTTACTTCTGCCCTTACCTACGATTTTGAGGTGTATTCGGCAGCCCAGGAAAAATGGCTCGAAGTGAGTTCGGTTTCCAATTTTGAATCGTTCCAGGCGAACCGGTTGAAACTTCGTTACCGCGACGAGGTGACCAGGAAACCACAGACCGCGCATACACTGAATGGCAGTGCGCTTGCTTTGCCGCGTATTGTTGCCGCTTTGCTCGAAAACAATCAAACGCCTGAAGGGATCAAAATTCCGAAAGCACTGGTCCCATTCTGCGGTTTCGATACGATCAGTTAGCAACTTAATACTGATCAGGAAAGAGATAAAAAGCCACCTTCGGAGTTGCGTCCCGTTCCGGGTTTGTTGTTTTTTTATTATCTGTCAGGGAAGATTATCCTGTGGCGAATAACTTCCCTGACAGACTGTAATTCCAATTTCATTGCAGACCAAACCTGTCTTTCACAATATCTACATAATCGAGTTTTTCCCAGGTAAACAGTTCCACTTCCAGTTCTTTTTTGCCCCAGTATGGCGATTCAAAAACTTTGGTGACGGTCTTCGGGTTGCGGCCCATGTGCCCGTAAGCTGCTGTTTCGCGATAAATGGGGTTGCGCAGTTTCAGGCGCGCTTCAATAGCCGCCGGGCGCAGGTCGAACAACTCTTTGATCCGGGCGGCAATTTCGCCATCGGTTAATGCAACTTTTGCCGTTCCAAAAGTATTTACAAAAATTCCTACCGGTTGTGCGACGCCAATAGCATAAGCCAGTTGTACCAGTATCTCGTTGGCTACGCCTGCTGCAGTTAAGTTTTTTGCAATATGGCGGGCCGCATACGCTGCCGAACGGTCAACCTTCGACGGGTCTTTACCCGAAAAAGCCCCGCCGCCATGGGCTCCTCTGCCTCCGTAGGTGTCGACAATGATTTTACGTCCGGTGAGGCCGGTGTCGCCGTGAGGTCCGCCAATCACAAATTTGCCCGTCGGGTTGACATGATAGGTAATATCGTTCCCGAACAGCGCCTGTACCCGTTCCGGTAATTGGGCAATCACGCGCGGCATCAGGATGTTGATCACATCGTCCTTGATTTTTGTCAGCATGGGCTCGTCGGCGTCAAACTCGTCGTGCTGGGTCGAAACCACGATGGTATCCACCCGTTTTGGGCTGTTGTCGTCGTTGTATTCAATGGTCACCTGCGATTTGGAGTCGGGGCGCAGATAGGTCATGAACTTTCCTTCGCGGCGCAGCACGGCCAGTTCGAGCAGGATACGATGGGCCAATTCGAGCGGAAGCGGCATGAAATCGTCGGTCTCGCGGCAGGCATAGCCGAACATCATGCCCTGGTCGCCGGCACCCTGATCCATTTTGTCGGTTTTGTCAACGCCCCGGTTGATGTCTGGACTTTGCTCGTGAATGGCGGCCAGCACCCCGCACGAATCGCCATCGAAACGGTATTCTGCTTTGGTGTAACCAATTTGGTTGATCACTTTGCGGGCCGTTTCCTGCACATCAACATATGTTTGTGATTTTACTTCGCCGGCAAGTATTACCTGTCCTGTAGTTACCAGTGTTTCGCAGGCTACTTTCGACTGCGGATCAAAAGCCAGAAATTCATCCAGCAATGCGTCGGAAATCTGATCGGCCACCTTGTCGGGATGTCCTTCCGATACCGATTCGCTTGTAAATAAATAACTCATGTTTTCTGAAAATTTATAAGCACGGCGAAACTTCGCAGCACTTGGTTAAACAAAAAACGTGGCAAATGGATTGGTAAAGCAAAAAGAAAAGTAAAGATCGCTTTAGCATTTTTTTCCGTGGTTGCAATCAATCACAAATTTGTCCACAATATCGTTGCAAATGTAAAAACTTTTTCGGGACATGAAAGTCTTTTATTAGGGAAAATACTTGAAATTATAATATCAATTACTTTAACGATGCAATGTATTCTGCAATAGAATGATAAGGTATTTTATTTTTTGGGTCGGCCAAATATAAGAAATAATCACATTCTTCTTCTGTCAGTAATTTTTTTCGGAAGGCTTCAATAATAAAATCTAAAGTTGTAAGATAGACAATGTCATGCTCCTCGCAATAGACTAAAATATCAGTTAAATTACTACTACCTATAACATCTTTGCTATACCGGCAATAAGCCATACAGGCACTTTCCCCTTTCCCGAATTTTTTCCTTAATTGGTGATATTCTTTAATAATTCGTTTATCTGATTTTATTTCAAGTGCTTTAACAAAACCAAACCGGAATAAGTTATCCACAGCAGTTTTGTCTTTCCCATGAAAAGTTTCTTCAAATACAACATCTGGCATATAAAGTATATTCGGATAAATCTGATGAAGAATACCTATCTGATTTCCTCGCAAAAAATGGATAACCACATCTGCGTCAAGAATTATTTTTTTATTCGGATCGATTATCTTCATCTCTCGCAATTCCATTAATATCTACACCAATGGCAGATAATAATTCTCTGTAATGCCCCTCTGAAATTCTGTTCTCATCAAACAGTTTGTTCGCCAATGTTCCATAGGGACCAATTATTAGTTTTTTATTTGAAGGCAGATACAGCTCATCGGTGTAGCCATATTGCAGTGCATTTCTTAAAATATCAACAGAATATTTGTCGTATGTTTGTTGGGTAATTAAGTTCATGCTCCGTAATCGCATTAATAATGCTTTTCTCGATGAACTATAAGTTTGTTCAATTTTTAGTAATGTGGCAAGCTGAATTTTATCAGTATCTATCTCTGTATCTGGGATCATACTTGTTATACCATCCTCTGGAAGGAGCAAAAATGAAGCAAATAAATCAGCATTTAACTCATTCGGGTTCTTTTTTTGAAAAGAACCGGTTTCACATCTATGTGGTTCAAATTCCGAATTATAATATAAGTGGTATAATTCGTGGCAAATGGTAAAATTTTGTCTTCCTAAAGATTGAGATGAATTTACAAAGATGAACTTATTATCATCTACAATGATTGATAACCCCGAAAAATCATTTCCTAAAGGTGAAAATACAGTCAATATATCAAGTTTCCAAAGAAGGCTCTTAAAGTCAATCGGTTCGGTATTACTATAACCGAACCGATTTCTAAAATTTGCAGCATTTGCTTTAATCTTCCACTCCATTGCATTCTATTTTTTTCATTTTAAGATAGTTTTTGACTATCTGCTTAAAAAATGCAATACTCTCAAGGTCATTTGCGGATAGATCGTTTGCCCGAAATACGAGAGCAAGATCAGGTTTGATAACCTCTGGATTTTCTTCAAGAAAGACTTCCAAATCAACATTAATATACTCAGAAATTTTTTCAAGATGTAACAAGGAAACCTCTCTTTTTCCTGTTTCATACATAGAGATAAGTTCTCGTGATATTCCGCAATAATTAGCTAAATCTTGTTGATTTACACCTATTTTAATGCGAAAATCACGAATGTTTTCCCCGATAGTCTTCATGTGTTGTGCATGATTGGTTTGTAGTTACAAAATAAATAATTTAAAAATTATCAATATGTGTTTTGTAACAGAAATTAAAAAGTTTTTAAAGAATAAGGATTTATTCACTTTTTTGACATCTCTTTCATGATAAAGATTAATCTGCAAACCTTGTCATTCATTATTCAAAATTCATCATTCTGAATTTGTGGTAAGCTGGCGGAACACATTTTCAAGGCTCTGTTTCTGTTCCTGAAGGGTGAGTAAGGTGAACTGGTTTTCCGTAGCGAAACGGAACAGGAGGGGGCGGATATCTTCCTCCGAAGCGGAATCGACCAAAAAAGTTCTTTCACTGGTTCTCCGGAGATTTTTCACCCATTCTTGTCCCTGAAGTTTTTCCAGATCGGGGGTTTCGGCAAATTCAACCAGCACCGATTGTGCTTGCCGGAGCCGGCCGCCTTTCAGCGCGTCCACGCGGTCGTCGGCCACCAGGATTCCTTTGTTGATGATCAGTACGCGCCGGCAAACCGCTTCTACTTCCTGCATGATATGGGTTGAGAAAAGGACGGTTTTATCTTTGCTGATGCCCCGGATCAGCGTGCGGATTTCTTCCAGTTGGTTGGGGTCAAGGCCGGTAGTCGGTTCGTCGAGAATTAAAATTGACGGATCGTGGATCAACGCCTGTGCCAGCCCCACCCGTTGCCGGTATCCTTTCGAGAGGGCACGTATCTTTTTGTGCTGTTCACTGCCCAGTCCGGTCATCTCCACTATTTCGGCAACCCGTGTCCGTTTGTTCCTCAGTTGGTAAAAACCGGCGACCATTTCAAGGTATTCTTTTACAAACAAGTCGGGGTATAGTGGGTTGTGTTCGGGCAGGTAACCAATCCGGGCACGGATATCATTGACTTCAGTATCCATTTTTTGCCCGTTGACAAAAACATCGCCCGAATCGGCAAAAAGAAAACCGGTAATAATTTTCATCAACGTAGATTTTCCTGCACCGTTGGGACCCAAAAAACCAACCAGTTCGCCTTTTTCAACAGAGAAACTGATGTCGTCGACAGCCTTTTGTGCGCCGTACAGTTTGGTGATATGTTCAACCCGGATACTCATTTCTGACCCCAAAGATACAATTATCCATGTTTTGAAGGGTTAAGGTGGCTCATATTTAAGAGGCACCCTGGCACCCTGGTCCCTTCATTTTCAGAACAGGCAGATAAAAACAAACGGAACAAACAGCTCCGGGGGGTACAATGATACTCATCTACTGAATAATTAAATGCCATGGAAAAAAACAGAGTTCAAATCCTGCTGTGTGACGGAACATCGAATATTAAAACTCTATCTTATAGCTGATATTAGGCACCACGATCAAATCATATTGTTTTTTCAGTGCGTCGGTTTTCAGGTCAAATTCGTATCCGCGAAATTCATCTTGTCCGAGCGCATTCAGCAAATGAAACGACCAGATGCTGGCATATTTTGGTTTGTTTTTCCGATACGAAACACTGAATGAAAGCACTTTTGCCACATCCTCGCGTGGTTCGTAGGCACGGTTGTAATCGTAAATTATTTTGCCCGTAGCCAGCGATTCATCTTCCAGAACCGGGATATAGCGGTCGCCGCCCAGAATGCTCAACCGCCCGTTGATGCCCAGAATGTTTGCATCGTTTTTGCCAACATTCCATTCTTTTCCGGCCAGCAGGTTGACGATGAAATTCTTGTTGTACAAACTGTTCCGTTCAATTCCGTCGCCGCCTTTGTATTTTGAATCGAAAAAAGATGCCGTTGCCAGGTAATAAAAACCTTTATTCAGGAAACGCTCTAGGGTGAAGTCAATCCCGATGTTAGTTCCCGTTCCGTCGTTTATCAGTGTTTCGTTGAAAAACCAGTCCAGCTCGAGATTTTGAAGCGAAAAATAACTGTTTGGAACCACCGGCACATCGAATAAATACTGATAATACGGTTCCACTTTTAGGCGGGTGTTTTTGTTGATGTTCAGGTCATAAGCCAGTCCGAAATGGTGTGCTTTGGTAAGTTCCAGGTTCCGGTTTGGCTGAATCATCCCGTTTTCGGTTTCCTGCCGGGCAAGGTAAAACCCGATCATTTCGAGGCGGCTGTTCAGCCCGTAGGCCAGACCAACCGATTGATTGGAATTCAGTTGCCACTTCATTCCCAGCCTCGGTTCGATGCTCAGTTCATCGGTTAATCCGAAAAAGTGGGTATGCAGGCCGAGGTTCAATTCCAGTTTATTGCTCATTTGAATATTCGACTGCGAAAAAGCCTGAATAGTTGATGTGTTCCCGGTTTCATTGGCATACACAAACAACGGACCGCCTAAAACTTCTGCCTCGCGGTTGTCTACATTGTAATAATGCATGTTATAAATGAATCCGGTTTTGTTGTTGTGTTTCGGACCGAATTTGTGGTTCAGCGAACTGGTCAGCGTATATTTCCAGGTGTTGTTGTTCACCCGTTCGCAGTCGTGTAATTGCAGGTTTTCATCTAATTCGTCATATTCCGTTTTAATACCGTTTCCCGACATGGCAAGGGTGGTGTGCAAATACGTTTTTGTACCGAAAAGCAGTTTGTGGCTCAGCCCAAGCGCCCCGGTCGACAAATTGAGTTTGTAGCCTTCCTTGTCTGATGGTTTTTCCCATTCGTCCGGGTTGGTAAACGGGTCGCGTTTTTGTGAATCAATGGCGCCGATGCCCCACAGCGAAAATGTCCCGGTATTTTTCGTCGGGAAATTCAGTTTGAAAGAAAAATCCTGGTAGCCAATTTTCCCGGCTTCTTCAGGAATTAATGAACCCAGCAAACTGTACGTTGAATACCGGTAATTAAAAAGATACGAAGCATTACCATCTTTCACGAGAGGTCCCTCTGAAGCAAAATCGATACCAATAATTCCGGCCTGGAACGTGTGTTCGTGCCGGTCTTTGTTTCCGGTACGCATGCGGATGTCGAACACGCCGGAAAGTGCGTTCCCGTATTCTGCCGGAAAAGCGCCCGTAAAAAAGTCGGAATTAGCCAGCATCTGGCTCGAAAGCGCAGTGATGCCACCTGCCCCGAAAGCAATTACATTGGCAAAATGGGTGGGGTTCGAAATTTCAACGCCTTCCATTTTCCAAAGTACGTTGCGGGGCGAATTTCCCCGGATGATGATTCCGTTGTTGCCAATTTCGGAAGCCACCCCGGCAAACGAACCGGCCAGTCGCGCCGGATCATCGTACCCGCCTGCATAACGGTTGGCCTCTTCCACGCTCAACTGCCGGGCGCTGATGGTTGCCATCGCATTGATGGGCTTCTCTTTTGAAGTGCGGGCCACGATTTTCACTTCATCCAGTTGCTCGGTCAATTCTTTTAATCCGGCATTCAGGATGACTTCTTTTCCGGAACCGACCAGAATTTCACGAAAAAGATAATTTTCGTACCCGATAAAACTTACCATGATGTTGTACCTGCCCGGTTTGATGTTCCACAGACGAAAATCGCCATTTTCGTCTGTGATGGTGCCGATTTGCGGAGAACTGTCCTGAATAACAACGGTTGCCCCGGGGAGAGGCATTTCCGTAACCACATCGGTTACTTTTCCTTTGATTACCTGTCCGGGGTTCTGCGCAAAAGCTATCGCTGTAAAATAAAATAACAATGCTTCAGCCAATAAAAGTTTTCTGATCATCGTTTAATTGTTTTCAAATAATTGTTTTGCCAAAGATCAGTTGAAGGACTATTTTTGACAATACTGAAAAATCAGTATTATGAGTAAAACGCAGGAAGAACGTCCCTGGTATATGCAGGAATTTGATTCTGACAAACTTGATTATACAATCCTTGACCGGCACATTGAATTTCTGGAGTCGATCAAATCGGTGCACAACAGCGCCATTTCGATTTTCGATCTGGCAAAAATGGAGCATGTCTACTTGTCGTCGACTTTTGAGGATATGCTTGGGTGGGATTTGAAAGAAGCCGGGAAACCCGGCCATGCCTACATCGACAGCCGGATGCACCCCGAAGATCTGGAACATTTGAACCGGGTGTCGTCTCAGTTTTTCAGCCTGATACTAAAAGTAAAAAAAGAAGACCGTCCGAATATGGGACATTACAAAATGGTGATGGATTACCGTACCCGGGGGAAAGACGGCTCGTATTTGCGGGTGATCGAGCAGCATAAATTGCTGGAACTGGATGCCGATGATAATGTCTGGTTGTCGCTGAGCATACTCGATTTGTCGCCTGACCAGAATATTAAAGATTTGTGCCACTACCGGCTGGTGAATTTAAAAACCGGTGAGTTTTACAATTTTCCAAAAGAAAATATGGAAACGAACCTGAGCCTGCGCGAGCAGGAAATCCTGCAATTGCTGGCACAGGGACTGATCAGCAAGCAAATTGCCGACCAGTTGTTTATCTCGGTGAACACGGTAAACACCCACCGCCAGCGCATCCTCGAAAAACTATCGGTGAGCAATACTACTGAAGCCGTGCAACATGCCGCCCGGCTTGGACTGATTTAATAAATATTCTATGTCTGGTTTATTTAATGAATATTGAGTGCGCGCTTGCATTTTTTGTTCCATCAGATAAAGAAGTAGCTGTTCCGTTTTTCCAGTATTTGGCAACAGCTTTTCCTGTTGTCATGCTGTTTTCATATCCTACCACATATACATTATTTTTTGAGACCCATATATCCATAGCCATAGCATCGTTTCCTCCGTCTGTTAATATTACTTCCTGTCCATTTTTCCAGTATTTGGCAACATATTTATAATAACTATTGCTTGATGTAGATTCACCTCCTGCAACATAAACATCATTCCCGGAAACATAAACAGAATGTACTTCTGCGTCTTTTGTCCCATCAGTCAATGCAAAAACTTGTCCGTTTTTCCAGTATTTGGCAATACATATATCACTATTCCCAATTCGTTCTTCCACTGCAACATACACGTTACCCTCCGAAACACATATATCTGTTGCTGTTTCTCCTCCGGCTAAAGCCATTTCTTTGCCATTTTTCCAGTATTTGGCAGTACTGTCTTCGCTACCTGCCACATAAACATCATTGCCAACCACATAAACAGAGTTCGCTTCTGCATATTTGTTTCCATCTGTCAGATTAACAGCAATGCCATTTTTCCAATATTTTGCAATAAAATTATAACCGTTTTTATTATCAGACTCTTCCCGTCCTGCAACATAAATATCTTTTCCTGACACAAATATTGAACTTGCATCTGTGTCTTTTGTCAAATCACTTAAAATAACAGCGTTCCCATTTTTCCAGTATTTAGCTATTTTACCTTCAAATCCTGCTATATAGACATCGTTACCGGAAATATAAATGCCTTTAGCCCAAGCATAATCATTCCCGTCTGTAAGATTAACTGCTGTACCGTTTTTCCAGTATTTAGCCACTGTTTCTTTATTATCCATCCCTGTTATATAAACAGTTTCTTCTTTGTTATCAGAATTTGATGAATTGCCTTCGTTTGCCGGGTCGTCACCTTTTGAACAGG
Organism: Prolixibacteraceae bacterium; assembly: GCA_034003625.1. Taxonomy (GTDB): domain Bacteria; phylum Bacteroidota; class Bacteroidia; order Bacteroidales; family Prolixibacteraceae; genus GWE2-42-39. The sequence continues at coordinate 28,386 of JAVEYG010000036.1, read as the reverse complement.
AACAAACGAGAAAAAGGCAACCGCCCAGTATGGCGGCTGTCTTCAAAAACAAATTATTTGAAATCATATTTACTTCATAATTAGCGTTGAACATTAATTTTATGAACCTCCTGAGAGTAATAGTTTTCAAGTGGTTCAATAAATAAAAACTGATATTTCTATGTTATTTAACAACTATAGAATATGCAGTTGCATGTTGTGTTCCGTCGGTCAGGGCAATAGCTGTTCCGTTCTTCCAGCATTTGGCCACGTATTTTCCTGTTGTTGCATGAAGTTCTTCTCCAACTACATAGACATCGTTACCGGAAATATAGATTTTATACGCAAAAGACTCTGTTTCTCTGTCAGTTAAAAGAACTTCTTTCCCATTTTTCCAGTATTTGGCCTGATACTTATCGCCGGAACCATAACTGGTTTTTGTTGTAGCTTCACAACCTGAAACATATACATCGTCGCCTGAAATAAAAATATCGGTTGCCCAAGCTTCCATTTTCCCATCGGTTAAGTTCACGGCATTCCCGTTCTTCCAATATTTTACAATGTTTGTATAATAAGTGTAATATCCATTTTCATTTTTGATATCCTCTTCTCCTGCGACATATACATCATTTCCGGAAATAAAAATGGCTCTAGCCTTTTCTCCATTTGCCAGATTGACCACATGCCCATTTTTCCAATATACAGCATCATCTTCATCACCTGCCACATAAACATCGCCACCAGAAACAAAAATATCTTCAGCCATACCTGATTTTGCTAATTCAACAGCTATGCCATTTTTCCAATATTTGGGAATACTGCCATTAGAAGAATCGTCCATTCCTGCAACATAAACATCGTTGCCGGAAACATACATGGAAAATGCATATTCTTCTTTTGCTAAATTGCCTAAAACAGAGACTTTCCCGTTTTTCCAGTATTTGGCTACTTTTCCTTCTGTTCCGGCTACATAAATATCATTCCCTGAAACGGAAATGTCTATTGCATGGGCATTTTTTGTTCCATCGGTCAAACTGGTTGCCACACCGTTTTTCCAATACTTTGCAACATTACCTTCATATCCGGCGATATACACTGTTTCCCCGTCATCCCCGGAACTTCCCGGATCTTGTTCGTTTATCGGGTCGTCATTTTTTGAACAGGAACAAACAAGAAGAAGGCAACCGCATACTATGGCGGTTACCTTAAAAAGCAAATTGTTTGTAATCATATCACTATTGTATTAATCAGTTGCTTTTCTCTATCATTACCATAACTACTTCTTCTGTAACACCCGAATTAGTGAGTACAACAAGGGCATCGGTTGATGTATCGAATTGACATTTAGAGTTTTTGATTTTCTGGATAATCAGTGAATTAGGAAGTTTTTTCTGACATAGTTCAATAATATCCGCATTGGTCAATGTGTTGATCTCTTCTGCCTGTATTGCTTTTTCTGCCTCTGCCTGAATTTTTTCAGCTTCAAACGAAGCCTTTTCTTCAATTTGTTGCATGGCCGACATTAAATCCTTTGCTTTCTGGCAATCCGCAATGGCATTAGACACAATATCTCCCGGTCTAAGCCTTGCTGCTTCACGGAAACATTCCAACGCTTTATCATGTTCATTGCGGATCATGTACGACATTCCCATGTTGTAATTGGCATGTGCAAGCGTTTTATCTTTGATGCCGGATGTTGCTTTACATGTTTCAAGGTTCTGCTGGGAAAGATTAAAAGCCTGGTCCAGGTCGCCTGCTTTCAAGGCCTGAAATGCCTGTTTTAAATTGCCTTCTTTGTCGTCATAATAGTATAACACAGTTTGTTCTTTCCACGGAAGGAACATCCGGTGAACATCGGTAACAAGCAACTGAAAAGCTCTTTCCTGCACATCGAACGCTGCAGGGGCTTCAGGATAGCCCTCATAAGATTTGTTACTCAGGGCGGGAGAATAATCCAATGACTGCGCTGCAAAGATACGTCCGGTAGCCAGATCGACTGTTTGTACCGAAGCCTTCAGAAATGTGCGAGTTCTGGAATAATAGGCTGTTACCTGATATTTCTGGTTCGTCTGGTAATTGGTTTTTGTTTCTTTATCCGTGAGCCTGTCTTGCTGGACGGCGCATCGCTGAACTTTAATAAATACAAGGGCTGAAGGCCCGATAATTTTACCAATGGCAGCCGCGCTTGTTTTATCCACATATCCGCTTAATGTCAGGTTATGCTCTGCAAGTACTGTCTCCAGATTATTCCGGTCAATTACTTCGATCCCGTTGGAAACAAAATCAGTGATTACAGCATCAATGATCTGATCAGAGCATTCACCGGTTGCCGGAGCAAAAGCGATTTTGTTAATTTTTAAACCAAGGATGGGAGGATGTGTTAAGTTGATTGTAACCTTCGGGTTACTTAATTCGTCCATAAACTGCGCACTGGCAGGCAAACCCAGGGCAAAGAAGATCAGGGTAATGACAATCATTCGATACACTTTTAAAGTAACTTTTGGAGAGGCAAATAATTTTCTTTTCATGGATGTAAATTTAATTATTAGCTATAAATGGTTTTTTAGACTGTTTCGTCAATCTGTACTCGATAAGTATTGAGCTTCCAGTTCCCGGACAAGAGTTGCATATTCCTGGATGGCATTATCGGCAAGCCTCATCTCAACCAGGTTTGTAATCTGGTTAATCCGGCCATAAATGTCTGTCCAAATAAATTGGCTTTTTAGGGAATCTTTTTCGATGGCGGTTACAATTAACGGGGCAACCCGGTAATATTCGGCAATCATTACCTTTCCTTGTTCCGTTTCACAAAGAACCTTGTCCCGAAAATTTCTCAGCACAGTTAGTTCCCTGCAATCATCGGGCAACCCCATTGCCACTGTACAGGCAGTTGTTAGAAAACAACCACCAGAGCTACTGATCCCGGAAGAGCCACTATGAGAGCCACCTGATTTTGTGTTACCTACAATTTTCCCATTATGATCAGTCACAATTCCGGATTTGTGATGATAAGTGCGATGGTTTTCTTCCTTAGTGCATCCTGCAGAATTTTTTTCCCAGACCTCCGTCTTGTCATTGTAATGTTTAATTACCTGATGTTTTGTCTCTTTCCTTTCCATAGTAATTCAATTTTAATTGTTAGTAATGTTTGGAGTGAATTGCGGACAGGAAAGATGTGCCGGTGAGCTTTAAAAAAACAGCGTGGCCACATCCTCCACCGCTGTAAGGCCCGACCAAGGTACCCGCATAATAGTGAAGCCGTAACCACGCATTTCGTGCGTATTTAGCTTTTCCTATCATGCTTAAAAAATTGGTCGGTTTTTACAGCAGGAACCAGCTCAACACTCAATATTTATATAAAAATCCTTCAACTAAAGGATTTTATTTTTATCATCTTTGTCAAAGATAATAAACTTAATTTGTGTAAAGCTAACAGTCTTTCAAAAAACATGCCCTCATCCTAAAAATTACCTCAGAAAGAGGGACATGCTTGGTTTCGTTTCACTATTATGCCTGGCCGGACCTGATGGTTTTCCTGTTACAATTTCTTATTTTTACATCAATACAAATGTGGAGGTTAATTTTTGGAGATGTATTCCTAAAACTGTTCCCAAATGTGTTCTTTTTTATGTGTAATAATTCACTTTTATCAATATGTGGTATAATGAAACAGGAACCCAACTTTTAACGAACAAGCAAGTTGAAGAACTTAGGACAAAGCTTTTTGAAAAGTATAAAGAAGACAGTGGACTTGAAGAAAAATTACGGTTCTCCTCATACGCAGAGGCATATCGTCCTATGGTAAACGCAATAAATAGCTTTGGAAAAACACAGATTAAATCGGGTAGTAGAATAGAAATATCTGAGACATTTCTTCGTAAAATCATTCATTACAAGGATACTGTGGCTGGATATCAACTTCGAAAACTGAATCTGTGTTACCTGTATGCAACAGGGCAAAGTTTTCATGAATATTACAGGCAACAAACGGTTGAATCTAAGCCCTCTGTAACATTGTTTGAAAAAGAATACCAAATATGGAATGAGACTGGAAAACAATATTATATTCCTCGTTCAACATTTACACAATTAGCATGGCATGCTTTTTCTTCAAATTTACAGCCGGATGAATATGTTTTTGTGTTACAATCTGCTGTATATTACGGCGATGAAACGATGATTGCTTTGGTATCGAGATGTAAAGAATATTCCGGAACGTTTCAAATGCTTTTTAATTCACTGGCAGGACGGGGAATTCGTGTAGGTTGGCGGGCAGAATGCCTGTTTTCTCAGCTTGATAAAAATAGTACAGAGAATTTTTTTCGTTCATTACCTGAACAGTTTCAGAAAGAGGATGCATGGAATGCTTGCATAACACGTATCCTTTCAAATAGAACAATGGATTATTTATTCGAATTATCAAATGGAGTTGATCTAAAACTACGGGCTTATGCCAATGAAGTATTGGTTCAGATTAATAATGCAATTCGTTGGCAAAATACACATTTGAGATTGTCGTGAAGTATGATTATGTACAGATTTAAATTCCTTCGTGTATCTGGTTGGAGGGATCCGATCTTTCGAAAAGATCGGATCCCTAATGCCTACTTATTTTTTCTTCATCACATAAAAAGCATACCCGTAATAATCGCCATACTTTTTATACATGTCGATTTCGGTTTGCAGGACATTCAGTAATCCCGCCAATTCCGGTTCATTGCCGTATTCATTCCGGGCACTTTCAAGCAGTGGCTCCATAAATGCGTAATATTCATCCAGCCAACCTTCTTTAGGAAGCTGAAACGAATCGATAATTCGGTAGCCACAGGTTTCAATTAATTTCTGTTGCTCTTCCATGCTTATAATGTCGGGATAGACCGCATTCCAGAATTCTTTGATTTCGTCCGGCGGATTGTTGTGAAACCAGGCCGCTTCAGACACGACCATATAGCCGTCGTATTTCAGAAATTTCGCCCAGTTTTTCAATCCGTTTTCAAAACCTGTGATAAAAATTGACCCTTCTGCCCAAATCAAATTGAACTGGTTTTCTGCAAAAGGCAGGTTATTCATGTCTCCTTCCATGCCTTTTACCCGATTGTTCAATCCGAGCTTTGTTGCTTTTGTATTCAGAAATTCAATAAAAAACGGATGGTTGTCTATGGCTGTAATTGTTATGTTGGGAACAGGGATCCGATCTTTTCGAAAGATCGGATCCCTGTTTATAATTTCAGCCAGGTCAAATGTTTGCACCCCCTTTCCGCAGCCAATATCCAGAATCTGTGCATCCTGTGGCAATGTTTTTATAGCTGAAAAAGCTTTTAATGTTGATGCTTTGGTTCCGGGCCCCTGGCGGGGGATATTTTCGAAAATAGAATAGAATAATTCTTCTTGTGTCATGATGAATTGTGTTTTAAATTTTAAATGAAAAAAATAAAGGAAATACAACTACTGCCCGCTGCTAAATTGAGTTTTCAGCAATGAGTAAAATAAAAATGCGGACAGTAAAAATTACACAAACATCCAGTGAGTTTAGAAATGTATTTGTGGCAAAGATAATAAATTGCGACAAGTGGATAATTATTTTTGATCTGCTTCCAATTCTTTTATTTTCTTTTTTAACCTTCGTATTTCCATTTCAAAACCGAAAATACCGGCAAAAAAGCCTACAATGAACAATATTTGGCTATATGGCCAATGTTGAATTTTAAAAATAGCGCTTGTCAAAACAAGGAATGCTCCTATATTGTAGAGCCAACTAAAAGACTTGTTCTCCATCTTGATTTATTTTTTAATAAATGTATGAATTACAGACAAAAAGTCAAGACACATCAATTATTTTTTAAATCTGAGAGTTGGCAATAATCCGTATTTCTGTTCATTCTGAAAAAAAGGATACTTTTGTGTCCGGTTAAGTAAAAAATCTAATACTACATACCTTATGGCAGACACGAAAAAAGCAATATTAATGATCCTCGACGGATGGGGAATCGGCGACGGTTCGGAACGCGATGTGATTGCAACGGCGCCCACTCCGTTCATGGATTCGCTGATGAAAGAATATCCGAATTCGCAACTGCTGACCTGCGGCGAAAACGTGGGTTTGCCCGACGGACAAATGGGCAACTCGGAAGTTGGCCACCTGAATATTGGTGCAGGCCGCGTACTTTACCAGGATATGGTGAAAATTACCAAGGCCATCCGTGAGAAAACAATATGGAGCAACCCGAAAATTGTTGAAGCATATACCTACGCAAAAGAAAACAATAAAAAAGTTCATCTGATCGGACTGATCGGCCCCGGCGGGGTTCATGCGCTGAGTTCGCACATGGTGGCGCTTTGCCAGATTGCAACCGACATGGGACTTGAAAAAGTATTTGTCCATGGGCTGACCGATGGCCGTGATACTGACCCGCGTTCGGGCTACGGGTTCCTTGAAGCCGACCTCGAAGCGCTGAAACCTACCAACGGTAAATTTGCTTCCATCATCGGACGTTATTACGGAATGGACCGCGACAAAAATTACGACCGTCTGAAACTGGCCTACGATATGTACACTCACGGCATCGGCGAGAAATCGACTGACCTGTTGGCAACGGTGAAAGCGTCGTACGATGCAGGCATTACCGACGAATTTCTGAAACCCATCGTGATGGTTGACAAAAACGGACAGCCGCTGGCAACCATTGAAGAAGGCGATGTTGTGATCTGTTTCAACTTCCGTACCGACCGTTTGCGCCAAACGACCATTGCCTTTACGCAAAAGGACCTTCCCGAATTTGGCATGCACACCATGAACCTGAAATGGTACACCATGACCAATTACAAGGCCGATTTCAAAGGCATCAATGTGATTTTCGACAAGGAAAATCCAACCAATACGATGGGCGAAATTGTTTCGAAAGCAGGCCTGAAACAAATCCGTATTGCCGAAACTGAAAAATATGCGCACGTGACTTTCTTTTTCAGCGGTGGCCGCGAAGAAGAATTTCCGGGAGAAAGCCGTATCCTGATTCAGTCGCCAAAAGTACCGACTTACGATTTTCAACCTGAAATGTCGGCTCCATTGGTGAAAGATGCCATTGTTGCTGAACTGAAAAAAGGGGAAGTCGACTTTGTTTGCCTGAACTTTGCCAATGGTGACATGGTTGGTCACACCGGCGTTTACGAAGCCATCTACAAAGCTATCAGTGCGGTTGACCAGTGTGCAAAAGAAGTGGTGGAAGCTGCCCGTGCCAATGGTTACGAAGTACTGATTATTGCCGACCATGGGAACGCCGACAATGCAGTGAACGAAGATGGTTCGCCCAATACGGCACACTCGCTGAACCCGGTTCCGTGCATTTACGTGAGCGATAACAAAAATGCAAAAATCAGCAACGGCGTTTTGGCCGATGTTGCGCCAACGCTTTTAACATTGATGGGATTGGAAATCCCGGCTGAAATGACTGGAAAAATTTTGATTGAAAAATAATACACATCAATAAATTGTCATTCTGAGCAGAGCGAAGAATCTCAAGAAAAAAGGACAGATTCTTCGCTCTGCTCAGAATGACAAAAACATTATACCATGCTCGAAATCGGACGCGCTATTGTCAGCCTCGACATATTGGAAAAACATTTTTTATGTGACCTTCTGAAATGCAAGGGAGCTTGTTGTGTTGAGGGTGATTCCGGTGCGCCGCTGACCGATGAGGAAGCTATCGAAATTGAGCAGAACTACCCTGTATTTGAGAAATACATTCCGGAGGACCACAAAAAAGAAGTTGAAAAGCAAGGCTTCTCGGTGATCGATTCCGACGGCGATTTGGTAACCCCGCTGGTTGGTAACCGCCAGTGCGCCTACACGTTTACCGACGAAAAAGGCATCCTGAAATGTGCCATCGAGAAAGCATATTTCAACGGAGAAATTACTTTTCGCAAGCCGCTTTCCTGCCACCTTTTCCCCATCCGGATCAACGAATACCGGCACTTCGATGCGGTAAACTACCAAAAACTCGATATTTGCAAGCCTGGCCGTGAATGTGGCGCCAGAGAAAAACTACCGTTATACAAATTCCTTCGCGAACCGCTGATTCGCCGGTACGGCAGCGAATGGTACGAACAACTGGTGTATGCCGCCGACAATCTGAAACTGGAACGATAGTCTCCGGTACAATTATCCGGTTTCTGTTTTTCCGGATTGCTGCTGAATTTGTATTTTAGGAGCACGAAATCGAGCTTCAAAATGAATATCCGGGAATTTCTAAATAAACCTTTTCCTTTTCTCGATCGTCCGCGTCATCGCTGGATTCTCATTCTTTTCAGCTTCGCATTTGGTGTTTTTTTTATCAATGTGTTTATTCCTTTCAATATTAACCGGTGGAATAAGGATTCGGGTTTCGAAGAATTTATGCGGCTTTCCGGTTTTGGAATTATTGGTGGTATGGTTTTATTGTTTTCTCAGTTTGGAGCGCGGAACTTATTCGGCCTCCGGCATTTCCGGGTTTGGACCTTTATCCTTTGGGGTACCGGCGAATTATTTCTGATGGCGGCATTTTTCATCTTTTACCAATCGAGTTGGGACATCAGTATAACCCGTTTTCTGAAAGATATTCCCGACAGTTTTAAATACACGTTACTGGGCATTGTCATCCCGTATTCGCTGGTTCTTTTATTTCTCTCCCAAATTATTCAGAAAACAAGAATGAACCAGTTGCAGCAGGAAGCCGGGAAAACAGGTTTCGGGATTACCGATTTAATCGATTTTCCGGATGAAAAAGGAGTGGTTCGTTTTTCGGTTACTGCGGATCAGATCCTTTATCTGGAGTCGGCCGATAACTATGTGTTCGTATATTATATGAACGGCAGTAAGCCGGAAAAACAGATTTTGCGGAATTCGATGAAAAACATTGAAAAACAATTTGAAAACTCGTCGTTTAAGCGTTGTCACCGTTCGTTCATGGTCAACCTGCAAAAAATCGAATTTGTGGACTACGGGAAATCGCAATGCCGGGTGAAATTATCGGGACTTGAAAAATTTATTCCCGTATCGCGGAATTTTTACCCCGGATTTCGTTTGTTCGCCAAATCCTGAAGATTACCGGTTGCCATTCGCCCCAAAATACGCCCTTTCGTCCCTTTCATTTTGATGGTTCATTTTGAAATATGATCTTTGTTTTGTGATTTTCAATAGGCCAATAAATGTCTGAAAGTCAGAATTCAATTAAAAACAAGATTAAAAATTCAGAAAAATGAGAAAGTTGATGATGTTTTTTTTGGTTGCCTTTTGTGCAACATTGACGGTGAACCAAGCAGCCGCTTCAGCAACAGAAAATCCGAAAGGTATCTGGGAATATAAAGTACCCGCTGCACCGTACGAATACAGTGCCGGAAAGCTGATTCTCGGGGAAACGGACGGAAAAGCCACAGTGACCATAAAATTCATGAACGGGACAGAATTAAAAGCCAAAAATGTAAAGATTGAGAAAGAAACTATTTCGTTTGGAGTTGAAATAGAATCGAACCCGGTAACTTTTTCAGGCAAATTGGTTGGCGGTAAAATTACCGGCAAGGTGAATTCTCCTGAAGGGCTCATGGATTTGACAGCAGAAAAGAAACAATAACGCATTTTTTGAAGTAGTAGCACGAAGATTTTTCGTGCTGCGCAATGATCCGTTAAAACTTTTGACGGAAACTAACCTGTACCAATTATTTAAAGGGGCTTGATTTTAGCCCCTTTTTCTATTGCATTCATCTTTTATTGAAAACAATTTACCCCGGTTTCGCCTTTTGTACATAAAATGGCTGCTTATTTGAACCATAATTCCTAATTTAGTAATTCTGTTTAAAAAGAAATAAATGCTGAAATTGCTGTTATATTTCATGTCTTTCTTCTACGGAATTGGAATGTATTTCCGAAACCGCATGTACGATCTGAAAATACTGGAATCAACAGAATTTGACATTCCTGTTATTTCAGTAGGCAATATTACGGTTGGCGGTACCGGAAAAACCCCGCATATTGAGTACCTGGTTACTTTGTTGAAAAACGAATTCAACGTGGTGGTTTTGAGCAGGGGGTACAAACGCAAAACAAAAGGCTTTCGCGAGGTAACAGTTGGTTCAACAGCAGAAGAATCGGGTGATGAGCCATTGCAGATAAAAAATAAATTTCCTGAGACAGGAGTGTATGTCGATGAAAAAAGGGTACATGGCATTGAAGAGATTATTCGTCTGAATGAAGAAAAACAACCGGATGTAATTTTGCTCGATGATGCTTTTCAGCACCGTAGCGTTACTCCCGGTATCAATATTCTGCTGGTCGACGCCAACCGTCCGGTCTCCGAAGACCGTCTGCTTCCGCTTGGGCGCTTGCGTGAAAGGGAAACACACATACGCAGGGCCGGAATCATTATTTATACCAAATGCCCGAAGGAGGTAAAACCCATTACCCGGCGCATCATTATGAAAAATGTGAATATAAGGCCATACCAAAGCCTGTATTTTACAACAATGGATTATGGTTCTCCCGCTCCTGTTTTTCCTGAAAATACAAATCCACAACAACCCGCCGGTTCAATTTTTCCGGCAGCGCTGATGGTTACCGGGATAGCCAATCCTGATCCCCTGAAGACGTATCTGTCATCACTGGCCGAGCATGTCGAAGAAATTCGCTTTGCCGATCACCATGCGTTCACTGAAAACGATATCCGGAAGATAGAAGAAGTTTTCGGGACAATGCCTGTCGCGGACAAGATCATTGTGACGACCGAAAAAGACGCAACCCGCCTGAAAAAAACGTCCGGTATTCCGGATACATTAAAAATGAATTTGTTTTACATCCCCATAAAAGTGAAATTCCTCGACAGTGAGGGAAAAAGTTTTGACAAGAAAATACTCGACTATGTTAGAGAAAATAAAAGCAACCGCGAACTTTATAAAAGAAAGAATCAGCGCCCCCGTTAGCGCCGCCATCATTCTGGGATCGGGATTAGGCGGATTGGTAAGTGAAATTGAAATTGAGCAAACAATCCCGTTCGCCGGCATTCCCCATTTCCCGGTTCCCACTGTCGACGGGCATTCCGGAAAACTGATTATTGGAAAACTGGCCGGCAAGAATGTAATCGCCCTTCAGGGCCGTTTCCATTTTTACGAAGGGTATTCAATGAAAGAAGTAACATTTCCTGTCAGGGTACTGAGAATGCTGGGAATTCCCAATCTGTTTGTGTCGAATGCCAGCGGCGGGTTGAACCCCGATTATAAAGTAGGCGACATCATGATTATCTGCGACCACATCAACATGTTTCCCGAACATCCGTTACGGGGAAAGAATATAGACGAGCTGGGTCCCCGTTTTCCCGACATGAGCAAAACGTATGACGAACTATTACGCGGACGTGCCAAACTGATTGCCCTTCAGAACAACATTCAGGTAAAAGAGGGTGTGTACGTGGGCGTTCCCGGGCCTACTTACGAAACTCCTGCCGAATACAAAATGTTCCGGCTGTTGGGCGCCGACGCAGTGGGCATGTCAACTGTGCCGGAGGTGATTGTAGCCCGGCACATGGGAATGACTGTATTTGGTATTTCGATTATCACCGACAGTGGTGTACCCGGGCAGATCGTGGAAATTTCGCACGATGAAGTGCAGGCAATCGCTATGAAGGCCGAGCCGAACATGACCCTGATACTGAAGGAACTGATACGGAAAATTTAACATCCGCTGAATGAACCTGCTGATTTTGGCCCTCGCCCCGGTAGCAGCTTTTTTGCTGTTCATGTATTTTCGCGACCGGTACGAAAAAGAACCGGTGAAACTCCTGGTTGCCGCCTTTGCCGTGGGAGGCGCCAGTGTTTTGCCCATCATCCTGGTTGAATCCTTCCTTTCCGGTTTCCTGGATTTTTTTTACGGAACTTTTGCCGTATTTTGGCATTCGTTCATCGTGGCAGCTGTTACCGAGGAGTTCTTCAAATTACTTTTTCTGTACCTGCTGGTCTGGAAACATGTCGGTTTCAACGAAAAATTCGATGGTATCGTTTACGCCGTGTTCGTATCAATGGGTTTTGCCGCTGTTGAAAATGTGATGTACGTGCTCGACTATGGACCCGAAACCGGATTGGTGCGGGCCATTACTGCAGTACCTGCCCATTTCCTGTTCGGAGTAACTATGGGGTTTTATGTTGGGCTGGCCAGATTCTACCCCCAGTTCAGGAAAAAATTAATTGGCGCAGCTTTTTTGTATCCTGTACTCTTACATGGCATCTATGATTTTATACTGATGTCGGGGAACCCGTTTTTTCTTCTGTTGTTTGTTCCGTTTGTTGTTTTCATGTGGTATTACGGGATACGGAAGATGAAACGATTGTCGGAAAGATCATTTTTTCGTACCGATTTTAAAATGCAGGAAGAATTGTTGAAGAAAAACAAATAGCAGATATGCCGTCAGCCAGTTGTACAGGCATATTATGTTTTTGAAAAATTACCGGTAGTGTCGCTCTATATCTGGAAAAATTCGATTTACTTTACACAAAAAGTCATTCATGAACCTGAATCTTCCAATTCTGCAAAGTGAACAAACATCTCTGCCCCAGTTCATCAACTTCTGGAGTAAATTTTATAATTATCCGAAAGAGGAATTGTATGCCAAAATAGATCAGCCGCAATTTACAGAGAAGGATATAACCGGGTTGTATGAATGGAAAAACGGGATGCCGTTGAGTGGGGCAAAACTGATGTCGCTGAATAAAAAAATAATAGCAAAAATCGATATAATCAATCAGTTGAAGAAAACGCAAAAAATTGATGTCAGTGCATTTCTCCTGGAGTTTGAAGAGTTATCATTTGTTTGGAAAATATTCCTGTTACATATTATCAAGCCACAGAAATACCCGATTTACGACCAGAATATCCATCGCTGTTTCAACTATATCCATGCGCGGGAACACCGGAAAATCAGCGACACGATATCCGAGAAAAGCAAACAGCAATTTTATTTCGAGGATTATCTTCCGTTTATTGAAACCCTCAATGGGATTGCCTTGCGCAAAATTGACCGGGCTTTTTTTACCTTCGGACAGTTTCTGAGTATCAAAAACTTTCAGCTAATTCTTGAATAATCATGCAGGTTCCGCAATTTGCCGATATTGAAAATGCCCACCGGCTGATTGCCCCTTTTATTCACCGGACACCTGTTCTGACCTCGGAAAGCATCAACCGGATAGTGGGGGCCGAACTGTTTTTTAAATGCGAAAATTTCCAGAAAGTTGGAGCTTTTAAATTCAGGGGTGCTTGCAACTCGGTTTTTTCACTTTCTGAAAGCGAAGCAGGAAATGGCGTGTGTACCCATTCGTCGGGAAACCATGCGGCTGCCCTGGCGCTGGCTGCACAGATGCGCGGGATTACCGCTTACATTGTAATGCCCGAAAATGCGCCGCAGATAAAAAAGAAAGCCGTAGCAGGTTATGGTGCCCGGATCACGTATTGCAAACCCACTCTCGAGGCCCGTGAATCGACTCTGCGACAGGTAGCGGCAGAGACAGGGGCACCCGAGATTCATCCATACAACTATTTCAATGTAATTTGTGGACAGGGGACCGCAGCCAAAGAACTGATTGAAGATGCCGGTCCGTTCGACATTGTGCTTTGTCCGGTGGGCGGCGGTGGCCTGCTGAGTGGAACCGCCCTCAGCACCAAATACCTGTTGCCCAATGCCAGGATAATTGCAACCGAACCGGCGGGCGCCGACGATGCATTCCGGTCGTTTTATTCAAAAACACTTGTTCCGTCAGTTGCTCCCCGGTCTATTGCCGACGGCCTGCTTACTTCACTTGGCAGCCTGACGTTTCGGGTCATTCTGAATAATGTCGATCAGGTGGTGACCGTTTCCGAAGAAAATATCATTGCCGCCATGCGAATAGTCTGGGAACGGATGAAGATTATTATTGAACCGTCGTCAGCTGTTCCGCTGGCTGCCCTTCTCGAGAACAAAGTGAATGTGAAAGGCAAAAAAGCAGGCATCATTCTTAGTGGTGGAAATGTTGATCTGGAGAAATTGCCGTTCTGACAGCAAAGGGGGCATAAGCAAATAATCAGGGTTAAAAAAGAAGAGCCTCAAGCACCTGTTTGCTTTTGCCAATCTTATTCGTATATTTATTTTCAATGAGGACAAAACAATTCAATTATTTAACAAACAAATATGAAGACCATTTGGAAAACATTACTGGTATTTATTGGCGCCGTATTGGTTTTGTGGGCGGCATCTTTTTTACTTCCTGAAAAAATACATATTGAACGGACTGCAACCATCAATGCCCCTGCACGGGTTATTTTTAACCAGGTAAACGATCTGTACTGCTGGAACAAATGGGCCCCGTGGAACCAGATTGATCCCGGCATGGAGGTAAAATACATCAACGGAGGGGTCGGGCAAGGTGCCGGTTACCACTGGAGCAGTGACAACAGACAGGTAGGTAACGGAAAACTTTACATTACCCGGTCACTTGCTTACGATTCTATCGTTGTCAGTATGGATTTTATGCAGGGAGGCCTTGCCGGCGGGTATTTCCTGTTTCGTGAAGACAGCAGCAAAACATCTGTTACCTGGGCCTTTGAAAGCCATTTGGGGAATAATCCGTTGGCCCGCTGGATGGGCTTGATGTTTGATCAGATGATAGGGGCCGATTTTGAAAAAGGGCTCAGTAATCTTGATTCGCTCAGTAAATCGATCATCGAAGAACAACGTCCTGTAGTGGAAATTGTAGATTTGCCGGAAATCGTTTACGCCGGAATAAAGAAAACGGTAAAATGGGAAGACATCGGGAATGAGATGGGAACGATGTATTCAAAAATAAGTTTATTCCTTCAGAAAAACGGGATTCAGGTAGTCGATATGCCGTTTACAATTTACCATTCGATGAACGAAGGAGAAATGGAGATCGAGTGTGGCCTTCCGGTCAGTCAGGCTTTTGACCCGGCAACAGAAGTAATCTGTGGGAAACGGGTTGCCGGAAAATATGCTTTTGCCATTCATGTGGGTAACTACGAAACACTCGAAACCACCCATGCCATCCTTCAGAAATGGATTGCCGGGCATAGTTTTCTCGTCACCGGCGGACCGGTTGAAGTGTACCTTACCGATCCGGCAACTGAACCTGACCCGGGAAAATGGGTTACCAATATTTATTACCCGCTATAAAAGTTCATGGTATAGTCATTCCTGAGTTTCAGCTTAGTTCGAAAATTAGCAAATGAAGAATTATATTTTTCTGGCGTTTCTGGCCCTGATATGTATCGCATCCTCTTTTTGTATTTTTTGTGAGAAATACGGGTTGAAGAAAAAACTGAGGTACGGTATCCCTTCCGTTTTAATCTCCGGGATTATGTTTTTGTTATGGGACATCCGGTTTACTCAAATGGGAGTCTGGAATTACCATACAAATTTTACCATGGGAATTTTTTACAAGGGATTGCCGCTGGAACAATGGTTGTTTTACCTTGTATTTCCACTTGCCGGGTGGGTAGTCTACGAAATGGTGAAAACCCGTTTTGGCACTCTTGATCTTGGCACTGTTTTTACTGCTGTTGGATTGCTTATGGTGGCCGGATTAGCTGTTGCTGCATATCTGTACCGCAATCAGGCATACACCTTCTCGGTTTCCCTTTTCACTGCCGTATACTTAGGTTATACGATTTTCCGAAAGCAATTTCAATCTCATATAACGCATTTCTTCCTGACATACATAGTGTTGCTTGTCCCTTATTTTTTGCTGAACGGAATGCTAAGCTGGAACCTGGTCATTGAATATCACCAGGAACAAGTGATTAACATCCGCGTGTGGATGATGCCGGTTGAAAATTCTGTGTTTTTGTTCTTACTGATGCTGATAGGCTGTACGGTTTACGAATATTTTTCGGAACGCAGGTCCTTCTGACCAACAAATTGATCCTGAAATAGAAAGATGGTCCCAAAGCCTTAAAATACAGAAGGCCCCTTTCCCTATTTGACGTAAGCAAAACCAAAATCCCTGTTGTTTTCCCATTCTGCCCAGTTAATCGACGAGATATAACTGCGAAGCATGCCGTCGAATAATTTGACAGCCTGAAGTTTATTCTTTAGTTGTGATATCTGCTGTGTCTCGGATTCGATACTTTGCATTCGCTGACGTAAAAAGGCATTCATCTGATCCCCGGAAGAAGAATAATTCTGATTCTCCTCTACCAATGATTGCAATGTGGAGGGGACGATAATATTATCCGTATTCACCTGAGGTAAATAAATGCCCATTACAATTAACCAGTTATCAGGAAGGGTGTATTGCCAGTCAAGGTATTTCCGGACAGCTGCTTTCATCTTTTCTACATTGGGTGGTGTTTCCGTAATAGCCGGTGCCTGCTGTAAAATGAATGTATTCAACCGGGTCCATTCCGATTGCAGTTTTTCGAAAATTTCAAGATCAGAAATCGGACGATCGCTGGGCAATCCTACAAAATGAATTTCAGTATTAAAAGCAGGATTGGCTGTTTTCATCTGTTGCAGATGACCGTTCAGGGAATTGATGCTGATCTGCAGGTCGCGGATATCTTTTTGCACCAGGGTATAATTTAAATGGGTCAGGTGGTATTCAATGGTATCGAAATTGTTTTGTATCATGTCTAAGCGCCGGGTTATTCCCTCGTCCTTTGTCCCCTGCGCCCGAATATTTTTTGATACATACCACGTATTGCTTGCACCTGCAACATTCAGATAAATAAACGCTTCACTGCTGTTTCGTTCTAATTTTTGCTCCTCCCCGGTAGTAAGCTGCCAAATTGTATTGACATTTACCTTCAGATATGTCCTGGAAAAATCATCAACACCGACATGGACCACCGCCTGATTGGATGCAGATGCACTTTTCTTCACGGCAAGATGGTTGTCGGAAGAAAAAAGGGCGTTTTCGCTAATCAGTTTCCATTCTGAACTGACTCCTTTTTCTGTATATAAAAGACGGTTGGTCCCCCTGCTCAGGACTTGTACATCGGGGGTTATTTTCAGGTAATTGTCGGGGTAGTTTACAAAATCGCGCCGGCCTCCTTTTTGCAATACTTTAACTTCAAGCATTTGCCCTTTCTGAACGGTAATCTCACTGCCGTTCTGGTACATCTTTCCATTTATAAATATTTCGACAGTCGGTTTTCTTACCTCCGTCTGTCCGAAAACCAATTGAAAAGATGCAAAAATCCACATCATCAAAATCATCTCCCTCTTCATCTCTCTATGGTTTTAATACATTACTTAATACGAAAAACATGTAAAAGGTTACCTCCTTTTTGTATGTTTTTTAAGATAATCAGCCACTTGCAGAGAAGAAAATTTATTTTATGGCAGGACAAATGGCCTTTTTCACTTTTTTATAAATATTAATGTTCCGTTGCTTTTGCCCGATATGTGAAGAAAATAAAATCCGGGGGATAAACTGCCGGTATTGATTTTTGTCTCTTTTTCGTTTACTGATCCTGTTAAAATTACCTTTCCATCCATGTTTACAATCTGAAAATGGGAGATGATCTTTTCGGATATTACATGTAATTCACGGTCGCAGGGATTGGGGAACAGCTTTATTTTCGTGAGGGGGAACGGGATTTTTTGTACAAATGTCGAAACATGTGGGACATCCAATTCGCGGCTGCTGAACAGTTTGTATTCGCCAGGCTGTAAACTGAGGGCAAAAGAAGACGTTGCGACATTGAAATTGTTTCGCCCGAAATAATCGTACCATAGCCCTGTTTTCGGAAATGCGATGGAAGTATTCATCGGGACGAGGCCAAAATTTCCGACGGCAACCACAAAATTCCCGTTGGCGCCCATCTGCCAGGTTTTTATTTCGCTGGTAAGATTGTATTGAATGACCGGAGCTGAAAATTCGTCGTAAGTCTGTTTCAGATAATTTAGTTGGGACATCACCCGAAACAGGTCTGTACGGTCTCTTTCTTCTGCATAATCCCATCGGACGGGTTTCTCGCTCAACCTGCCACCATTGGAGTTGATGGAATAGTCGTAACCCAGCTCGCCAAACTGCCAGATCATTTTTGGTCCGGGCAGGGGAATGAAAAATACCGAGTTCAGCCCGATCCGGTCCAGTGCAATGGGCAATTGTTTGATATTATAATTTCCAAGCGTATTCCCGTGTTGAAGGTTTTTATACATTAGCCGTTCCTCGTCGTGGCTTTCCATGTAGGCAACCAGGTTAGGGGCATTCCATCCTTTCACTGTATACAGTGCATCTTTTAGTTCTGATTTATTGTTGTCATGATATCCCATCGCTGCTTCCGAATAGTTGCCGTTCATGTTGCCCCACAGCAAAATTCCGTAATTGGCCAGTTCTTTTTCTTCTGAGTTATCGGCCAGATGCTCGAAGATAATGATTGCATCTGCTTTGCGTTTCCATATTTCACCGGCCATCCGTTTCAGGTTGGCAATGCGCGGTGCATCGTAATTGCTTCCCCAGCTTGATGGGGCATACGGGGTATTCGAGAACCCTTTGGTAAAATCGAAGCGAAACCCGTCGACCTTGTACTCACTTATCCAGAAGCTGTTGATGCTATCGATCAACTGGCGGGTATACTCGCTTTCATGATTGAAATCGTAGCCCCATTGTGCATCGGGGTTCTGAAAGTTGCTCTGCGGATTATACCACGGGTTGTTGGCTGCCGGACGATTGTGGGTTTCGTCCCAGTACATTTTCACCAGAGGGCTTTGTCCGTAACTATGGTTCAGTACCATGTCGATTACTACGGCGATGCCGCGTTTATGGCATTCGTCGACCAATTTTTTGAGTTCGTTTTTCGGGCCATAATATTTTTCGGGGGCAAAATAGAACGACGGATTGTAGCCCCAGCTTGAATTATTCTCAAATTCGTTTACAGGCATAAGCTCCAATACGTTGATATTCAGGTCTTCTAAATAATCGAGTTTTTCGCGTACAGCCTTGTAGCTGTGTCCGCTGGTAAAATCGCGGACCAGTAGTTCGTAAATCACCAGTTTCCTTTTGTCGGGAACCTGAAAATTGGTTATTTCCCATGAATGCGGAGTTTGTCCGGTTTGCAGCACCGATGCAATACCTTCTGTTTTTCCTTCAGGATAAGGGATTAACCCCGGATAGGTTATTGCTGAAATGGAACTGTCGTTCCAAGGGTCGGACACCTGCTCACAATAGGGATCGGCAATTTTAATTTTTCCGTCGATGTAATACTGAAAGGGATATTGTTGCCCTTTTGTCAGGCCATTTATCTCAAGCCAGAAATAATTGCCATCTTTTTTCATCTGACAGGCTTCGCCCAGTTTCCAGTCGTTAAAACTGCCAATTGCATAAACAAATTCTTTTTCGGGCGCCCACAACACAAGAGCAACCGAATTGTCTGAAAGGTAATTGATGCCCTTTTTGTATCCGGCAGGTTTAGCCAGAGAAACTGTATTTTCCCGAATGTACACCGAAACCGAATCGTAACGGATATGAGCTCCGGAAACAATTTTTGCAATGATCCATTGATAGCCGCTTTCTGTAAAGGTATGACTGGCCGTGATTTCTTTTCCTGAGGCTTGCGCTATCTGGTTGTCTCCTATTAACAATGAAATAGTCCCTTCGGAAGAAGCGGTGGCCGAAATGGTGGTTGTTTCATCTTTGCCCAGTATTGAATGGTCACCGGGGGCAGATATTTTAATAACCACTCCTTCCTGATAAACATTCACAAACAGGTCGTGGGTTTGTTTTGATCCGTCGGACGAGCGGAACACAAAAGCCAGTTTGGTAATTTTTTCATTCGCTGCAATATTGTAAAACGAATTGATATCGGGCGAAATATCCAGTTCGTAGATACCTCCGCCTTTATTTGTCAACTTTGGCTGAACAGTATTATTGTTCCAATTTCCGATCACATGTTGCCAATCGGTTTTTCCCTCGATAATTACCCCGGTGTGGGCATACAGCTCGCCAGAGAAAAGTCCCAGCCTGCTTTCTTTCGACGAATCGAACGTGAGGACCACCTTTTGCGATGCGACCGGGAAGACAGGATCTGTGGTTATCTGGGCAATCCCTGTTTCGAAAAAGAGAATAAAAGATAATATAGAAAGGAAACGCATCTTCATGGCCTTAATTTTGAGAAAAAGGGTTGTCCGGTTCACCCGGACAACCCTTCAGGATCACTTTATAAGGTTAATTTGCTGTGATTTTATATGTAAACCCGGTTGCCGAGTTCAGGATCAGTTCGATATGATAATTACCGGCAGTCACCGAAATATTGGACCCGTTGTATTCCAGCGAACCATTTGCCCCGTCATCGCCGAAGTTAATATCCCATCCGTCATTGGCGCGGAACTTAATCTCTCCGTCTGTCAGGGTAATATTTGCCGTCCATTTGTATTCTCCTTTGGTGGCACTGACCAGGGTCATATTGGTGTCGTCGCCCCATCCGCCCGGTGTAGCCGAACCGATGATTCCCCAGGTTGTTTGAGTAACCGAATACGAGAAGTCGTTCATGTTGACACGCACCCGGTAAAACCCGTCAGTAGCAACCGTCAGATTGTCTTCGTCAGTTTGTGCAAGATAACCTGTTTGTGTTTTGCTGGCTCCGAGGTCTCCGTCCCAGCCACTGTTTTGCGGGACCAGTTTGAAGCCCCAGCCATCCACCGTAATATACTGATAGGTGTCGAATGTTCCATTGCCGATGTACTGCATGGGAACAGCATTGGCCGGATTCCAGTCGGCGGCCACCGACCCGCCCAGTATTTTCGGGCTGTCGGAAACAGTGACTGTTTTTGTATTCAGATCAACAATTACGAGATAATTCCCGTCCACAGGCCCATCGTTTTTAATGTTTCCGTAACTCATACCTGTACAGCCTATAAAGTTACTAAACCGGTCGGTTCCGATACCGTTGTCCCAGCTTCCCTTTTCAGGGAAAAATTTGAACTCTTTTCCGGCTTTCAATTCATATACACCAGACCAGATGTTTGGAGCGATAAAGTTCATCTCCAGTGCATTGCCTATATCCCATCCAACGGAAGTCCCGTCACCCACAATGAAGATCGGTTTTCTCCAGTTGACGAATTCAATGAAAACATCGAACACTTCTTTCATCCATTCCAAATCAGTGCCAATGGCTTTCACCGTCCACTTGTAAGCCCCTTCCTCAATATTATTTTGTTCGAGCAGGGCTTTCCATTGGGCATGGGTCCGCGATACCTGGCTGACAGTTCCTTCCGTATCCGAATCAAGCGTCAGCAAAGGGCTTGAGAAATCGCCTCCGGCTTCATCAAGATAAAATTTATACTTGACTGTGCCCGAAGTTACTGCCGCATTGTTCCAGTCGAAAGTAAAGATATCGTTCTCTTTTGCTCCGTCGAATTGAAGGATGCTTTTGTCGAGCGGGCTGACCAGCGTAAAATTACTGATCCCGGCAGCGCTGACAATAAGTTTGACCGTATTGGCTACTTGTCCCATTTTAATGTTTGGAGAACCATTTTCAGCCTTTACATTCCATTTCACCGTTATGGTTCCGCTTCCTCCTGCTGCCGTATAAACCTGCTGAAGATCGGCAAAACTTAAGGTGACTTGTGTACCGGTACCTGAATTATCAGATGCTTTCGACCAGATAGGGCTTGAAAAATCGCCGTCCTGACGGTCAAACAGAATTGTATAATGAATTGTATTGCCTAATCCTGATGCCGCTTCATCCCATGAAAAAACATATGTTTCGCTGAGCGTACTTTTGTTTATTGTGATGGTCAGGTTATTATCGGGGCTGGTCAGCTCAAAACCGGTAATGGCTTCCCCGTTTACCGTAAAATCCCCGACTTCGTCCATACAGGACGGAAGTGTTGCAGCGATGGCAATGAACAAGATATAGTGAATTATTTTTTTCATATTGAATCATTTTTTTGTTTGCCATGTTTTATTCATAATCCTGGAATTCAAACTCAAAAGTTTTTGTATCCACAGTTTGCGCAGTCCCGTCCGGTCCGTAAACTTCCCCGGAAAATACAACCTGGCATTTGGCAACATTACCGATAGATGTCCCCTGCGGGAAGGCGGCGAGCATTCCGGGCAGGAAGGAAATGGCATGTTCGCCCTGTGCAGTATAGGTAGTGGTCAAAGATCCGGCAGTCAGTATTTTGGTATCGTTTGCGGTCAGTAATGAAACGCTGGCTTTTATTTTACCGGCAATTTTCAGTTTCTGGTCTTCGCCCGGTTCGAGCAGGCCCAGGTTCAGGTAAACAGTTACCACATCTTTGTTCGATACTTTGGCCGGGAAAGTACGGAAATAAGAGGCTTCAAATTCCAATGGCAACAATGTCACTGAAGTAGCCATATCGCCGGGTGTCTGTTTGCTTCCGTCCTGCGAACGCAGTAAAAACCCAAATTCCTTAATCCTTCCCGGAGTATCGCCTACGCCAAACAGTTCGGCAACATTGTTGAATGTGACTGTGGTGCCGGCGCGGGTCACTGTTTTCGGAAGTTTCAGCATGAATTTCTTCGGATCGCCGGGAACCGGATCAAGTTTAGCATTTTTTGAAATGCTCCCCCAGCTTGGACTGCCCTCGTCGTAGCACAATAGCATTTCCGAGGGGCTCAGTCCCGTCGCCCACGACCAGATATACACTTCCGAAAGGCCGTCCACTGCTGTTCCGGTAACATCGAACACAATGGTTACGTTTTCGGTCAGTGCGTCAATCTCGGAGGGCGTAACCGTAAACTTCGGAGCGGCATTTTGCGCCTTCAGCCCCAACGATGCCAGTATAATGATGGTTAAAAGAACTAACTTTCTCATGATCCACTAATTTTTTTCGAGTGAATAACTGTATTTGATTTTGACTTTGCCGGTATCGGGTTGCTTCCGCTCTTCTTTGAGCTGAAGTTTGCCCACGATCACGTCGGCAAGGCTTCCGAGTGCGACAGTTTGCGTGGTGCTACCGCTTTTCAGGACAATAGCGGAAGGGTATTCGCTGTTGTCGAGCGACCAGTTTCCGCTACCCAGCATCTGCATGTACGACGAACCCTTGCTGGATGTGAAGGTTCCGTCGGCATTGAATGTGATCGAAAAATCGGTGTACGGGTGACCGTCAAAAACATGGGTCAGGTCTTTGGTCGTTGCAAAGGCCGGAAACCCTTTCGATTCGGCATCTGCATCGGTCTGTACAAATTTTACCAGGTTCCAGGTTCCTGCAAGCATGGGTTTGTAATCGGTTTTTTCCCCGATCGGGGGGATTTCATCCGGCATACATGCAAAAACGAGGAATGAAATTGCGATTATTGATAGTATCTTCTTCATGGCAATCAGTTTTAATTAGGTTCCGGATTGGCAACAAATAACTCGTTCACTTCGGAGGCACCGAACTGGATGACCAGTCCCACATAGTCCCATTTTACACCCCGGATGGTGATGTTCTCACCGGCTGCCCCGCGGCGTTTCAGGTCGTGGAGGTTGTATCCTTCTCCCATCAGTTCGAGCCGGCGTTCGGTCCGTGCAGCATTTAGCACTGCATCGTTGGAAACCGTTCCTGCCAGGTTTCTGGACGATCCGTTATATGCTCTTTGACGTATATCGTTAACGTCTTGAATAGCAGAAGTTTTGTCAACTGATGTTTTTAACATGGCGGCTTCGGCCCGCAACAGTTTAATCTCAGTTAACCGGAAAATGGGCACGGTCGGAAATTCATTGTTGAATTTCGTGAAGGCCACATATTCATTGGCGGCTCCGGCATTGAATATCTCGTACCACGAAGAAGCCCGCAGATCGCCGGTTCCGGCCTTGATGACATTTTTGTATACATCGGGGGCCACCCGGATGTTGGGGATGTTAGTGCCATCGGAACGGTATACGCCAAAGTCACTGCCAACCCGTTTGCCGGATGTTTCGCTGGAAACCAGTTTGAAAATTGCTTCCGAAGAATTGGCTGAATAGTTGTTAAAATCGGCAACAAAGGTAAAAGCGCCGCTTTTAATTACTTCATCAGCTTTGGTAAAGGCTTTGTCGTAATCGTGCATCTGGAAGTACACCTGGGCCAGTGCTGCTTTTGCCGCCCATTGGGTTGCATATACGAACCCGTCATTTTGTGCCGGAAGAAGGCTCTCTGCATCAGTAAGGTCAGCTACAATTTGCTGGTAAACCTCGGCAACGGTGTTGCGCGGCAACAGTTCCACTTTGCTGTTGGTTTTAATTACGATGCCCGAATGATCGTTGTTGGCCGTGTAACCATAAGGCTGGGCAAACAGGCGTACCACGGCAAAGTGGGCAATGCCGCGCAAAAATTTGGCCTCCCCTTCCATCTGAGAAACATCAGCGGTGCTCAATCCTGAAATCCGGTCTAAGTTCTCCAGTATCAGGTTTGAGCGGAGAATGCAAATATATGCCTGATCGTGCGATTCATTGTCGGTGAAGTAACCGGTTGTATAGCGTTTGTAAATGTTCACCATTTCGTCGGTAATCCCGTCGCGAAGGACAACATTCTCGCCGAGCAGTTCCGAAGTGCGCTGAAAACGCCCCCCGTAGAAACCGTTTACCACATCATACGCGGCATTCAGTAATTCCTGAAGGTCCTGTTTCGTCTGAATGGCATCCGATTCGAGGATCACGCCTTCATCTACCGGGTCAATTTCGAGCAGGCTTTCGCAACCTGGGAGCAGCATCCCGGTCAAAAATAGGAATATAAAAAATCTGTTTTTCATTGCCATTGTTCTTTAAAATGAAACATTCAAACCGAGGCTAAAAATCTTTTCCTGCGGCGGGGTGAGGAAACTCACGTTTGCGCTCATGTTGCGGTCGCGCGGGTCGTCGTGGTCACGGGCCACTTCGGGGTCGGCTCCCGGATAATTCGTGAATGTAAGCAGGTTGGTGCCCACCAGGAAAACCCTCATCGACGAGATACCTGCCTTTCTTACCATCTGCTGCGGAATATTGTAGGTGAGTGTCAGGTTTTTCAGACGAAGATAATCGCCATCGAATAACCACATGGTTGAGTTGAACCATTGTTCCCCGTCTTTTCCGTAGGTAGTGCCTTCGCGCGACATGCGCGGGTATTTGGCAATGTCGCCGGGTTTTCTCCAGCGATCAAAAATGTCGGTACGGAAATTCCAGTCGGAAGCCAGTCCCATTTGCCTCTTGGCCGAAGAATCGTAAATCTGTGCGCCATAGCTGAATGTAAAGAGAGCGCTTAATTCAAAACCTTTGTAGCGGAATGTATTGGTAAAACCGCCTGTAAAATCAGGGACCACTTTTCCTGCGGCAACCGCAAAACCTTCTTCTCCTTCAAATTTGTAGGTTTTGGTTTCATTGCCTTGTTTGTCAAGGTACACCGGACGTCCGTCGGCCGGATCGATACGTGAAACACGGACCAGCCGGTTTGTCCCTACCGGATACCCTTTCAGGATACGGGTGTCGTTGGTCCCGCCGCCGATTTCCTCAGTGGTAAGTCCCCCCAGGTCGGTTACTTCGTTACGTAAAGTTGAGATATTAAATTGGGTATCCCATTTAAATTTACCGGTAAGGTTGTTTGTTTTTATACTGAACTCAAGCCCTTCATTCTCGATGGTGGCAATATTCTGCCATTGGCTTCCGTAACCTGAAGTGGCGGTAATGGCTACATTCACAAATACGTCTTCCGACTTCTTGAAAAAATAGGCCATTTCTGTCGCAATCCGTCCTTCAAGGAAACGGGCTTCAAAACCCAGGTCATAGCTTTTGGTCGTTTCCCATTTCAAATCAGGGTTGGCAAATTTTTCAGGATATCGGATCGGGCTGTCGTTGTATTCCTGGCTGGAAGTGGTTGAAAGCCGGTAGGTGCCAATGTGCTCATAATTCGGAATATTTGAGTTCCCGGTAATCCCGTAGCTGGCTTTTAGTTTCAGGAACGACAACCATTTGCTGTCTTTCAGAAAATCTTCTTCGCTCATGATCCAACCCAGTGCAAAGGTGGGAAAATATCCGAATTTATTGTTTTCGCCGAACCGCGACGATCCATCGGTACGTAAAGTTGCCTGAGCAATGTAACGGTCGCGGTACATATAGTTGAAACGGGTAAAAAAGCTGATAAACCTCCAGCGTTCGTCTCTCAGTTCTTCCGAGTTTTCGGTCACTTCACGGCTTTGGTCCCAGTTTCGGTTCAGACCGGTAGTCAGCGATTCCTGCAGCTCATGACCGATCATCCCCTTCAGGTCGTGATCGTTCTGGAGGCCGAAATCGTAATTGGCCACAAGGTTATAATTCCAGTTGTAAACCTTCCGGTTGTTTTCCCAGCTATAATCCTTTCCCGATGAGCGCATGGCCCCTTGTTCCAACCCTTTGTTGTTGAAATTCATGTAATCGAGGGCACCGGTCAGGTTGAAAGTCAGCCTGTCAGCTGGCGAATAGGTAATGGCCAGGCTGTTAATGGTCCTCATTTCCTGGTTGCTTTCATCGCGCAGTTTGTTTACCATGACCGGGTTAGCCGAATTGCCGCCTCCCCGGAAGAAAGTTCCGTCAGGATTGTAGATCGGGTAAATCGGGAGGGCATATCCCATTGCAGCCCCGAGCCCTCCGTCCCAGGGATTGCCCGGAAGCGCAGTCGATGTTTCTGCCACGGTGGAAGAGAGGGAGGCATTAAATTTTTTCGAGGGGCTGTAATTCAGGTTCATGCTTGTATTGATCCGGTCGAGTTCATTATCAACTAAGTACGACTGGTTATTTGTAAACGATCCGCCCAATCGTGCGATCAGGTTTTTGGCAACTCCGAAGTTAACATCGAGGTTGTATTCCTGCTTATATCCCAGGCGGGTTACTTCGTTCCACCAGTCTGTATTGTTTTTTGGGCTTGTTCCCAGGTTAATCCGCCTGGCAGGCCTTCGGGAATTCCGGTATTGCCGTCGTTTTCCCATGCTTCCTGGTACAGTTGAAGCCATTCCGTGGCATTTGTCATGTTCACCTTTTTGGTCGGGGTACTAAAGCTTTGTTTGGTACTGAATTCAATTTTAAGATCCTTTCCTTTGGCTTTCTTTGTGGTAATAATAACTACCCCGTTGGCGCCGCGTGACCCGTAAATACCGGTAGCCGAAGCATCTTTCAGAATCTCCATTGATTCAATATCGTTGGGATTGATTGACGACAGGGGGTTCAGGTTCATCCCGCCGGTACGTCCCCCCAGCCCGAAAATATCATTGGTAATGGGTATTCCGTCGACCACATATAGCGGATCGCCTGCCGAGTTAATGGAGGCAACGCCCCTTACCCGGACAATCGAACTGGCTCCGGCCATTCCACTGCCTGTGGTCACACTGACCCCCGGGGCTTGTCCGGCCATTACCGATTCGAACGATGAACTTAACTTGTCACCAATATCCCGGCTGTCAATTTTCGCGATCGACCCGGTAATTTCTCTTTTTTTCTGAATGCCGTAACCAACCACCATTACTTCTTCAATTTGTTCAATGTCGCTTTTCATCGAAACATTTAAAGCAATCTGGTTTTCTATTCGTATTTCCTGCGGGAGGTAGCCCACATAGGAGAACACTATCGTTGAACCTTTTTCAACCTGGATGGAATAATTTCCATCGAAGTCGGAAATTGTTCCGGAGGTCGTCCCTTTAATGACAATCGTCACTCCGGGCAGCGCTTCGCCGGTCAGTTGATCGGTTATCCTGCCTGATAAGTTGACGACCTGTGCCTGTGCATAATTTGCAAGCACAAGAGACAGCGCCATTAATAATAACCTTAGGTTTTTTCGAATAATCCTCATAATTCATTAATTATTAGTTCAATTAATTCAATCTAAGAACACATGGATTTCCTTGTGAAATCAATGTAAATTCATGGATATAATTCCGTTTTTCTTCCGTTTTTTATTTATTCCGGTCGAAAAATAGGGAATTGCAAATTAACATTTATGATTTTTTAACACCTTCCAACCTGCAAACGTTTGCGATTTCGTTTGCGTTAAAACTGTTATAAAACAGGTAGTTGCCGGTAGGTATCCATAAGGCAATCTGCTTGATATTTTTATGATGTAGGGCAGATATGTTAAAAAGGCTTAAATAAATTTTATATATTGTGGTAAAATTGCTGAGCAAATGAGGAGCAGTCAGGTAACTATAAAAGATATTGCCCGAGAACTGGGTATTTCGGCATCAACTGTTTCAAGGGCGTTGAAAAATCATCCGGATATCAGTGCAGACACCCGCAAAGCGGTCAATGAACTGGCCGAACGGTTAAATTACCAGCCCAATGCGGTTGCACTCAGCCTAAAACACAGCCGGAGCAATACTATTGGCGTGATCATTCCTGAAATTGTGCATTATTTCTTCCTGACTTCCGCGCTCAATTTTCCATAAAACCACAAGCAACACAATAAGAGGCACTTAGGCCTGCGTTACGTGTCATTTTGGGTGTTAATTCTTTCTGTATTTTTGATTTATGTTTGTTCG
>JAVEYG010000006.1:0-145983 GCA_034003625.1 Prolixibacteraceae bacterium | reverse complement strand
ATCGACTATCAAGTAATGAAATTTTGTAGACCTGTTATATCCATTTGCCTGAGTTGTTTATGTCGCAAAAATTATATTTTTGTACAATTTGATTTTCAAAACTGTACAATTTGATTTTGGCCGATTATTTATTCAGAGAATAATAATTCTCGATTAGGTCTTTAGAATAAACAGGATATTCGTTTGCATTATTTCCTACATCGTTCCAGCCCGATTCATTGGCAATTTGCATATATCTGACAGCGTCGACATGATCTGCCAAAGTAGTTGGTTTTTCCATTCCAAACTCAAAATTGTACTCCAATCCAAGTTCTTCCGGTTTTGCCCTTTTTGTTGTAATCAGTATTACTCCGGCTGCAGCCCGTGATCCATAAATTGATGCAGATGCGGCATCTTTCAACACTGAAATGCTTTCAACATCATTCGAATTAACCGAATTGATGTTATCTACCGGTACCCCATCAACAATAACTAAAGGGGCACTTGTACCAATAGTAGTAATACCCCGTATTCTGATTGTAGCTGGTGATCCTGGAGAATTACCGTTCCTTGTTACCATTACTCCTGACATAGCACCTTGCAATGCCTGTGATAGTTGTGTAACCTGCCTGTCGGCAACCAAGCTACCGGAAACAGAGCCAACTGCGCCTGTTAAGTCGCTCTTTTTCACAGTTCCATACCCAATCGCCACTACTTCTTCAATGCCAACCGTTTCTTCTTTCATTGTAACATTAATTGAAGATTTTCCCGACATTGGGATTTCTTGTGCTTTCATACCTACAAATGAAAACACCAGTGTAGCATCAGCCGGAACATTGGCAAGATTATATTTCCCATCGAAGTCGGTGATGGTACCGGTGGTTGTGCCTTTTATGACGACTGAAACCCCAGGTAATGGAGCACCGGAAGAGTCGGTGACCTTGCCGGTTACTTTCTGGACTTGCTGGTTACCAGTACTATCAGTGAGATTCCTGCCCGGTTTGATCAGGATCAGTTTACTGGCCGTAATTGAATATTGAATCTCTTTGTCATTAAACAATTCGTCCAAAATGTTCTCAACACTTTCCTGATTAACCTGAATGTTAACTCTCGAGTCCAGGTTGATTTTTTCGTTTTCGTAAATAAACCTGTAACTGGTTTGTTGTTCAATGATTTGCAATATCTCCTTAATCGTCTTGCCCTGCATGTCGATCGACAACTTAATCTGTTGAGAATACACCGACGCAGAAAGGTGTAAAGCAAAAACAAGCAGTAAAAAAGTAGTAAGCTTCATAACCAGCATCATTTTTCTGAGAACCCTTATTCGGGGATTCTCCGTTTCATAAAATTTTTCCATAAATTTGTTTTGTTATTAATTAATTATCACAATCAGATGTTAATCGCATTCGATTGGTTATTTATTTAACAGGCGGGAAGTGCTGCAACATTTCCCGTTTTTCATGTTATCCCATCTTCTTATTTTTTAGTTATTTGTATCTCTCTACCGCTAATATCGTATTGTATACCGCTCAGTTCGCAGAGTGCATCAAGGGCTGTGGCAATCGTTTCTTCCTGAAGGACCCCGGTATAATGTGTATCTGAGCCAAGGCTTGAAGGATGCAAACTAATTCTCACGTCATACCTGCGTTCCAGGTGTAGACAGATTGCGTCAAGCGACATATTTTCCATATACAGTTTGTCTTCCATCCATCCACATGGGTGGAGCGGGTTTTCTTTCACTAAAACCATTTGTTTTGATTTTTTATCGAATGAAACAATCTGCCCGGGAACCATGATGAGGGAATTGCCCAGACCATTGTTCAATTCAACTTTCCCTTCTATTAAGGTTGTTTTTATTTCCGGTCCGTCATCATAGTCTGAATAGTTGAAACGGGTTCCCAGAACTTTTAGTGTCATTCCCTGCTTGCTATGGACGACAAAGGGGAAACGGTTTTTAGCAACCTCGAAATAGGCTTCGCCCTGAAATTGTATTTCACGTGTTTTGCGGAATTTATTAACACGGTACTGAAGAGCCGATCCTGCGTTTAGTTTTACCCGCGTCCCGTCGGGCAGGACCATTTCAGAACGGCTTCCCCGGGCAGTGGCAACTTGTATCTGGTCAGATGAAAGAGAAAACAGGTGGATATAAAATGCAAAGCTCAACAGAAGCAGGATCGATGCTGCCATGCCCGCAACGGCATACCGGAAAAGGCGCAGTTGCCGGTTTGTTTTGCGGGTATCGGTTAACTGACTATTGACTTTTTGCCACGCTTGTTTCGGCTCGAATTGTTTCATCTTTGCCAGCAAAGATATCCCTGCCCACATTTTTTTATAGTCGCGGTATGCATTCCGGTTCTCTGCTGAAGAATTGAGCCATTCTTCGATTTCGCGGTCAGGCCGGGTTGACTGATTTTCTGTTTCTGAAAAATGATCGATCAGTTTTTCACCGATGTTTTTGTGTCCTTCCATTTTTTGTACTCTTTGCCTGTATGACACAAAAAACCGGAAAAGGTCCTATCGGGTTTCACAAAAAAATCGACAGGTAACTGTTCTTTGTATTCAGGCAGGAACGGAGAAACTGAAGCGATTTCCAAACTTGGTTTTTAATGGTTTTCACCGAAATATTGAGTTTTTCGGAGATTTCTTTTTGTGAAAAACCTTCCAGTTTGAACATCTGAAGTACTTGTTTGCTGCGTTCGGGAAGCAGGGCAATACATCTTTCCAGGGCATTCAGGTAATCTTCCTGTTCCGTTATTTCTTCTTCCGGAAGCTGGTCTCTGCCAATCATTTCAAGGTTTTTTATTTTCAACTTTTCATCCCGAATGGAATTTAGCGCTGCATTTCGGCATGAGGTAAATAAATAGCTCCGGACGTTTCCTTTAATTTTTATTTTATTCCTGTCGGTCCAAAGCTTCATGTAAAATTCCTGAACGATATCTTCTGCCATGTCCATGTCGCAGGTTATATGGAATACAAAAACACACAACCTGCTGTAATACCGCATAAACAGATGTTTGTAACTGCTGTAGTCGTTTTTGGCAATCCGCAGGATTAATGTGCTGTCAGGTATTTCCATGAATAAGCAAGGCTTTTAAGTTTATTCCCTTTTTTACAATATTCAGGATTTTTTAGCTTCCTTCCTACTTTTAACTGTTTTTTTTATAATTTCCGGGCCGTGTTTTTTACGAACAAGAAACCGTATATACGAATTTTATAATTACAACAATGAAAACATGGTTTTTACCCTTCGTATTGATGGCCTTGTTGTTCCTTTCGGGTAGTTGCCGGGACAAGGAACGGGTGCAGTCCAATCCGTTAAACAGACTGAACTGGTCGGAAAAAAATTTCGGAGTATTGAATAATTTTATCAATGATTATGGCGCCGGTGGAAGATTTTATGACGAAAAAAAACCTCCGTATGCCGTTCTTGACTGGGACCAGACCTGCGCCCATTTTGATGTGGAAGAAGCATTGATGCGGTACCAGTTGGTTAATCTTCGGTACAAAATGACCAAAGAGCAATTCGCCGGATTGCTGAAAGACACTATTCACGGACTGTTCCGGCTCCCACAGGAGTATCAGGGCATATATCTGGCCGATATCAACCGGGACCTCAAAAACGGGTATAATTTTTTGCACGATAACTTTTTGGCACCGGACGGGACAATAACCCTGGGAGAGGTACATCAAACGCCACAGTTCCACGACTTTTTTGCAAAGCTCATTTTTTTATATGATGCGTACTGCTCGGTTCCCGATATTGGCGACGATTATGCCTATCCCTGGGTGCTTTATTTGTTTACCGGCCATACGACGGAAGAAGTAAAAGCGATGGCCTGCGAAGCTATTTCGCACGAACTTGGTAACCGGCTGGGCAAGCAAACGGTAGAATCGCCTGCCAGCCTGAAAACCGGTGCCGGAGTGGTGAAGGTTGCGTACAGAACAGGGTTGCGGGTAATTCCTGAGATGCAGGACCTGATCTCCACGTTCAGGTCGCATCATATTGATGTGTTTATTGTATCGGCAAGTTACAAGCCGGTAGTGGAAATGTTTGCCGGAATGGACGCCTATGGCTACAATGTGCCTTCGGAGAATGTGATTGCCATGGAACTGGAAACCACGGACAAAGGCAAAATCCTTCCTGAATACAAAGCCGGGTGGGTTAAAACATTCGGACAGGGCAAAGTGGAAGCGATCTGTAACGTAATTAAAGAAAGGCTTGGTAAAGAATATGATCCTGTATTTTCTGCTGGCGACAGCGACGGCGATTATGAAATGTCGACAGGGTTCCCGGGGATGAAACTTAGCTTGATCTGGGACCGGGGCAAAAGCGGAAAAATCGGGACACTATGCAAGCAAGCGATGGATGAAATGGATCAGGCCACACCCCGGTACATCCTTCAGGGACGGGATGAAAATGCAGGGATCGTGATCCCATTTTCTGAATCTGTTCTTTTGAAAACGTCGGAAACTCCGGCTATGTAGAATATCCGTTTCCCGACACACTGTATTGACTACATGATTACATTTTGCCTGAAACATAACAGTCTCGATCCCTGGTTTAACCTGGCGGCAGAAGAATATCTGCTGAAAAATTTTACGGAAGATTTTTTTATCATCTGGCGTAGCGAGCGGTCTGTCGTAGTAGGCAAACATCAGAATGCACTGGCCGAGATCAACCATGAATTTGTGCATGGCAACCACATCCATGTGGCACGCAGGTTGTCAGGCGGAGGCACGGTTTTTCATGATCAGGGAAATGTGAATTTTACATTTATACGGGGGGTAAAAGAAATCTCGGAAGTGAATTTCAAAATATTCACCCAACCTATCGTGAAGTCGTTGCAAAAACTGGGCGTTGGTGCATATCCCACCGGGCGCAACGACCTGGCGGTGAATGGTAAGAAAATTTCGGGCAATGCCGGACATGTGTATAAGAAACGGGTGCTGCATCACGGAACTCTCTTGTTCAACAGTGACCTCTCAAAACTAAAAGATGCGCTGAATGTCGATTTATCGCGCTTTGAAGATAAATCAGTGCAATCGAACCGCAGCCCGGTAACTAATATTTCGGATTTTTTAAAAGTTCCAATGACGGTTGATGAATTCTCTGAATTTATCTTTGACGATGTACCGGACGTTTTTCAGGATAAAGAAATATACCGGTTCTCAGAACATGACGTGGCTGCCATCAGTACGCTTAGAGACCAGAAATATGCAAGCTGGGACTGGGTTTACGGCTACTCCCCCAAATACGTTTTCCGGAACAAGGTTCCGGCCCCGTCCGGGGAAATTGCCGTTGAAATGATGGTGGTAAAAGGGATTATTCAGGAAATAAAAACCGACGGGTTACCGTCCGGAATCCCGGAAATGATAATCGGAAAACGGCACAGAATAGAAGATTTTCAGGATTTGCCGGAAGCCGGGTTAATCCAGAAATTACTTTTTTAACTAATTCCCGGGATTGCAAAAGGTGCAGTACGATTATTTACCAAAGGCAGATAGGCAATCTTTTCAGGAATTTGTATGTTTGTGCAGATTACCGGAACTATGAAACAAATTATTCCCATACTAATTATTATCTGGTTCGGATACCTGGTTTTTTTTGCATCATGCGCCAATACCGGTATGCCGACCGGGGGGCCGAAAGACACCATTTCCCCGGTGCTTGTGTCAACCGTTCCGAAATATCTGGGTACCAACTACAAGGGGTCTGACATCCGGCTGACATTCAACGAATACGTGGTGTACGACGACCTGAGCCAGAAATTAGTGGTTTCGCCGCCCATGAAAAAGAAACCGCTTTTTAAATCAAAAGGGAAAACATTAATTGTTGAATTCAGGGAAGAGTTAAAAGACAGCACCACCTATTCGCTCGATTTTAAAGATGCTGTGGCCGACAATAATGAAAAAAACCCTTACGAAGATTTACGCTTTGCATTCAGTACAGGCCCCGGGATCGATACCTTGCAGGCAGCAGGGTACGTTAAAAATGCGTTTGATCTCGAACCGGTTGAAGATGCGCTGGTGGTGCTGCACCGCCTGCACGACCCCACTGCCTTTTTCGACAGCATTCCCGATTACATCGGGAAAACCGACAAGGAAGGTTATTTTGAAATCAACAACATTGCCCGCGACACATACCGCCTGTATGCCATTGTCGATGGCGACAACAGCCTCACTTATAACCAGACCGGCGAGCTGATTGCTTTTGTCGATTCGTTGATTACGCCCGATGCAAAATACATTGTGCGCAACGACACCATTGTGGAAAATGGCGATACGTTGGCCGTGCATGGCGAAGTGGAATACTATCCGGGGATTCAGTACCTTTTGCTGTTCGAAGAAGAAGTTTTCGACCAGTACCTTGATTCATACAACCGCCCGGCACCAAACTATTGTACATTTGTTTTCTCCGAATCGTTGTCCGACTCGTTTAAAGTGGACCTGCTGGAACCCGGACCAACAGAGAACTGGCTGTTTATAGAATCGAACCTGAAACACGACTCGCTGACCTTCTGGATTACCGATACGCTGATCAGCAATGT
This sequence comes from Prolixibacteraceae bacterium, assembly GCA_034003625.1. Lineage (GTDB taxonomy): Bacteria > Bacteroidota > Bacteroidia > Bacteroidales > Prolixibacteraceae > GWE2-42-39. The sequence goes on along the minus strand of JAVEYG010000006.1, from coordinate 139,456 downwards.
GGATACCCTGAAAATGAAATTAAGATATGAAGTGAAAGACAGCCTGGATGCGATTGTCATGAAATACGATACGCTGGATTTAGTTTATAAGCGTCCGCAGGCTGAGCCAAAGCAACGAAGAAAGAAAAAGGAGACTGAAGAAATACCGCAAATTTCAATTTCGCACAATATAAAGCCGAAAGGGCACGATATTTTTCAGAAGATCATCCTGCAGGCGCCCGAACCCTTGCAATATCTCGATACCAGTATGGTGCATTTGTATCATGTGGACGACACGGTGAAAACGAAACTGAAGATTACGGTGGAACCCGATTCAATGTCGATCAGGCGGTTTTTCATCAATTATCCCTGGGAACCTGAAGAAAATTACTTTTTCAGCATTGATTCGGCGGCGGCCAGAAATATTTACGGACATCCCAGTCGTAAGGTAGAACAAAAATTTTCCATTCAGGAAGAACGGTATTACGGGAGCATTGTCCTCAACATGAAAGGATTGAATGGTCCGGCCATTATTCAGTTGATTGACAATTCAAAAGAAGAAAAAGTGCTGCAAAAGATACAGGTCCTGGAAGAAGGAGAAATCACGTTCCCATATCTGAAACCGGAAAAGTACAAGGTAAAAGTGATTTTCGACGCCAATAAAAACGGGAAATGGGACACCGGCCATCTGGGCGATGGCATTCAGCCCGAACGGGTTATGTACTACCCGAAAGTGCTGAAGATAAAAGGTAATTTTGAATTCAGGGAGGACTGGAAACCGGAGATTGATCCGAATTACGGTAAGGAAGTAATTGATGAAGACAAGATAAAAGAGGAAGAAGCCACAAAGAAGAAGCAACTGCAACTCAATTAAGGGAATGAAACGCCATCTGATAAAATCTGCCTTCCTTTTACTTGCTTTGCTGACAAGACTGCCCGCATCTTCACAGGAACTTGATTTCCCTTTTTCGGATGGTGAATACGGTAAATACGGAGCGTATTACAACTGGCATTTCATCTGGGTACACAGCGGCGACATAGAATTCTTTACAACCCGGAAAGAATACAAGGGACAGGACTGCTGGCACTTCAAAGCCGAAGGAAACACCTTTATGCCGTACGACCTGCTATATAAAGTGCGCGACACATTCGAAGTGTATACCTTGGGAAAACCCTCCCGTCCGTTGTATTTCAGGAGAGTGATAAACCATGGAAAGAAAGAGTCGCACCATCAGTATGTGTTTGATCAGGAAAAGGGATTGGCTTATTCAACGATAAAAAGGCACGCACAGAAGTTGTTCCGCGATACGCTGGACCTGGGAACAAACACGCATGATTTATTGTCGGCAGCCTATTATTTCCGGGGGTTTAATTTCAGAAAATACAGGACCGGACAAAAAATCCCATACCGGCTGTTGGTCGACAATGTCATCGAAGACCTGTATTTTCGTTATCTTGGGACTGAAATTGTGGAAACCCGGAACGGACGAAAATTCCGTTGCCATAAAATATCGGTCAGGTTGATGGAAGGCGATTTTTTTCATGAAGGCGAATACATGAAAGTGTGGCTGACCGACGACCGGAACAACGTACCGGTACAAGTAGAAACGGAAATATTAGTGGGTTCTTTGAAAGTTGTTTTATTGGAAACAAAATCACTCAGGTACCCGCCTGAGGCAGAAATACATTAAGATTATGGCAAGTATCAGAAGATTAAAAAAAGAGGCCGATTATTTGGTATCCGAACTGGTCGCCGATTGTTTGAGCTACATAAGCCTTTACAGTAAAGCCGATAAAGACAAGGTTTTTGAGGTGATCCGGGAGGTATTGTCGGTTCGTAACCAGGTGCGCGATATGGCCAACCACCCGGACGGAAAAGACAATCCGAAACTGGTAAAAGCGCATTACAAGGCAGCCACTGAAAAATTAGCAAGAAGTATCCAGGAAGGTTATGCCCGTCTTGAAAAACTGACAACCACATAACTTTTTCAGGCTGGGCGTGAAATAAAAATCAGTTTTTTATTTGCAGAAAATGTGTTTGGTATCGTCCGTATAAAAAGATGATGACCAGATAGGAATGCACACATCTGATTTTGTCCTGTTTCAGCACAGGCATTTTATCATGATCCCGCACGTAGAATGAGCCATTCGGTAGGAATCGGCTTCCCTCTTATACTTTTCTTTCCTGTTTTCCGTTTTTATAGCGATTGAAAAAATGGTTACTTTTACTGCCTAATCTGTACAATGAAGATGAAGAAACCGCATATACTCATTTTGTTTTTAATCCTTCAGGTCTCTTTTTTCTGGTCTTGTTCCTCTAAAAAAAATCTGCGCCTTGCCAATACTTCATACGAAATAGGTGAATATTCGCTGGCGATTGAAAAATTCCGCAAAAGCTATCGCAAAACGAAAGGGACGACGATGGAAAAAGCAGAAATGGCTTTCCGCATGGGACAAACCTATCAGGCGATGGGCGAATATGCCAATGCTTCCATCTGGTACCGGAATGCCATTCGTCGTAAGTATCCCGAAAATAAAGCCATGTTGTATTTTGCCGACTGCCAGAGAGCTGGTCAGGAATTTGAGTCTGCACGCGAGTGGTACCTGGCTTATCTTGATTCGGTGCCCGGCGACGAACGGGCGCTAAACGGGCTGAAAGCCTGCGAAAAAGCCGTTGAGTGGATCAATAAGCCAAGCCGTTATGTGGTAAACATTGTAAAAGAATTAAACTCGAAATACCGCGATTACTCGCCTGCTTATGTGGGAGGGAAAGACAACGAACTGGTATTCACTTCATCACAGGATTTGGCCACAGGAAACCGGAAAAGTTCAATTACCGGTGAAAAATTTGCCGATCTGTTCATCTCCGACTTTGAAGTTCAGAAACAAAAATGGAGTATTCCTAAGCTGCTCGACGAAAATATAATCATCAATACAGGAGAAGAAGAAGGTGCCCCATCATTTTCATCAAACGGCAACCAGTTGTATTTTACCCGCTGCCGCTACGATAAAACAGAAGACCTGGGCGCTGAGATTTATGTTTCCACCCAGTCTCGCGGCGAATGGTCGGAACCGGTAAAGCTGGAACTGACAGGCGACAGCCTCATTGCCGCCCACCCGTCGTTATCGGCAGATGGACAAACGCTGTATTTTGTTTCCGATCGCCCGGGAGGGTTTGGTGGAAAGGATATCTGGAAGGCTGAAAAAGAGGGAAAAGATTTTGGCCGTCCGGAAAACCTGGGACCTGTGATCAATACCCCCGGGAACGAGGCATTTCCGTATATTCATCGTGACGGCACACTTTACTTTTCGTCCGACTATCATACCGGAGTGGGCGGATTGGACATTTTTAAAGCTGAAAAGAAAGGGGAAACAACCTGGGTGGTCGAAAATATGGGAACACCGGTGAATTCGTCGGGTGATGATTTCGGGATAACTTTTGCCGACGGGGAAGAAGTGAAAGGGATGTTTTCATCGAACCGGAAAGGCTCCCGGAAAGACGATATTTATTCGTTTTACCTGCCTCCTAAAATATTTCAGGCGAACGGTGAAATCTTCAACAAGGAAACAGGGCAGCGGCTCGATGGGGCAACCGTCCGCATCATCGGGACCGATGGCACCATGCTGCGGATGCGTGCTTCGGGGGGCCGGTTTCAACTGAAACTGAAACCGGAAACCGAATATGTTATAGCTGCTTACAAAGAGAGTTTCCTGAACGATAAAGTACGGGAAACGACCATCGGGCTGGAAGACAGTAAGAACTTCAGGGTGGAGTTGTACCTGACCCCTACCGATGCGCCCATTAAAATTGAAAATATTAACTACGAATTCGGGAAATGGGAATTGCTCAACGAATCGAAGCAAGCGCTCGACAGCTTAGTGGAGGTGCTCAATCTCAATCCGACGATTACCATCGAACTAATGGCGCATACCGACCACATCGGCAGTGAAACGGCAAACTTTGAGCTGTCGCAGAAACGAGCCCAATCAGTAGTTAGTTACCTGGTTGAAAAAGGCATTAACCCCGATCGTCTGGTTGCCAAAGGTTACGGTGAAACATGGCCGAAAAAAGTAACCCGCGAATTATCCCGGCAATACGATTTTCTGAAACGTAACGACGAACTGACAGAACAGTTTATCAATACGCTGACGCCCGAACAACAGGAAATAGCACGGGCGATCAACCGGCGTACAGAATTTCGTGTCTTATCCAATGATTTTCATGAGAAATTCGATCCGGAGCCGGGAGAGTAAGTATTGCCGGTCAATTTTGATTTGATGGTTGTGGCTGAAAAACGGAATTTGCCCATTTAACAAGACGGAGGGGAAGATTTTCAGAAGAGCATCCCGCTTAGCCAGCCCCATACGAGATAACGGAGAAATTTTCCCGACAACATGGCAATGGCGGTAATTTTCCAGTTGGCGCGCAACACGCCCAGCCCGACGGCAAATACGTCGCCCAGTACCGGTAACCAACTGAAAAAAGCAAACACCGCACCCCGATTGTATATCAGGTTGTGCCATTGTTCAATCTTTTTGCGCCTGACACGAAGGTATTTTTCAATCCATTCCCATTTGCCTATATATCCCAGATAGTAGCTGCTCATGCCGCCCATCCAGTTTCCCAAAGTTGCCACCGCAATACACGGAGCTGTATCGAAATGACCTGCAATCAGCAAGCTCAGCAATGCTTCGGAACTGAAGGGCAAAACTGTGGCCGCCAAAAAACTGGCGAGAAATAAACCCGTCAAACCATATTCGTATAAGAATTCCATGGTGCGAAAATACGGATTTTCGGGTGATGCGATTTGTAATCGCATGTTTCAACCGGAGATTACAAATCTCCGTACCCGAAATTTTCATACAGTTTGGTCCCCCTTTTTTCTTTCTGAAAAATAAAAATGAAGTATATTGCGGAAAGCATAGGAAATTAAAAAGAGATAAATGAGTTTTTCGATTGAAAATGTTTTGTTGATTGGTTCGATATTGCTGATAATGAGTGTTTTTTTTACCAAAACTTCATCGCGGTTTGGTGTTCCGGCCTTATTGTTGTTTTTGGCGATCGGTATGTTTGTCGGCAGTGAAGGGCCGGGAGGTATCCATTTCGACAATCCGGGAATGGCCCGGTTCATCGGGGCTTTTTCCCTTTGTTTCATCCTTTTTTCCGGGGGCCTCGATACCAAACGGAGCGACATCGGCGGGATTATCTTACCGGGCATTTTGTTATCCTCGGTAGGGGTGCTGGTTACCTGTGTCTTAGTGGGTTTATTTGTTCACTTGGTCACTGAATTTACCTTTCTCGAAGGCTTGTTGCTGGGGGCCATTGTTTCATCGACCGACGCGGCTGCGGTGTTTTCCATCCTGAGGTCGAAAGGGCTCGGAGTGAAGGGAAAACTGCGCCCACTGCTGGAACTGGAGAGCGGGAGCAACGACCCGATGGCTTATTTCCTGACCATCGTTTTTCTTTTTTTAATTACCAATCCCGACCAATCGATGGTCTCCCTGATCCCTCTCTTTCTGAAACAGATGGTTTTCGGCGGCCTGGTCGGTATCGGAATGGGCAAACTGATGCAGTGGCTCATCAACAAAATAAAACTCGATGTCGACGGGTTATACTCTGTATTGCTGATGGGGCTGATGCTGTTCACCTTCTCGGCTACCGATTATATCGGGGGGAATGGCTTCCTGGCAGTATATTTGTCGGCATTCACCCTCGGAAATACCGATTTCATTCACAAGCGGAGCCTCACCAAGCATTTCGACGGATGGGCCTGGCTGATGCAAATCGTGCTGTTCCTCACCCTCGGCTTACAGGTTTTTCCCTCTCAGGTTGTGCCCTATATCGGCATCGGGCTGCTGATTTCGGTGTTCCTGATCGTGATTGCCCGTCCGGTAACGATCTTTCTGGTGCTTTTGCCGTTTCGGTTCAATTTCCGGAGCAAGGTATTCTTGTCGTGGGTCGGGCTCCGGGGGGCTGTGCCCATCGTGTTTGCTACTTATCCGCTGGCCTTGGGGCTTCCCAATTCGGGAATAATTTTCAACGTGGTTTTTTTCATTTCCATCACATCGGTGCTTATCCAGGGGACGACCATTCCTTTTGCTGCCCGGCTGCTCCGGCTGAGTATCCCGGCTGAGGCCCGCAAAAAAACCGTACTCGACCGTGAACTGGCCGACAAGGTACGGTCGCTGCTCGGCGAAATTACCATTGATCCCGGTTTTGTCTGTGCCGGGAAATCCATTGTCAGCATGAAACTGCCGCAAAATGTGCTGATCGTGATGATCAAACGCGAAAACCGTTTCCTTATTCCCGACGGGGCAACCATTGTTCAGCCCGGCGATAAATTGGTGGTAATGGCCGACGACAAGGAATCGATTGGGATTTTCCGTTCGTGCCTGAGGGGCTAAAGGGCTACTGCACCGGCAGGAGAAGCATGCATTTAAATTCGCTTATTCCGTATAGTTCATTACCTTTGAAACCTGAAAAACAATAAACATGGAATCGACACGGCAAAACAAAATAGCGCGGCTCATACAAAAAGAACTGGCCGAAATTTTCCAGAAAACAGCCCGCGAACTGTTCCACGGCAAAATGATCAGCGTGACCACCGTGCGGGTAACCAGCGATTTATCAATCGCGCGGGCTTATCTCAGCATTTTCCCTTCGGAAAAATCGGATGAACTGTTGAAAGAGATCAGGCAACTGTCCCCCAAAATCCGTTTCGAGTTAGGGAAAAAGACAGGCAAACAGTTGCGCGTTATCCCTAACCTGGAGTTTTTTATTGATGACAGCCTTGATTACATTGACCACATCGACAGCCTTTTAAAACATTGATATGCAGTACGATCCCATTAAACGGTCGTTGGGCCGGGTTTTTAACCGACGGCCCATTCTCCGGAAATTGTTTTACCGCCTGCTCGATTGGCTGTTGCTCCGTTCGTGGCACATCCGCAGGGAACTGCGGTGTCTGAAAAACGAGGGGTTGTCAGCCCCCGTAATTTTTGATGCCGGTTCGGGCTTTGGGCAATACGCGTACCGCATGGCGAAAATGTTTCCTGGAGCGACCATCATTGCCGCTGATATTAAAGAAGAACAAATTGCCGACTGCAAGGATTTTTTTAGCAAAACAGGTCTGTCGGAAAAGGTACATTTTCGTCTGGCCGATCTGACCCGCTATTCAGAAAAAGAAAAATACGACCTGATTATTTCGGTAGACGTGATGGAACACATCGAAGAAGACCGGAAAGTATTCGGGAACTTTTGCCAGTCGCTGAAACCCGGCGGTATGTTGCTTATTTCGACGCCTTCCGACCAGGGTGGTTCCGATACGCACGGACATGAACAGGAAGAAGGGTCGCATGGTTTTATCGACGAACATGTGCGCGACGGTTACAACATCATGGAAATAGAAGAAAAATTACTGACAGCGGGTTTCCGTCAGGTAGAAGCGCGTTATTCGTATGGCCGACCGGGAAAGATATCATGGAAATTGTCGATGAAATACCCGATCCTGATGCTGGGCGCAAGCAAACTGTTTTTCATCGTCCTTCCGTTTTATTACCTGTTGACATTTCCGTTTGCAGTTATCCTGAATTATCTCGATGTTGCCATAAAACACAGAACCGGGACCGGTTTGATTGTAAAAGCGGTTAAATAGGGAATTAACGAATTAAAATACAGGTGCCACTTTAAATAAAACCGATTAACTAATGATTAACTAATTTGAAACTCGCATTTTACATCGCCCGCCGTTACTTAGTCTCGAAAAAGTCGGTCAATGTGATCAACATCATTTCGGGAGTTTCTGTGGCCGGAGTTTGTATCGGGACCCTGGCGTTGGTAATCGTGCTTTCGGTAATGAACGGCATCAGCCTGTTGATCGCCACCAATTTTTCGTCGTTCGATCCCGACCTGAAAATTACCCCGGCAGAGGGGAAGTCGTTTCTTGCCTCCGACGATCGGTTCGACCGGGTGAAGCAGCTTCCCGAAGTGGCCTCGTTTACCGAAACCATCGAAGAAAATGCGTTACTTGTATACAATGGGCGCGAATATCCGGCCACCGTGAAAGGCGTACCTGATGATTATGACCGTACCATCGGTCTGGATTCGGCCTATGTAACCGAAGGAGATTTTGTTTTGAACCGTCCGCCTCACCGGTTTGCAGTGGTTGGACAGGGGATTGCATGGTACCTTTCACTGGGTGTCACGTTTACCGATCCGGTGAAATTTTATGCACCGAAAAAAGGTAAAATATCACGGTTAAACCTGAACGACGCTTTTAATTATGATTATCTGTTTGCGTCGGGTGTTTTTTCTGTCCATCAGGAAGTAGACTCAAAATATATATTGGTACCTTTCGGTTTTGCCCGCGAGCTTTTCCAGATGGAAAACCGGGTCAGCACAATAGAGGTTCAGTTAAAAGAAACAGCCAGTTTGAAGAAGGTTCAGAAACAGATAGAAACAATTCTTGGCGATGATTTTGAAGTGAAAGACCAATATGCACAACATGAATTAATTTTCAAAGTGATGCAATCAGAGAAATGGTACATTGTGTTGATCCTCGGGTTTATTCTGGTTATTGCTTCGTTCAATATCCTGAGTTCGCTGAGCATGCTGATCATTGACAAAAAACAGGATGTGGCCATTTTACAAAGCATGGGCGCTGAAACTAAACTGATCCGGCGGATATTCCTGTTTGAAGGCTGGCTGATTTCCCTTTCAGGTGCGGTGGCAGGTATTATCCTGGGGATGATTGTGGTGTGGCTCCAGACCGAATTGGAATTTCTGAAATTACCCGGTGCCGACGGCACTTACATCATGTCGGCCTATCCGGTACAACTACAAATCGCCGATCTTTTTATTGTTTTCTTTTTGGTGGCCGGAATTGGATTTCTTGCTTCATGGTACCCGGTACGTTATATTTCCGGGAAATACCTTTCTTTTGCGCAGGAGTAAGATATCGTTTTGCCGAAGCCGGAATTTATCTCCCTTTTTTAAGCAATTATTACAGCAGGCTCAACAGTTGTACAACCACGATCAGCAACACCATTGCAATCGGGTAAACGGTAGCGTAAGCAATAGACGGCGCATTGGTTTCGGTCATCGAATCGACGGCAGCCAGACCGGGCGTGCTGGTCATACCGCCGGTCAATGTTCCCAGTAGTGACAGAAAATTCATCTTCAGAAAAATACGTGCGATTATCGTAGCAAATATCATGGGGAGGAGGGTGATCACTGCCCCGATAGCAAACAACCCGGCCCCATAGGACTGAAAGGTCTCTACCATATTGGCCCCGGCGCTGGAACCCACCGCAGCAAGAAAAAACAACAATCCGAGCTGGCGTAGCAACTGGTTGGCAGCCCCGGTCATGGTCCACATAATGGGGCCGGTTTTGCCGATACGCCCTAAGATTAGTGCGGTAAACAAAATACCGCCGGTCAGTCCGAGATTAAAATAGAAGGAGCCGAAATTAAGGCCGATCTGCCCGACAAAAATACCGATGATAATTCCTAAGGCAATGGGCAGAAAATCGGTGTCGGAAAGTTTCCGGTCGTCGTTGCCAAAAATTTTTGCCACTTGTTCGAGGCTTTCCTTGCTTCCGGCAATCATCAGCTTATCGGCAAACTGCAATTTAAAATCAGGAGTTGGCGAGATGATGATCCCTGAACGACGGATTCGGGTGATGGTGGCATTATACGTATTCAACAGGTTCATCTGGGCAATGGTTTTGTTCACCACGTCCTTGTTGGTTACCATGATGAACGAAACTTCATATTTGTTGCTCAGTGGAATATCGAAATCTGTTTTGGGGCCAATCAGCAGTTTTACCTGTTCCAGTGCGCTCTCGGTCCCTACCGCTTTAATGATGTCGCCTTTGCTCAAGACCGAGCCCGGAGTAGGAGTCACGGCTGTCCCCTCGTGCATGATACGCGAAATCACCGCGTTGGTCATCTGTCGGAAACGGAGCTGCTCGATTGACTTTCCAACCACATTTTCGTTTTCAACCACAAAATTCTTTTTGACAATCTCCGGATAACCTTCTTCCTGCTCGTTCCGGTAATCTTCTTCTGCTTGCCGGATGTTGGTTTTCATAAATCGCGGAAGCAGTTTAACGAACAAAATTACCCCGATTACGCCAAACGGATAGCCGATCCCGTAGCCGATGGAAGCCAGCGGCGAACCGGTGGTATCGATGGCGGCAGCCAGACCGGGTGTACTGGTGAGGGCGCCGGTCAGTAAACCGATGCAAATATTTTTATCGATATCAAACAAGCGGAAGAAAACATAAGTGATCAGTCCGGAGGAAAGGATCAGCGCCATGGTAAGCAATGCCAGTGCCCGCCCGTTTTTCCTGAACGAGCCAAAAAACCCGGGGCCGGCCTGAATACCAATGGTAAAAATGAAAAGCACTAATCCGAGATATTGAAAATCGTTGGGGATGATGACCCCGAAATGGCCAAAAACCAGCGCCACAAAGATGACCGCAGAGACATCGAGCGATATCCCTGCAAACTGCAACCTCCCGATCAAAAAGCCAATGGCAATGATCAGGAACAAAGCAAAATAACTGTTGGTAAGAAATTCCATAACTGAGAAATTGAGGCTACAAAATTAGGAACTTTTCATGCAGCAGGGGAAATACAGGAAATTATCTGTCCAATGTTAATCGAACGTTTACATCAAAAAATCCAGGTTGTCCCCGGCTTCTGCTTCCACGGGAGGTTTTCCTTTTTTGAAAATCCGGGCAGGCCGTTTTCCGAGCAGTTCTAATTTCTCGTTTTCGTATTTCAACATGGTTCCTTCGCGCAGTCCAACCACGTATGTGTCGGGGTTGATTTCTATAAATTCTTCGATCCGTTGTTCGCGGGTTTCGCCGCCATGCCCTTCCGGGTTTTTGTCGAGATAATGCGGATTAATTTGAAACGGGACTAAGTTCATGCAATCGAAACCTTTCGGATCGATAATGGGCATATCGTTGGTCGTGCGCAGGGTGGGGCAGGCCACATTGGCCCCGGCGCTCCATCCGATGTACGGAATCCCTTCCATGACACGTTTGCGGATAGTACCGATCAGGTCACGGTTTCTCATGCTGCGGACCAGTTGCCAGGTATTTCCGCCTCCAACCACAATGGCTCCGGCTTCTTCAACTGCTTTTACCGGGTCGGCAAAACGATGGATGCTTTTCACGTGGTGCCCGGTTTCGCTGAACCGCTCTTCCACTTTTCGTTCGTATTCATCGTAAGAAAAAGTAACCGCTGCAAACGGAATAAAAACGGCAGTCACCGGTTGGGCGCCCAGAAATTTTTGGATTTCGTGTTTCGGGTAGTCTAAATAGGCTTCGCCTGGCATGGTGGAATTGCTGATCAGTAAAAGTCTCATGTTTTCAGTATTACGTTTTCAATATTCTCAAAATAAAGGAAAAAAGCAACCGAAAACAAGGATTTCCTGGTTTTAAAACCGGAACAAATAAACTCCAATGGTGTACGGATAAAGTTCCGGCCCTTTGCCTTTTTCAAACAGTGGGAACAAATCGCAGGAAGCAAACACATTGATCCAGCGATAGCCCATGCGTACCGTGGCCGAACATTTGTACTCAGGAATGGAATAGCTGCCGGGGGTTTTCATTTTTTGCTTTTGTCCATCTTTCCGGTACTTGATTTTTGTATGGGTACTCAGCCGTTTCCCGGCAATCAGCCCGGCAGAAACGTACAGCCGGTCGGCGTAATGTTTTACCGGAATTTGGAATTCGAGCAAAAGTGGCGCCTGCAGGTACACCGACGATAGCTTCGATTTCTGGTTGCTTTCGAAAACAAGGGTTCTCGGATAAATCACCCCGTTTTCTGCCTGTTCGATGGTTGTATTGTTATCGAGGTGGTTACTTTGAATATTCATCCCGAGGCCGGTAACCAACCCGATGGTGTTCCGGTTTGCCTGCAACCCTTTTGAAACCTGGAAAAGATTGATCTGCAGGGAATGCGATTTTAGGAGTTCACTGTCGAGAAACCCGTCTTGTTCTTCCGGATACAAACGGTAATCGTGCTTTGTAAACCCGTTTACCCCAAATGAAATACCCGGCCAGTGCCCCGTGAATTCTTCTTCCCAGTAGTTAAAACCTTCTTTTACCAAATCCTGGATATTGACAATTCCCGACAGTTTTCCCAGGCTTGGCTTGCTTGTGCCAATGGTATCGGTTTGAGGGAAAACACGGATCGTCAGCACAAAAAGAAAAAAAAGGAAACTTGTTTTTTTCATCGCATCCGGTTTATATACTGCCCGAAAACAACCGGTTTCGGAAATACTGATTTCTGTTCCCGGTATTTTCTCATGGCTGTTTCGGCAAAGTTAATACGAAATGCGGAAAAGGGTGATCAAAACGGGCGCGGAAGTTTTTAACTTCCGGTTTTAAATCCGCGATTAGAAATCGCAGCACCCGAAATTCGCGGTTAAAAACCGCCGTACCCGTAATCAGAAGTTAATAAAGCTGATGCCGACAGAAAAGGGTGTCAGTTCAGGGCCTTTCCCGTTTTTGAACAAAGGAGTCAGGTTGTAGGTTGCAAACAGGCTGATGTCGTTCAATCCGACCCGACAAATTGCGGCATATTTAAATGGATTGATGCTAAACCCGCCCCTTTCTTTTTCCTTTTTGTCGTCCCATTTTACTTTTGTATGCGAGCCTATATTCAGGCCGCCAACAATTCCTCCGGCCACAAACAGGTTGTTGGAACGGTCGTTTACCGGGATTTGGAATTCAAGCATCAGCGGGACTGTCAGCCAGGCAACCGTGAGCTTCGATTTTTCATATCCTTCGGAAGAAAGCGCCAGTGGCTCAATGATGCCATTCACTTTGCGGATGGTATAGGGGTTGTCGAACTTGTAGTTGTTGTATGAAATACCCATTCCGGTTACCAATCCAATATTGTTTTTGTTTTTTTGCAAACCAATGTTGAACTCGGCAAAGTTCAGGTTTACCTCCAGCGATTTTGGCTGGTTCAGTTCCATGAATTCGAGGCTGTTGTACATACTGTAATTTTCGTCGGCGAATCCGTTTATCCCCAAATCCAGTCCGGCCCAGTGACCGTCGAATTGGTCACGTTCCTTTTCTTCTTTCCTTTCCATTTTCCGGACATCCACATCGGTGTTGTCGCCCGATCCAATGATGATGATCTCTTTCTTTCCCATGCGGATTTTGGTCGTATCGGCGCTCACTTTTTTAACTTCATCGGCGTCAATCGTAACTTGAATCTTACCGGTAATCTTGGGTTTATTCTCATCTTTCGCAATTTCCGACGGCTCTTGTGCAGAAAGTGTGTTCAGGCTAAAAAACACAGCGATTGACGCCACGATAATTAGTACTTTTTGTTTCATTTCATTTCTGTTTAAAGTTTTCCCTCTGACGGGCAGGCCTCTGTGAAAGTTACAACAAATGTTTATTTTTTTACAGGGATTGAGAACGCCAGCAGGCGGGTGTCAAAATTAATTTTTGAAATCTTTCCTTCCTCCGTTTCGTATTGGAAACGGTTTCCGCTCACATTGCTTGCCAGGTCGAAGCCCGATTCAATCAGCGATTTGTCCCGTGTTTTTATTTTCAGGACTTTCTCCGCCAGATAACTGTCGACTGTATAATATTCCGGCGCAACATTTTCTTTTTCGTATGGTTTTTTAGCCACGGCCAGTTCAGTTTTCGCAATCTGTTGTACCGGGTCGAGACGGGCCTGGATTGTGCGGAGTGGCTCAAACGGCACAAGGGTATGCCTTGCTTCTGTTTCCGTTTTTACTGAAATTTTCTTGGTGTTGAAAATAGTTGGCGTTTCATTTTTAGCTGAAGCAGTAATTTTTCTTTTTTCTGCAGCCATTACAACAGGTTGTTGTTCTCCGGCTGGGGAAACCTCCTTTTCCATGATGGGCTGCCCGTGTGTTTGGGCCAGTTCACGGGAAGTGGAAACTTGTTCCTCCTGTGTGCCGGAATTGAAAACTGTCCGGAGAACAAAAAACAGCAGCAGGACTGCCGCAATCCGGATACCCCAGGTAACCAGTTGCATAGAAAGCCCGTGACGATATAATTTCCTTTTTGCCGGAAACACAATGGATTCGTCGGCCTTCAGGCGGGTTTTCATCAGTAGTTCCAGTTCTTTTTCCTGTTCGGGATGGAATTCCAAATGTTTCAGGAACAGTTTGGCATCCAGTTCCGAAAGGTCGCCTTCCATGTAAGCAACTGTTGTAAAATTTTCGTCTTCCGGTTGCTGGCTTTCGTTTCTGTACAGCGAATTTTTATTGCTGAAACCCGTTTCCCTGGCAGATAATTTCATATTTTCGAGACCGGCCAGTTCATCCTTTAAATCGGGGTTTTTCTCAATAAAATCGAGGAAACGGTCGATTTCGCCGCCTTCTAATTTTCCGTCAAGGTAATCGAGGAAAAATAGTTCGTAGTTATTTCTGTTGATTTCCATCTTACACCAAAACTTCAATTTTACCAATCACATTCTTTAGAAAAACACGTCCCCGGTAAATATATACTTTTACTTGGGACTCGGAGAGGGAAGCAATTTTTGCTATTTCGTCATACGAATATCCTTCGTAATCGCGCAAAAGAACCACCATCCGTTGTATCTCGGGCAACTGTGCCAGCGCTTTGTCGAGTACTTCACCCAGGTCGGAATACTGGTCGGAATGAACATCTTCAGGTATCTGGTGGTCTTCCATCACGCTCATCCGCTGCTCTTTTCGGATGACGTCGATCATGGTATGGTAGGCCATCGAAAAAAGGTAGGGTTTTACTTTCTCGAAACTTACATTGCCTACATTGCGCCACAGTTTTTCGTAACAGTCCTGCACAATATCGCGCGCCCGTTCCTCATCCCGGAGGTTTTTCAGGACAAAACGGTAAATACGGTCCGAGAACTGGTCAACCGACTGATTGTATTCGTTTACGGTCATAATGGTTTAAACCTTCGTACAACCGCTATGACGCTTTTGTCACCGATTTGTTACAGGCAGTTTCATAAATTTTGGTGCGGGCTGTTTCGCGACTTCGAGGGCTTTCAGCAAGGCATTGTCGATTTGCATGATGATCGGGTAAAAACCTTCCTCGCCCAAAATGTTACGGGCAATGTAGGCCCTCAACTGCACATCAATTATTTTTCCTGAAATGCCCAGTCCTTCAGTGTCTTTAGGTACACCGTTACGGGAAGCATAAACAACAAAATCAGCTAAAATATTTTTTGCTGAAAGATATTTATCAAGTTCAGCCGCTTTGCTGAATTTTTTCAGTTCATTCCGATGCTGATCGGCATAATCGAGTGCATAGGTATATATCAGCCGTTTTTGCACTAATTTGGAAAAATAATCGGAATAACCGGTTGTGTCAGCCGGGACAAAATAGTCGGGCATGATACCGCCGCCACCGTAAACCGTGCGACCGTGCAGGGTTTTGTAACTGAGCGAGTCGGGCATGTGGATGCTGTCGGCTTCCTGGAACTCACCGTGTACCATGCGGTTCATAATGTCCTGGTAATATTCGTCAGTCCCGTTTTCATAAGGTTTTTGGATGCACCGCCCACTGGGCGTATAATAACGCGACACCGTGAGGCGTAGCGCCGAACCATCCATCAGCGGGATTTGTTCCTGCACCAACCCTTTGCCGAATGAACGCCGCCCGACCACCCATCCGCGGTCGTTATCCTGGATAGCCCCGGCAAAAATTTCGCTGGCCGAAGCCGAAAAATCATCGATCAACACTACAATATCTTTGTCGGTTAGCTTTCCTTTTTCAGATGCATTGTAAGTCTTCCGGGGTTGCGAATTCCCTTCTGTATACAGAATAGGTTCGCTTCCCTCCAGAAATTCGTTCACCATGCGGATCACAGCCCCTAAGTAACCGCCGGGGTTTCCGCGAAGGTCAACAATGATTTTTTGCATGCCTTCTTCGTTCAATTTTTCAAGGCCCTTCATAAATTCTTCGTAGGTACGTTCGGCAAACCGGCTCACCTTTATGTAGCCGGTCGTATTATCAATCATGTAACTCACATCGACGCTGAAAATTGGTATATCGCCGCGAACAATATCATAGTCAATTAGTTCGTCGATTCCTCTGCGTTTGATGCCCACTCTTACATGAGTGCCTTTTTCGCCGCGAAGGAGGCCCATCACTTTTTCGTTGGTAACCTGAACACCGGCAATGGTGCTGTCGTTTACAGTAACGATACGGTCTCCCGGTAAAAGTCCCAGTTTATGAGAAGGGCCGCCCGAGACCACATCGACTACCATGACGGTGTCGTTTTGAAGCGAAAACTGTACCCCAATGCCGCTGAAATTTCCGGTCATTTCTTCGGTTACTTCCTGCATCTCTTTGGCAGGAATGTAAGTCGTGTGTGGATCGAGTTTTTTTAACAGTCCGGGAATGGCTCCTTCTACCAGTTGCTCTTTGGAAACCGAATCAACATAAGCATTGGCGATCAGGTCGACAATCGCTCCCAGTTTGTTTGATTTTGCACTGCT
Source organism: Prolixibacteraceae bacterium (assembly GCA_034003625.1). Taxonomy (GTDB): domain Bacteria; phylum Bacteroidota; class Bacteroidia; order Bacteroidales; family Prolixibacteraceae; genus GWE2-42-39. The sequence continues at coordinate 122,984 of JAVEYG010000006.1, read as the reverse complement.
GAACCCGGTAATTCGTTGATTGTTCCCGGTATTTAGCCGGTTTCCCAGGAAAATACCGGTAATTAGCGCTAAGGCCAACAATACCGGCATGTATATGCTCATTTTATTTTTCATCATTCTCTTTTTATTCATCCAGATCAACCTGGATCACTTCAATAGTGGCCCTTTTTAATAAATTGATCCCGTCTTCCAGCCGGTAGTTATCGGCAAAAACAACCCTTTTGATACCTGCCTGGATGATCAGCTTGGCACATTCCAGACAGGGAGAAGAAGTGACGTACAACGTAGCGCCGTCGCTGCTGTTGTTCGATTTGGCCACCTTGGTAATGGCATTGGCCTCGGCATGGAGCACATAGGGTTTCGATTTGTTTTCTTCGTCTTCGCAGTTATTTTCAAATCCGACCGGGGTACCATTGTACCCGTCGGAAATAATCATTTTATCCTTGACCAGTAAAGCCCCAACCTGACGCCTTTTACAATACGAATTTTCGGCCCAGATTTGTGCCATCCGCAAATAACGGCGGTCGAGCAGCAGTTGTTTGTTGTTTTCTGACTGATTCTTCATTTTTAACCGGTATTGATTGCAAAGGTACAACTGATGAGTGGCATTTTTTTTGAAACAATTACAAAACCTTTTTCAGATGGCAACAAATGTAGAAAAAAGGGCGAATTATTATTCCTGCAGGTATTTTTTTACCACCGAAAGCAAATCGTTTGATTTTATCGGTTTTGCGAGGTAGTCATCACATCCGGACTGAATTGCTTTTTCACGGTCATCGGCCATGGCAAACGCAGTTTGTGCGATAACAGGTATAGTGGGATTGATCATTTTTATTGCTTTTGTTGCTTCAAATCCATTCATGTCCGGCATCTGTAAATCCATGAGGATCAAATCGATATGTTGGCTTTTAAAAATTTCTACTGCTTCCGTCCCGTTTTTTGCCCAAAATATTTTCGCATCGATTTTGCTTAGCACTGCATTCAGATACAGGAAGTTTGATTCCACGTCTTCAGCAATCAGAATCTGTGGTTTTGTTTTTTCATTCATTCTACAAAAATTAGCAATCATTCAAGGGCTTAAATATATTGAAACAATTAGAGATATGCTATATCTGGTGAAATAAAATTTGAAGGGCCGGATTATTCAGATTGCCTGAATCTGTTTTCTTTTCCGAAGAATTATCTGTTTTTTATATCCGGGTTTATGTATTGTCGGCTATGAATATTCCAGATATGTTTTTCATCCTTTGCATGGCCTTTGTTTGTGCCATTTAAAAGAGTTACACCCATGATTGTTATTTTATTTCCGGCATTTGTTATTTTATTTGTTTCTAAAGCATTCCCATGCGTATATTTGCACCATCAAAAAAATATACAGGTAAATGAGTACACTTACAAAAACGCAACTTGCTTACAAAGTGGCCGATATTTCGCTGGCTGGTTTTGGAAGAAAGGAAATAGAGATTGCAGAAAAGGAAATGCCGGGGCTGATAGCTATCCGCGAAAAATATAAAAAAGCACAACCGTTGGCTGGGGCCCGTATCATGGGGTCGTTACACATGACTATCCAAACGGCTGTCCTGATTGAAACGTTAAAGGCATTGGGTGCGGAAGTCCGTTGGTGCAGCTGTAATATTTTCAGCACACAGGACCATGCTGCCGCAGCGATTGCTGCTGCCGGAATACCGGTATTTGCATGGAAAGGAGAAACCCTGGAAGAGTACTGGTGGTGTACCGAACAAGCCCTCGATTTTGGCAATGGACAAGGCCCGACCCTGATCGTTGACGATGGCGGCGATGCGACATTAATGGTCCATCTGGGGTATAAAGCAGAAAGGAATCCTTCGATACTTGATGTTGAGTCAGATGCCTTAGACGAGAAAGAATTAAACAAAGTGCTGAAGAGGATTCTTGCTGAAGACCCGCAGCGGTGGGGCCGTATTGCCCCCGAAATAAAAGGAGTGTCGGAAGAAACGACCACCGGTGTTCACCGCCTGTACCAGATGATGGAAGAAGGGGCGCTGTTGTTCCCGGCATTCAATGTGAACGATTCGGTTACCAAATCGAAGTTCGACAACCTGTACGGTTGCCGCGAGTCTCTGGCCGATGGTATTAAACGTGCAACCGATGTGATGATCGCCGGGAAAGTAGTGGTCGTTGCCGGGTATGGCGATGTGGGCAAAGGTTGTGCCCGCTCAATGCGTGGCTACGGGGCCCGGGTAATTGTGACCGAGATCGATCCGATTTGTGCGCTTCAGGCGGCTATGGAAGGTTTTGAAGTAAAAACCATGGACGATGCCATTTCGGAAGGAAATATTTTTGTAACTACCACCGGGAATAAAGATATTATCACGGCAGAGCACATGGCCGCGATGAAAGATCAGGCAATTGTTTGTAATATAGGGCATTTCGATAATGAAATACAGGTATCGAAACTCGAAAAATGGGCGGGAATTGAAAAAATAAACATCAAGCCGCAGGTCGACAAATATATTTATCCAGACGGACATGCGATCTTCCTGTTGGCTGAAGGACGTTTGGTAAACTTAGGTTGCGCTACCGGACACCCGTCGTTTGTAATGAGCAACTCATTTACCAACCAGACTCTTGCCCAAATCGAGCTGTGGAATAACAAGCATGCAGTCGGCGTATACCGTTTGCCCAAAAAGCTCGACGAAGAGGTGGCCCGTCTGCATCTCGAACAATTAGGCGTAAAACTGACTACGCTTACAAAGGAACAGGCCGATTACATCGGGGTTCCGGTTGATGGCCCATACAAACCTGATCATTACAGATATTAAAGAGGCAAGCCCGAGAGTAGGGGAGGGCAGTCGTAACGATTGTCCTTTTTTTATGCCGGCTGGCAGATTTAGTTTTTAATTTATTCAATTAAGAGTAACTTTAAAGACTTCTTTGTCAGGATAAAAACAACAACAGTGGGTTCGCAGTCGTTAAATCATTTCAATCAAAAAGAAGAAGAAAAACTCATTCTGGAGCTTTTCCGGCAGGAGTACGATCTTTTTCCGAAAGGTAAGATCAGTAACACCGAGTCGCCCGATTTTATGCTCCGGAACTCACAAAAAATAGCAACCGGTATCGAACTCACCAAATTACACGGCCCGGGGCTCAATAAACAAAACAGTCATTTTTCGAGAGGCGATTCAAGCTATATTCCTCCTGAACCGTCGTATGAAAATATTGAGTACACCATTCGCGCAAAAGAAGAGAAACTGTACCTGTACCGGAGAAAGAAACCAGACCAGATATGGCTGATCATTACTACAGACCTTACCGACAGTCCCGTTTCGTATAATATTGGCAACAAGCTGTCGAACTGGAAATTCCAATCCGAATTCAACAAGGTATTTTTATTTGAACTGACCGGGCGAAAAGTATTTGAACTGATTTAGCCGCAAGCATCTAAAAGCCCCAGGTCAAAATCGACACAACCCAGTGCAGAAATTCTTTCAGAGAGGCGCTGAAGTTTTATCTTGGTTGTCCGTAATTCAGGCCTTCCTAAACATCGGTCGTTTGTTGCTAATTGTAAATCCGAAGCCGGGCGCCGGCATCCAACACCTGAACGCGATATGGTTTCAAAGGCTCAATGGCCGGGCCGTTTAAAATATAGCCCCCGCCAAACAAATTAAATTTTGAACCACAGCAAGGACAGGTTGCAATCACGCCTTCGATAGCCCCTTCTTTCAATAGCGAACAATTATTCGATATGTCGTAGGTGCAGGCCGCATCAAAAGCATAATAGGTGTGGTTTATATTGTCGATGCACATCAGGATGATCCCTGCAAAACCATGATTCGGAAAATAAATGTAATTGCCAGGAACATTCAGGTCAATGTGGCTTGATACTACTACGTTGATATTGACAGGTACATACGGGACCCGTCCTTCATAGTCCTTCTGACAGGCAACAGGCAATAAAAAGGCAAATACCGGCAATACAATCATCAACCGAAAACAATGTTTGAATATGTCCGCCATTTTTTTATATCTTTAGTACTTTAAACCGGAGAATTACAAAATTATTTTATTCAGACGAAGAAATCATCCTTTATGGAAGAATATATTTTTATAATACTTGCAATCATCCTTTCAATTATAAGCGCGGTGAACCGTAATAAGAAGAAGGCCGCTGGTATTGCCGGTAAAGCTGAATCGCCAGATCCTCCTTCATTTTTTGAAAAGATGATAAACGAATCGCTTTTCGATGAAGAACCGGTTGCCAATTATCAGGGCCCGGAAATTATACCTTCAGGACCTGTTCTCCGTCCGGTAGTGCCGAAAGGGAAAAAACAGGTACGGCAGCCTTTCCTGAGCCATGAATCAACGGTCAGACGGATCCGGAAAAGATCGTCAGAAATCAACGCAGTGGAGAATATTCAGAAAAAGAGGGAAAAGAAAAATATACTCAAAAAGCATGATCTGATGAACGGATTTTCCCTGAAAAAGGCAGTTATTTATTCGGAAATTATCAGGACGAAGTATTAGAACAATTTTACTGACAGTGATTTAAAAGATTTTTTCAGGAAAACTGTTCAAATAAATCGAAAATTTTATATAATTTTGCTCGAAAGAGTTCCGCAAAGCCGGAATTCTTTTTTGTTTTGGTATAGCTGAAAAAATATAATCATGGGAAAGGTTTCATACATTACAGAAGAAGGCCTGAAAAAATTGAAAGATGAGCTTGAGCACCTGCTCACGGTTGAGCGGCCTGCCATCTCGAAGCAAATCGGGGAAGCCATCGAGAAGGGTGATATTTCTGAAAACGCAGAATACGATGCGGCCAAAGATGCGCAAGGCATGCTGGAAGCAAAAATTGCTGTTTTGCGCGAAAAAATAGCCAATGCCCGGATTATCGATGAATCGAAGATCGACACATCCTGTGTTCAGATACTGAACAAGGTTACCATTAAAAATATGAAAAACAATGCGACCATGCAGTACACCATCGTGTCGGAACATGAAGCAGACCTGAAAGCCGGAAAGATTTCGATCGCTACGCCCATTGCCAAGGGACTGATGGGGAGGAAGGTAGGCGATGTGGTTGAAATAAAGGTTCCTTCGGGTACTATTCCTTTTGAAATAGTAGATATATCACTTTAAATCTTGCGGCTATGGGAAGCATCTTTACACGGATTGTAAATGGCGAAATCCCTTCGTATAAGGTGGCTGAAGACGAGAATTATTTTGCATTTCTCGATATTATGCCCGTCGTAAAAGGGCACACACTGGTTATCCCGAAAAAAGAGGTTGACTACCTTTTCGACCTTGACGATGAAACATATGCCGGGCTTCAACTGTTTGCAAAACGAGTTGCCGAAGGCCTGAAAAAAGCCATTCCCTGTGTAAAAGTGGGTGTCCTGGTACTCGGTTTGGAAGTGCCTCACGCACACATTCATTTGATTCCCATGCAGGATGAGGGCGATTTGCTAAACTTTTCGAAAAAACTGAAATTAAGCCCGGAAGAATTTGTTGAGATAAGAGATAAAATTGCCGGGCAAATAGCCTGATCCCGGATTAAAAACAACGGGATACTGTTTCTTCCGGAACAGTATTTTTGTGTCCTGTAGGGAAATTATTTTATGCGGTCAGGGTTCTTTTTTATAAAGTCGTTCCAGTTTTTATACCCGCTTTTCGTGAGCGGATTTTTTTGCTGGAGATAATGACATATAGCCACTGCCACGGCATCGGTAGCATCTAATTCACGGGGCCATTCGTCGAGCACAAGCATGTTTTTCAGGAAATAGGCAACCTGTTCCTTGGCAGCACGTCCCATGCCGGTAATTGATTGTTTCACCCTGAGCGGGGCATATTCAAAAACCGGGATGTCGCGTTGCAAAGCCAATCCCATTACAATGCCCTGTGCCCGGCCTAATTTCAACATAGCCTGGATATCTTTCCCGTAAAAAGGCGATTCAATAGCCAGCTCGTCGGGTAAAAATTCGTTGAACAGGTATTCTGCACGGTTAAAAATATGCTTCAGTTTCAGGTAGTGATTTTCAAACCCGGTTGTTTTTACAACCCCTACCTGAAGGATTTGGGGTCTGTTGTTGTTGATCTCAATCAATCCGTATCCCATCACATTGGTTCCCGGATCGATTCCTAAAATACGTTTGGCTGTTTTTTCCATGAATACCATTCAACTGACCATTCAAAGGTAGGACTTTTAACCTGAAGAAGACGGAAAGAGAAAGAAAAAAGAGCCTTCCACGGGATTTGAACCCGCGACCTGCTCATTACGAGTGAGCTGCTCTACCGCTGAGCTAAGAAGGCTTTTATGCGACAGTGGAACCTGCCTGGAAAAATGTGCCACAAAAATACAATTTCCTGAAAAATACAAGTACGAAACGTTTCATTTTTTCATGTTAAACTTTGGTTTTACCTGTTGGATAACGATTCCCCCGACAATAAAAAGCAGGCCGATAAAGGTTGTGTAATAAATTGTTTCATGAAGGAAGAAATGAATAAATATCAGTGAGACAAAAGGGGCAATAAAAACCAGGTTGCCGATTTGTGCATTGTTTTCACTCAGCAGCATGGCCTGCATCCAGAAAATATAGGCAATGCCAAGTTCGAAAAGGCCAATGTAAATTCCCGCAAGTATACCTGCTCCCCAATGAAAATCCGGATTAGGAAATAAACCCACGGCAACGAGCAAATACAATGAACCGAAGAAAAAGTTCCAACACAATTTGACCGGCTCGGGGCGTTTGTCGCGTACATTGAAGATCCAGTATAGCGACCATAATATACTTGCCGACAATGCCAGTGCCACTCCAACAAAGCTGGTATTTGTAAATCCGTCGGACCGGCCCTGTGACGAAATGAAGAGTATCCCGCTAAAACTTGTAAAAATGGCAACTACATGCCTCCATGTAAGTTTTTGTTTCAGAAAAGGGACAGATAGCAGGGAAAGCATAATGGGCCACACCATGTTTAGCGGTTGGGCGACCTGAGCGGGCAACAGATTGTATGCTGAAAACAAAACGAGGTAATATATCAGAGGGTTCAATGCTCCCAGTAAAGCTGAACGCCGGATGCCGGCTATGCCGCCGGCAAGAAAACGGGCATTGCGTTTTTGCCATAAAACAATCAGCAGAAAAACAAAAAATGAGGTAACCGATGCTACTAAGATCAGATGGAGTACTGGCAGGTACTGAAGTCCGATTTTAAAAGCTGTGGCTACCGTTGACCAGCAAAAAACTGCAGCCAGTGCAAACAGATATGCTTTTTGCTGCCGGTTCATTTTAGCTCCCGCTATTGCCCCCGGCAGGCTCTGTGGAGGAGGGATCGCCCCGAAGATAGCGAAACCGGTTACGGCTTTCTGTTACGTACACGCTGCCCGGATATTCTGCCAGCATTTTCCGGTACAGTTCCTGTGCCTCTTCTTTCCTGTTTAAATGAAACTGGTAAATCTCTGCGAGCAAAAAAAGCGCATCGTCAGCCAGCAGGCCGTAACCGTTTTCTTCGACAATGATTTTCAGGTTTTCGGCAGCTTTGTCATATTCTCCGCGTTTCTGGCAGATGCTTGCTTTACGGAATAATATCTCGTCGTGCAGATTGTGCTTCGGAAATTCAGTATAAATGGAGTCGAATACCTGTAGGGCCAGTGAGTCCTGGTTCCGAAACAGGTACAGATCGGCCCGGGCAAACATCTGCATCGGGATATCCGTGGTATCTAAATTCAGGTTGTTCCCGATCAGCATTGATAGTTCGAAGGCATCATTTGAGGTCATTTTCGATGTGCTGGCCTTAATTACATCTAATTGGACCTGAGCCCATTTGAAATCGCCCAGGTAATAACTGAGCCGGGCTTTTTTCAATTTTGCCTCGTCGCCCAGGGTATTGGTTTTGTTACGCTCAATCACTTGTGAATATTCGAGTACGGCGTCCCATTCATCGCCTTTATATACCTGAAGGTCGGCAATTTCCATTTTAATTTCGGAATACTGGAGCGGGTTGAGCCCCTGGATTTTAAGTGCATTGTTCAGCAAATCGAGAGCCTGTCCGGGGCGGTTCAGATAAAATGCAAGCAGATGGGCATGATCAATCATCAGTTTGTAACTTTCGGAGGAATAGCCCAGGATGGAGAAGCATTCGCCAAACAGGACATTCAGTTTTTCAGCTTCAGCCGGCGAAGATTTTTCGAAATCGAGAAACCGGTTGTAATACATATTCATCTTCGCTTTGACTGTTTTTATATGCACTGGCGCCTGAACTCCTTTCGACAACAAATAATCATATGCTTTCAGCGCTTCGCCGTATTCTTTATTGCGCCCGGCAATGTCAGCCAGGTTTAAAATGAATTCATCTTCTGTTCCGGTTCGCTTGTCAAGGGCAATTTGCTGGCGAAGGGCATTTGCAAATTGTTTTTCCTGAACGAAAAACCAGATAAGCAGGCGGTTGTACACCGTCAGGTTGGGTTCGCTTTGTATTTGTTTCAGAAGTTTTACACGAAAAAGTTCGTTCAGCGAACCGTCTATATCAAGTGAAAGGGCCGAAAGTATATTGTTTTGTATGTTTGTCAGGTTATTTTCGTCTATGTGCAGTACCTTGAGATATTCGTCGAGCATGCGGTCGTAGTTTCGCTGATACATGTAAGTACGCGCCAGTTCGTAATGAAACTTTTCGTCGGGTAATTGTTGTTGCCCCTGCATATACACCTTCTCGGCATATTCAAACTCTCCCCGGTTAAGAAATTCTCCAGCCAGCTGGTTATACGATGATTTATTGCGGTCAACATCTTCTATTGCCTTTTCGAAATTTCTTACGGCTTCTTCATAGCGGTTTTGTAATTTCAGTATGTATCCATATTGTACATACAATTCCGGGCTGCGCTGAGAACTCCTTAGTTGCTTTTTTATTTCTTTTTCTGCGCGTTCATAATCCTTCAGTTCAATCATGCAATTCAGGAAAATGGTAAAATAAACCGGTTGGCGAGAAGTTTCAAAAAGCCTCAGATAAAGGTCTCCGGACTTTTCAAATTCGCCATCCTGAAAATATTTGCCTGCCAGGTTCAGGTCGTTGACATCGATATTCTGGGCGCCAGATATGAATGATATGACTGTAAAAAGCAATCCGGTAAATATTATTTGAGCTTTCTTCTTCATTCCACAAAAATAACATTCAGCCACTTTCATTTTTGTGATTGATTAAAATAATCGTGTTTTTATTCTTGCCTGAATGATATGATGCAGGATAATACAAATTATTTACCCTATTTTTGCACAAATTTTTGTTTGCAATGACAAACGATTTAAAGGACCGTCAGCGCTTGCCCCGTTGGATGAAAATGAAAATGCCCAAAGGGGAAAGCTATTCAAAAGTTAAAAATCTGGTTGCCCAATACGGGTTGCATACGATTTGCTCCAGCGGTAACTGTCCGAACATTGGCGAATGCTGGAACCGGGGCACAGCTACCCTGATGATATTAGGCGATATTTGTACACGTAACTGTAAATTTTGTGGTGTAAAGACAGGCAAACCACTTCCCGTCGACACCGAAGAACCCAAACGGGTGGCCCGGTCGGTACAGATTATGGGACTACGCCATTGCGTTATTACTTCGGTTGACCGTGACGACCTTCCCGATCTGGGCGCATCCGCCTGGGCGGAGACCATTTACGAAGTCAAAAAATTGAACCCAAATACAAAATTGGAGGTGCTGATCCCTGACTTTCAGGGTAAAGAAGAATTGATACAGATGGTGATCAGTGCGCAGCCAGAGGTTATTTCCCACAATTTAGAGACTGTGGAACGATTGAGCCCGCAAATCCGAAGTGCAGCTAAATACCGGCGTAGCCTTGAAGTAATCAGGTGTATTTCCCGGTCGGGGAAAATTGCCAAATCGGGCATCATGCTTGGGTTGGGCGAAACAGAATACGAAGTGCTGCAAACCCTGGACGACTTGTTGGCTTCCGGTTGCCGTGTGATAACTATCGGACAATACCTGGCGCCAACGCTCAACCATCTGCCGGTTGTGGAGTACATTGCTCCGGAACAGTTTGAAAAGTACCGGACAATCGGTCTTAAGAAAGGGTTTGACTTTGTTGAGAGCAGTCCGCTGGTACGTTCGTCATATCACGCAGAAAAACACACAGAGGCATAAAGGTTTACATTAGAAATGGCAAATTTCAATTACGAAGATGTTGGTCTGAAAGACTATAAAGAATGCTGGGATTACCAGGAAGAAATTCTGAATACCATTGTTTTACATAAAAAGGAGACCGGTCAGCCTTCGGGAGACAACCGTTTCCTTCTGGTTGAGCATCCGCATGTGTACACGCTCGGAAAAAGCGGCGATGAAAACAATTTACTTGTTCACGGTGATTTTCTAAAGAAAATTAAGGCCGTTTTTTACAAGATTAACCGGGGGGGCGATATTACCTATCATGGTCCGGGACAATTAGTCGGCTATCCGGTTATCGATCTCGAATATCACCAGATCGGTGTGCGCGAATATATTGAACGCATGGAGGGGGCCATTATGGCGACTATTGCGGAGTACGGGTTGGCAGGCGGTCGCCGGGAAGGTGCTACAGGTGTTTGGCTTGATGCAGAGAAGCCGGCCAAAGCCCGCAAAATTTGCGCAATCGGGGTGCGGGTAAGCCGTTATGTGACGATGCATGGTTTTGCACTGAACGTCAATACCGACCTGCGCTATTTCAGTTACATCAACCCCTGTGGCTTTATCAGTTCCGGGGTCACATCGCTGGAACGGGAACTGGGACGCAAAATAGAAATGGACGAAGTAAAAGAAATAGTAAAAGCAAAATTTAATGCCGTTTATTAAGTGCCGGTCGGGAACCCGGATGCGGATCGAACAAAGATGGCAGGAAAAGCCACTCTTTTGTTTTGTCTACAGCCATTTGATATATGTAAAGTCCTGACGGTGTGGTAACTCTGGGTTTTTTGCATATACCCGGATGCCATAATTGTATGCGCCCGGATCCATTAACTGAAGGTTCAGGCTGTAAGTACAGAGAGTCCCTTCCTGTGCCCCTGCTTCAAACTCAACAGCTTCCACCAGGTGTGAAGAACCTCCGTCTTCCCCGTTTTCCGTAATTACCATTTCAACTCCCACATCCTCAGGACTCAGATTCTTCAGATCAAGCGTGACCCGGGCCGGATATACCTTACCGATTTTTAATACATTCGTGATCCCATCGGTGATTTGTAAATCTTTCATTTCCAGATGTTTCCAGTTTTCAGCTACTTTATTTTTCCAAGCAGCCAGTACTTTTGCCATCCTGTAACCATCCGATTTTATTTTTGCAGTACGTTCGGCCTGCGGAATATAATAATGCTGCCGGTAGTCGTTGATCATTCGTGCGGTGGTGAAATGGGGCGCCACACCGGCAAACGTATTTTTCAGATACGAAACCCATTTTTCCGGGGTTCCCTGTGCATTTCGGGTATAAAAATCGGGAAGGATTTCCTGCTCCAGTATATTGTAAATGGTTTCGGCATCCAGTTGGTCCTGATAATCCTGCACATCGTAAGTACGTTCCTGAGGGAGTGCCCAGCCTGCGTTTTCACGATACCCTTCGCACCACCAACCGTCGAGTACAGAGAAATGGAGTGTTCCGTTCATTACTCCTTTTTCGCCACTGGTCCCCGATGCTTCTAATGGGCGGGTAGGGGTATTCATCCAGATGTCGACTCCCTGGAGCAGCATTTTTGCTAAGTTCATATCGTAATTCTGAACAAACAATATTTTTCCGATGAATTCGGGTTGTTTCGATATATCGACAATCATTTTGATCAGGTCTTGACCTGCTTTGTCAGCCGGATGGGCTTTACCGGCAAAAATGAACTGGACCGGACGGATAGGATTGTTGACAATTTTTGAGAGGCGATCGGGGTTCTGGAATAATACATGTGCTCTTTTGTACGTGGCAAACCGGCGTGCGAAACCAATGGTCAGTGCATTCGGGTCCAGTTTGCTTAACACTTCAGTGATCAGTTTAGGATTTTCGTGCCGCTTGATCCAATTGTCGGTAAAACGTTGTTTAATATAGCTGATGGTTTTTGTGCGGAGCTGTTGTTTGGTATTCCATATTTCTTCGTCGGGAACATTGTAAATATTGCTCCAGACGGATGCATCCAACTGATTGGCAGGAAACGCTTCCCCGAAATATTTTTGGTGTAACTGGCGCCATTCCCTGGCCACCCAGGTTGAATAATGCACCCCGTTGGTTACATGGCCAATTTCTAACTCTTCAGGCAGGAAGCCTTTGAAAAGGGGTTTCAGCACTTCCTTTGAGACCTTGCCGTGCAGACGGCTTACCCCGTTGATTCCCTGAGAAAGGTTACAGGCCAGATAACTCATGTTAAAATAATTTTCCCCCGGGTCTGCTTTCCCCAACGATATAAATTCTTCCCAACTCAGGCCAACTTTCACGGGATATTTTTCCATATACCGTTTGAAAAGATCGTCGTGGAAAGCGTCGTGTCCGGCAGGGACAGGGGTGTGGGTGGTAAAAAGCGTCGATGATCTCACCACTTCACGCGCTTCGGACCAACTGAGATTCTCAGAATCCATAAAGTTTAATATGCGCTCTAACCCAATAAAGGCAGAATGCCCTTCGTTGCAATGATAAATATCGGCGTTGTAGCCCAGTTTTTTCAGTGCACGGATACCTCCAAAACCCAGCAATATCTCCTGTTTTAGACGGTTTTCGTTGTCGCCTCCATACAGATGATGGGTGACAAAGCGGTCTTCATCCGGGTTTTCTGCAAAATCGGTATCTAAAAGGAATAATTTAATGGAACCAATGTCTACTCTCCATGTACGTGCTTTTATCGTCCTCCCGGGATATTCAACTTCTACATGGACCCAGTTTCCTTCTTCATCGAAAGCAGGCTGTACCGGTATCTTCGAGAAGTGTTGGGCCTCGTAATTCGACATTTGTTCCCCGTGGATCGAAATAGTTTGTTTGAAATATCCATAACGATAGAGGAGCCCTACCCCGACCAGATTGATATTCTGGTCGCTGGCTTCTTTTAAATAGTCGCCGGCCAGTATCCCCAACCCCCCGGAAAATATTTTCAGGCTGTCGTGCAGGCCATATTCCATGCTGAAATAGGCTATTGACGGAGTCTTGTGTTTTTCCCGCTCGCCAAGATAACTGCAAAACAGGCTGTAAGTGTATGCCAGTTTTCCCATGAAATGAGAATCTTTCTCCAGTTCGAGGAACCGCTGGTAGCTTACTTTTTCAAGCAGTACGATCGGGTTATGTTCACATTCTTCCCATATTCCGGCATCAATGGTATGGAATAATTCGCGCGCTTCATTGTTCCATGCCCACCAGAGGTTCCGGCTCAATTCCTTCAGGGGGGTTAATTTTTCCGGAATATTCGATTCTACAAATAGCTTTTTCCAAACGGGATTTTCCACTATTGGTTGTTTTATAAATTGGATATTTGAATTAGTCATTTCTCAGCAATGTTAACAGTGCAGTTACACGAAAGTTTTTGTTTTTTATTTCTTGTTGCGCTGTGGTTAATGGTACACAAAAAAAGCAAAAATTCTGGCATGTTGATTTTTTGCACTATAAATGGGATTTAAATTTTTGATAATTAACTATTTTCTAATAACGCGCAGATTGTAATGCAATAAAAAAGGGCAGTGGTGAGACTGCCCTTTTTATATTTTATCCTGTCACGTCCTGAAATAGCGTTACACAAAAAAGCGTAACACTATGGAAGAAGATTACAAAAGCTTGTATTACAAGCGTACACAGCGGGATTATTCGATGAGTTCCAAACTGGCAGTAGTCCGGGAAGTAGAAAGTGGATTTATTGGAGTAAAAGCAGCCATGCGAAAATATGGTATTCAAGGACATGGTACAATAACCGAGTGGCGGCGAAAATATGGTAGTTTTGAAAAAGATTTTCAAACACAGAGAATTATGACCAAGACTCCGCAACAAAAGATTTTCGAGTTGGAACAGAAAGTTCGTCTGCTGGAGAAAGAGAAATCCTTATTGGAACAGGAGATGATCAATGCCGTGGATAAAGCCAACATTCTTGACCGTTTAGTTCAACTGGCCGAACAAGAGTATAGCATTCGTATCCGAAAAAACTCCTTTCCCGGACAATCGGAAGCTACGCCAAAGAGTTCAAGAAAGCGATAGGAGCTCTTTGTGGATTGTTCGGGATCAGTCGCCAAAGTTATTATCGATCTGGCTGGCGGACCCAACAGCATCGCGATGTTGCGACGCAGGTTGTCCCGATGGTTCAGGATATTAGACGTGAGCTTCCCCAAATAGGGACCCGTAAGCTTTACCATATGCTACATCAACCATTGTCGGAACTTAGTATTGGCAGGGATAAGCTGTTTGCCATCCTGAAAGTTAACAACATGCAAATAAAACCGATACGTAGTTACAGGACCACTACCAATTCAAAGCACATCTTCCGCAAGCACAAAAACCTGGTTGCAGGAATTGTGCCCGCAAGGCCGGAGCAGATTTGGGTAAGCGATATAACTTACATTGGCAACAGGGGTAGCCATCGTTACCTTGCGCTTGTAACGGATGCCTATTCAAAGAAAATCGTTGGATATGATGTATCGGAAAGCCTGCATGCAGAAGGTTGCGCCAGGGCCCTGGAAATGGCCATTAGGAACAGGCAATACGCAGATCAGCCCTTGATCCATCATTCAGACCGGGGAATACAATATTGTTGTGATCAGTACCAGAAACAGATGGAGCAACATGGCATTCAATGTTCAATGACCGAAAGCTACGATCCTTATGCAAATGCAGTGGCAGAAAGGGTCAACGGCATATTAAAAAAAGAGTTTATGCTGGAGGATTACCATGTAAAAACAGAAATCATGAGAGTGATTGTCGCTCAAAGTATTGAAAAGTACAATGCCATCCGGCCACATCTCTCCTGTGGGATGCTTACTCCAATCCAGATGCATAAACAACAGCAAATAAAAATTAAAACCTATAAAAAGAAAGGATGCAACCCGATCGGGTTGCATCCTTCATCAAATAAATTATTTTTGTCTAATCCTGTAACGCTTTTTTAGGACGACACATCCTGATTTATCAGGGTTTCAGAGTCTTCCTTGCGGAATAGTTGATATGCAATGCCGAAGCCTTGCGGAGTTCCTGTTTTATGTCCTGGACGATACCCATTTTAGTGTATTCGTCTACTTTCAATGAAGTAATCATAAAAGGGACTTCTGCTTCGTCGCGTGCTTCCCTTTCGGCAACAATAAACTCAATGATATCTGACACGTTTGCAAATACATCATTTAACTGTATCCGGGGTTCTGTTCCAAATACTTTCTGATATTGCTTTTGCGGTTCGCCCACGTAAATGTAGCTTACCAGTGATTTTTTCTCCAATTTGGAAAGTTCACTCGCTTCAGGAGTTGTAATATGCACTTTTAAAGATACATCACGCATCTGCACCGTTACCATAAAGAAGAAAAGGATCATAAATACGATATCAGGCAACGATGAAGTAGAAATTGGTGGCAATTCTTTGTTCTCGCCTTTTCTAAATTTTGACATATTATTTTCCTCCTACTTTTTTAGGTTCAGCTTCAGAAATTTTGGACGGATAAATTTCCTGTATGGCATCCTTCTGGTCCTCGGTAAGCTTGTTAAACGGCTTCCCGAATTTCGTCTCAGCCAATTCATTTCTCAGGTCGTTGATCGCTCCCACCAATTCACTTTGAACAGCAATGTATGTTCCATACTGGGTCCCTACATGGTTTTGGAGAGAAATAACTCCCTTTGTAATCGGGACCGGCCCAAAAAACGGAACTTCTTTTACTGTTTTTTCAGGCAGATTGGGGTCATCGTTCGGATTGGCCATAAATTCTTTGGCTTTTTCACGCAGGTCTTCAATTTTAGTCCACTCACCTTCCACCAGCAATTGATTTTGGGCATTTACCAAAACCACGAATACGTTCCGTTCCTTAATAGGTGGCGTATCGTCATCCTTTTGGTCGGGAGGGGGCATTGGAGGTAATCGGCGTTCGAGACCCATGTCAGTATCCATTGTTGCTGTTACCAGGAAAAAGATGAGTATCATAAAGGCAATGTCGGCCAATGATGCACTTGGTATTTCTGGTAGTTTCCTTGCCATAATTTTAGTTTTTCCTGTGTTTAAAGAACATCTTCATTATTTCTTGAATACATGGCTTACCGACCAGAAAATTGTAGCAACTAATGTAAGTACAAATAAAATATAAGTAGCTATCAATGTTGTATCAATCCATTTTGAAATAGTACCGGTCAACGTTCCGTCGGTTACAAATTTTTCTACTCCGTAAAATTTCGGGATTTCATTTGAGGCGAGGCTGTACGAAATAATAAAAATAACGGCAGCACACCCCAGTGAAACAAGCGCACTCTTTGTTGCAGCTTTGTCGCTAACTGTTTGGAATAGCCCAAACAAAACGACTATGACAATTGTGGCAATCAATAAAATATAAGACCATGTAAGGTTCGTATTGAGCCAGCTTCCCATAGCCGGATCTTCCTTATTCTCACTGATGTTTGCCATCAGTGAGATAATGAGGAATGCAGAAATAGCCACAAGCGCCCACATCATGATATTTAATGCTTTTTCTAGCTTCATAGGGCTGTTTTATTTTTTAAGGTTGTGTTTTACCAAGATGTCGATCAGGGAGATTGAAGCATCTTCCATGCTGTTCACGATGCTGTCGATTTTTGAAAGACAATAGTTGTAAAAGACTTGAAGGATGATGGCTACGATCAAACCTCCTACGGTAGTGATCAAGGCGATTTTCATACCATTTGCAACCAGTGCGGGGCTAATGTCACCTGCCACTTCAATAGCGTCGAAAGCCGTGATCAACCCGATTACTGTTCCAAGGAACCCGAGCATAGGAGCAAGAGCAATAAACAATGAAATCCAGCTTAACCCTTTTTCGAGCAAACCTGCCTGTACGCCACCATAGGAGACAACTGTTTTTTCCACTACATCCAACCCTTCGTGAGAACGGTCGAGTCCCTGATAGAAAATACTTGCCACAGGGCCACGGGTATTCCGGCAAACTTCTTTTGCTGCTTCAATCCCACCGTTTGACAGGGCTTCTTCAACGTTGAGCAATAATTTTTTTGTGTTGCTGGTCGAAAGGTTCAGGTAAATAACTCTTTCCAATGCAAAAGCAAGTCCTAAAATCAAACAGATCAGGATAGATGCCATGAAGCCGGGACCACCTTCAATGAATTTTTGTTTGATCGCGCTGTGCAGCGACTGGCCTTCTTCTGCTGCTGCGGCAGCTGTTTCTTCAGCATCGGCTGCAGTTACTTGTTCTGTTGCAGTTGGACTTGCGGAATCCTGAGCAACTGCATTTTTTGATGCCACCATATAAAGCATCCCGAGAATTGCAATTAACGCAAATAGTTTTTTCATCTTGGTCTTAAATTTTAATTAGTAAATCTCCAAAAATTTTAATTGTTATATTCGATTTTGTTTCTAATCGTTTCAAATAACGCGGAGAGAGAGGGATTCGAACCCTCGGTACCCTTTAGGGGTACACACGCTTTCCAGGCGTGCCAGTTCAGCCACTCCTGCATCTCTCCCGAAATTAGTCTGGCACTAAATTTTTTCAGGGCTGCAAATTACAAAAAAAATGGGAAAAACAAGGATGCGGCTAACTTATTTCCCCACTCATATTTTTGTTGAGATGCATCTTTATTTCTTCCTGCCCCAGGTCTTGTCCCAGTAAGAACATAAGTTTGGTTACAGCAGCTTCCGTGGTCATATCTTTTCCGTTTACCACACCTGCTTTTAACAGTTCCTGGCTGGTTTCGTACTGCCCCATGTTTACGGCGCCTCCCTGGCACTGAGTGATATTCAGTACGATAATTTTCTTCCGGACAGCCTTTTTTATCAAACTGATTATCCAGGCAGTGGTGGGTACGTTCCCTGCGCCAAAAGATTCCAGGACAATTCCCCGTAATCCGGGAATTTCAATAATATTCTCAAAAACAGTTTTACTAATCCCCGGGAAAATTTTCAGGATTACCACCCGTTCGTCAAATTTTGTATTTACTTTTAAAATACCTTTATTGGCGGGGTAATAAATATTCTCCTGGAAAAATTTTATTTCGACACCGGCTTTTGCCAGTAGGGGGTAATTGACCGAATCGAATGCGCTGAAGTGATCGGCATGCCGTTTGCTTGTCCGGTTTCCCCGGAACAGCTTATTGTCGAAATAGACACAGACTTCCGGGACAATGGCCATTTCGTTTCTTTTAGCGGCAGCAATTTCAATGGAAGTAATCAGGTTTTCCTTTCCGTCGGTCCGTAAAATACCAATAGGCAACTGGGAACCGGTCATCACTACCGGTTTGTCGAGGTTTTCGAGCATAAAACTCAGGGCCGATGCAGTATAGGCCATCGTGTCGGTTCCGTGGAGGATGACAAAACCATCGTAAAACTGGTAATTCTGTTTGATGGTGTTGGCAATTTTTACCCATATTGCGACAGTCATGTTTGCAGAATCGATCGGTGGATTGAAGGTAACTGCAAATAGATTGTATCCCAGTCGGTTAAGCTCGGGAACTTCTTCCAATATCTGGTCGAATTTTACAGGTGCCAGCCCTCCGTCAGGACCTTTCTGGGCCATTCCAATCGTTCCTCCTGTGTAAATAATCAGGATTGCCGGTTTTTTATCCACTCTGTTTGTCGAAATTTATTTGCCCAAATTTAAATAAAGAAAAGTTTAAATACTGAAAAGTTTCTCAGCATTTTCAGTTGTTATGCGGGCAATCTCGTCGACGGTCGTGCGATGCAGTTCGGCAATTTTCCGGGCTACATATATAAGATAGGAGCTTTCGTTTCGTTTTCCGCGGAAAGGGGCCGGGGTGAGATAGGGCGAATCGGTTTCTATAAGCAGATGTTCGGGGGAGATTTCCTGTATAACTTTGTCGAGGCCCGAATTCTTAAAGGTAACAATTCCGTTTACCCCTATTTTGAACCCGATGTCTACAATTTGCCTGGCCTGTTCGGAAGAACCTGAAAAACTATGAAATACACCTGTTAACGTATCATTCCTTTCGGTGTGCAAAACGTCAAATACCTGATCGAATGAATCGCGTACGTGAATAACCACCGGAAGCCTGTGCTTTTTTGCCAGTTGGAGCTGGTGCCTGAAAACGATAATCTGTTCGTTCAGAAATGTTTTGTCCCAGTACAGATCGATCCCAATTTCTCCAATTCCATAAAATTTTCGTTTATTCAGCCAGAAATCAACTAATTGCAACTCGTCGCGGTAATCCTCGTTCACCGAGGTCGGATGGAGGCCAATTAGCGGAAAACAAATTTGCGGATAGGCATTCGACAGGTCGAGCATGCTTTTCAGCGACGAACTGTCAATATTGGGCAACACAATTTTCCGGACATTGCATTGATAGGCCCGTTCAATCACCTGGTCGATGTCGTTGGAATAATCTTCTGAATAAATATGAGCGTGGGTATCAATCAGCATTTTCAAAAATTTCTCAAAAATACTGGTTTATATAAAGTTGAAAGTTTCGCGAATATTAAATTTGAATTTTTATGCAAAAAAAGCCCGGAATGTATAGAATTAATTAACATTCCGGGCTTTTCTCCTTGTTTTTTCCGGGCTGCCGGTATTATTTTTTTGAAACCTTCACTTTTTTTGTCGGGTCAATCGTTGTGTTTCTTATTTCCAGTTGGTTTATCAGTGTGTGTGCAATTTCAGAAAAAGCTTTGCCGACAGGTGAAGTAGCATTTACTGCCGACGGGCTTCCCGAGTCGCCTCCTTCGCGGATGCTTTGCACGATCGGTATCTGTCCCAGCAATACCAGCCCCATCTGGTCGGCTAAATTTTTTCCGCCTTCTTTTCCAAAAATATAATATTTGTTGCCAGGCAATTCTTCCGGAGTGAACCAGGCCATGTTTTCAATCAATCCCAGCACCGGTACGTCAATGGATTTGCTTTGGAACATGTTGACCCCTTTCACCACGTCGGCCAGCGCCACATCTTGTGGGGTAGTGACGATGACAGCCCCGGTTACCGGGACGGTTTGTACCAAACTCAGGTGTATGTCGCTGGTTCCCGGTGGAAGATCAATTAAAAGATAATCGAGCTCGCCCCAGTTGCCGTCGGCAATCAGTTGTTTCAGGGCATTCGAAGCCATTGGCCCACGCCAGATCAACGCATTTTCGGCAGCGACAAAAAAGCCGATCGACAGCATTTTTACCCCAAATTTCTCGACTGGTTCGATCATGTCGCGGCCTTCTATTTTGATGCCTGCCGGACGAACATCTTCGACACCAAACATTTTAGGAAGCGAGGGCCCAAAAATATCGGCATCGATCAGGCCGACTTTCGCACCGGTATTCGCCAGGGCCACGGCCAGGTTTACGGCGACTGTCGATTTACCGACCCCGCCTTTACCGGATGCAACCGCCACAATATTTTTCACCCCGGGCAACAACGGGCGCTCCATCTGGTGGATGACTTTTACGGTGATATTGCCCCGTATCTCGACTTCTTCGCCAATGTGCTTTTCAATGGCGGCGATACAGGCTTCCCGCACGGTTTCAATATTCGGGTCGTCGGAACGCTGGAAAACCAGCGAAAAACTTACTTGTTTCCCGGCAATCCGTATTTCCTGCACCATGTCGAGCGAAACAATGTTTTCGTTGCTTCCCGGATAATTGACATTCAGGAGTGCATCGGTGATATTTTTTGGTACAATTAGCTTGCGTGGAATTTCTGACATTGTATTTTAGTTTAAAAAGTTCAAACTTAGAAATTATCCATAGAAAGTCCTTCCGCCGGGTCCCAGAATCTTTCTTTGAAATTCAGGATTTGGTCGTTTTCGATCACTAATCCTTCGTTTTCGAGTAGTTCCTGCATGACGTTTTCGCCGCCAAAATGATGTTTGCCGGTGAGCAGGCCGTTCCGGTTAACCACCCGGTGCGCAGGGATATATTCAGGCAACGAATGGGCATTGTTCATCGCCCAACCCACCATGCGCGACGATTGTTTCGACCCGAGAAAAGCGGCGATGGCCCCGTAATTAGTGACCCGCCCTGCCGGTATTTGCCGGACTACTTCGTAAACCTGTTGATAAAAATCTGACATTTTTTATTCCCTGGCGCTCCGCCCGAAACTACGGTACGCATCTTTTTCTATTTCAACATCCGGCTCGTGCAGAGGTTCATCGTGATTGAGGCGAAACGAGAGATATTTAATACTGATACCCCGTTCCAACCATTGTTTTTCGTAAAACGTGCGTATCGACAAGATATCGTCGGCCAGGCCGGAACGGTACAAATCGTTGGTGTTGCAAACAATCCCGAACCGGTTTTCCATAACCATGGCTTCGGTGTACACATACTGAAAATTGCTGTCTGTTTTCAGGTGGACAAGGCCATTCTGAACCAATATCTGCCGGTATTTCTCTATGAAATTGGTAGCTGTCAGCCTCCGGCGTGTTTTTTTCATTTGCGGGTCGGGAAAGGTCAGCCATATTTCGTTTACTTCGCCTTTGGCAAAAAAGGTGTGGATGATTTCAATGTTGGTACGAAGGAAAGCCACATTTTTCAAGCCTTTCTCCTTGGTGTCTTTGGCCCCTTTCCACATTCGTGCGCCTTTAATATCGATGCCGATAAAATTTTTATCCGGGTATTTCTCCGCCAGTTGCGCGGTGTATTCGCCTTTTCCGCACCCCAGCTCAAGAACGAGCGGCTGGTTGTTGCCAAAAAAGCTGTTCCACTTTCCTTTTAATTCGTGATCTTCCTGGTCGATGCTTCTGAACGGGGCTTCAATCACATGGTTGAACGAAGCCAGATCGGCAAATTTTTTAAGTTTTCTTTTCCCCACTTTTCAATAAGCTATTTTCTTTTTTCAACCCTGATTCCCACATCGCGTATCCCTTCGAGCATTTCGTCACGCATCCCCTGCTGTATGTTAAACTGGTAAGCGCCACATTGGGGAAAGTAAACATTTGAACGGTAAATAAACTGGTTATCGAACAAGTCGCCTAATCCGCTGCCGGTCCATCTCCCGGAATTATCGGCCAAGGTGAATTCAACGGTATCAGGGAGAATGGTCCCGTCGGGCGAGTCGATCGAAAGGAACAGCCAGATATTGCTGTACGGATAGTTTCCTTTATTCCTCAGGTTAATATATAAATTGTGGACCTGTACGGTGTCCTGTATTTCGAAGTTGAAAACGACCAGCGAATCTTTTCCCCAGCCGTCACGGTGCACTTCCCTGTACGATTCAAAAACCCTGTTACGGTCGCAGGCCGCAACAGATGCAATAATCAGAAAAAAAAGAAAACCCTGTCTCATGATTTTTGCTGAGGTTTATAGCGTTTGAATTTGCGGTTTTTATTTCGTCCCTTGTTTCCACCTGCTTTTTTAAGATCGTCGAAACGGGTCAGGCTGCCCTGTTCAATTACATCCTTATACCCTTTTTCTTCGGGAAGTGGCATTTCCGGCTCTTTGGTGACCAGCTTTTCCACTTTTCTTTTTTTCTGATTCTGACGGATAATTTCTTTTACCCGTTCTACCGGAATGGCAACCTGGTTCAGGGGCGCTTCGTTATCAAGCGAGTACCAGTACAAACCTCTGAATATTTCCGATTTCTGGAAAACATAACGTCCTTTCTCGGTTTCGAGCGGAATATTGGTTGGCGGAAAATCCCGCTGGGCATCAATGTAGGAATCCACTTCGTAATTGAGGCAGCATTTCAGTTTTCCGCATTGTCCGGCTAATTTTTGCGGGTTCATCGAAATTTCCTGGTAACGGGCTGCATTGGTAGTCACCGAGATAAAACTGTGTATCCAGGTGGCACAGCACAATTCGCGTCCGCAGGGACCAATTCCCCCGATACGTCCGGCTTCCTGCCGGGCGCCGATTTGTTTCATTTCAATGCGGATACGGAATGTATCGGCCAGGACTTTGATTAATTGCCGGAAGTCAACGCGCTCGTCGGCGATATAATAAAAAATAGCTTTGGTTTTGTCTCCCTGGTATTCTACGTCGCCAATTTTCATGTCTAATTTCAGATCGGCAGCGATCTGCCGCGATCTGAGCATGGTCTGATGTTCCAGCTGCATGGCTTCTTTCCATTTGTCGATGTCGATTTGTTTGGCTTTCCGGTATACCTTCCGAAGTTCGCCATTCACTAAAGTGACCTTGTGTTTTTTCATTTGGTCGAGCACTAAGTCGCCTGTAAGCGAAACAATACCGATATCGTGTCCCGGGTTTGCTTCCACCGCAACAATGTCGCCGGGATTTATTTTCAGATGGTTGACGTTGTGAAAGTAGTCTTTGCGGGTATTTTTAAAACGGACTTCGACCAATTCACCGGGATTGGCCACGCTGATGACGTCGTTGAGCCAGTCATATACTTCCAGCTTTGAACAGGTTCCGCCGTTTCCACGACAACAACCACGTTCAATCAAATTATCTTCACACACAAACTTGTCCATAATATTGCTTTTTGCTGTCCGGTAAAAGTTACCGGGAACCTCCCGGCAGAGAATTACAAAAGTAATGATTAATGTGTATAAAAAAAGTATCAGACAACCGGTTAACAGGCAATAATCTCCTGGATTGTTCTATGTTGCCCGTAAAATGGGAAAAGCTATTCCGGTGGGTTATTTTCTGATGAGCCTGGTTGTTTTAAAAGCTATATCGGTGAAAATAATGCGGGGGTTTCCGTTCATGGCAATATGGTCGAACGCTTCTTCAAACAGGTTGCTTAATTCGATGATGTTCCGTTCGTTGATAAACGGGGCAAAGCGTTTTGCAAAATCACTTTCGCTATCGTCCATAAAGACAAGCCGGTTATTCTTCAGGTTCGAGATAAAGTTTTCACGTAAAAACTTCATGGCATAAAGCAAAAAAGTTTTTTGTTTCTCGCGCCCGATACCCGACATCTGTTCCGACCAACTGAACAAGTCGAGAAATTTTCGGCCGTACGATGAACGCATCAATTCTTTAAAACGTTCCAGGTTGAAGGTCGAAGTGTCGTCGGGCTGGAGCAGTTCGAGCACTTTGCGGTAATTTCCGCGTGCCAGATGGACCATGTTATCGATGTTTGCCCCTTCGGCTTCCGGTTCGTTCAGCAACGCTTTTTTCATTGACGCATCGTCGACAGGCGGGAATTTTACCAGCTGGCACCTCGACCGGATGGTGACAATCAGGTTTTCTTCATTCTCGGAAACCAATAAAAAGAGGGTTTTGTTAGGTGGCTCCTCAATCATCTTCAGCAATTTATTGGCGCAGGAAAGGTGCATCTTTTCAGGCATCCAGATAATCATCACTTTGAACTCGGCTTCAAACGATTTCAGGTTCAGTTTACGGATAATTTCTTCGCTTTCGTTCGAGTAAATGAGACCCTGCGCGTTCTCGGCGCCAATGAGCGAAAACCACTGGTCGAGGTCGAAATAAGCGTTGGCCGCAACAGTTGTCCTCCATTCAGCCAAAAAATTATCGCTCACCGGGTCTTTAAACTTTGGCGTTTTCACCACCGGGAACACAAAATGAAGGTCGGGATGGATCAGTTTCTGGTATTTTTTGCACGAGGGGCATTCGCCGCACGAATCGTCGGGCTGCTTGTTCTGGCACGAGATGTATTGCGCGTAGGCGAGCGCCATGGGCAGGTTTCCCGAACCATCGGGGCCGGCAAACAGTTGTGCATGGCTGACCCTTCCTTCGTTTACCGACTGGACCAGCTTTTTCTTAATTTCTTCCTGACCAATTACCTGGCGAAAAAACATATTATCATTTTTTTTGAAGAAGTCCAAAAATACAAATTCCTGCTTCCATAACCGCCGGTTCCGTCAGGGAAATTTTTTATTTAATGAATATCCTTCCAGTTTGACTGGTCTTATTTTGTAGTCATTTGTAGCCATTCATGGTTTCAAAACAATTTAATGATTGCAAATGACCATGAATGGCAGATAGAAAGAACAAACAGGGGACGCAGACAGGCAGTTGTTTTTTTATTTTATCATTAATCCTGTTATTCAGCAAGGATGCCCTTCGTTTCAGGAGGAATATATTTTTCTATCTTTGAAATCATGTTTAAGTAACTTAAAAAAACAAATATGCAAACAATCAGCACCTATGATTTTGCCGGGAAAAAAGCGTTGATCCGCGTCGATTTTAACGTCCCGTTGAATGAAAATTTCGAGATCACCGACGACACTCGTATCCGTGCAGCCATACCAACCATCAAAAAGGTTATTGAAAAAGGCGGTTCCCCTGTGATCATGTCTCATTTTGGCCGTCCGAAAAACGGACCGGAAGACAAATATTCGATGCGCCATTTGGTAAATCATTTCAGCAACCTGCTGGGCGTTGACGTGAAACTGGCTCCCGATTGCGTGGGCGACGAAGTGAAAACAATGGCGAAAGCGCTGAAACCGGGCGAAGTATTGTTGCTCGAAAACCTCCGTTTCCATAAAGAAGAAGAAAAAGGCGATGTTGAATTTTCGCGCCAACTGGCCGAATTGGGCGATTGCTGGGTAAACGACGCATTCGGAACGGCTCACCGCGCCCATGCTTCGACTGCTGTGATGGCCCAATTTTTCCCGAACGACAAAATGTTCGGATATTTGGTTGAAAGCGAAGTGGAAAGCCTCGATAAAGTGGTCTCGAAACCTGCCCGTCCGCTAACGGCCATTATGGGTGGCGCTAAAGTTTCGACTAAAATTACCATCATCGAAAACATGCTGTCCAAAGTGGACAACCTGATTATCGGTGGCGGGATGATCTTTACTTTTGTGAAAGCAATGGGTGGGAACATCGGTTCATCGTTGTGTGAAGACGACTACCTTGACCTGGCGAAAAGTATTATTGCAACGGCAAAAGAAAAAGGGGTGAACTTAGTTATTGCTTCTGACTGTGTTGCTGCTGATAAATTTGCAAACGATGCCAATACAGAAATCTGCCCTGCAGGCGGGATCAAAGACGGCTGGATGGGATTGGACGTAGGCCCCGAAACCATTGTCACTTTCAAGGAAGTGATTGGCAACTCCAAAACAATCCTTTGGAACGGCCCTGCCGGCGTATTTGAAATGGATGCCTTTGCTGCCGGTACAAAAGCAATTGGCGATGCAATTGTGGAAGCAACTAAAAATGGCGCGTTCTCATTGGTTGGTGGTGGCGACTCGGTGGCCGCTGTAAACAAATTCGGTATTGCCGAAGGTGTTTCTTACATCTCAACCGCCGGTGGCGCGATGTTGGAAACCCTGGAAGGGAAAGTTCTTCCGGGAATTGCAGCCGTTCGTGGGGAATAATTTCGTACTGAAATAAAAATTAAAAGCCCGGAGGACAACCCTTCGGGCTTTTTGTTTTAATCGCTTCGCGATTAAACGTGAATAGCCACGTATGAAATGCGTGGGGTATGGAATACGTGTGAATGAAATACGTGGCATGGGGTTACATGGGAATGAAATGCGTGGAAATAATGATGCCCCAAAACAACCCTGGGAGGGGTTGAACATTTTGAACCAATCATTGATCCCTGTCATTCAACCACATTCGTGGTTTTGTCTGCGGTGGGCATTCGTTGCCACGGGTACAACCCATGCCTATTCACATTGAACGGGTTTCACCCGTTTGGCCGCATGGCACCATTGCCCGAGGCAATCATAATCGCGAAGCGATTAAACGTGAATAGCCACGTATGAAATGCGTGGGGTATGGAATACGTGTGAATGAAATACGTGGCATGGGGTTACATGGGAATGAAATGCGTGGAAATAATGATGCCCCAAAACAACCCTGGGAGGGGTTGAACATTTTGAACCAATCATTGATCCCTGTCATTCAACCACATTCGTGGTTTTGTCTGCGGTGGGCATTCGTTGCCACGGGTACAACGTGGTTATTCAAATTAAACGGGTCCCGCCCGTTTGGCCGCATGGCACCATTGCCGGGGACAACCATAATCGCAAAGCGATTAAATATGAATAGCCACGTATGAAATACGTGGGGTATGGAATACGTGGGAATGAAATACGTGGCATGGGGTTACATGGGAATGAAATGCGTGGAAATAATGATGCCCCAAAACAACCCTGGGAGGGGTTGAACATTGTCAATCAATTGCTGATCCATGCCATTCAACCACATTCGTGGTTTTGTCTGCGGTGGGCATTTGTTGCCACGGGTTGCAACCCGTGGTTATTCAAATAAAACGGGTTCCGCCCGTTTCGCCGCATGGAACCATTGCCGGGGACAACCATAATCGCGAAGCGATTAAACGTGAATAGCCACGTATGAAATACGTGGGGTATGAAATGCGTGGGGTATGGAATACGTGGGGTATGAAATACGTGGCATGGGGTTGCATGGGAATGAAATGCGTGGGTAACGAATTGCAAATATTTCAACAACCACGAAGGTGGTTGAATAATATTACCTGTTGTTTCGTATTCAACCACATTTGTGGTTTTGCCCGCGGTGGGTATTTGTTGCCACGGGTTGCAAATCAACCATGGGTTGCACCCCGTGTTTTTTGGGTTCACCTCGCGCTTGCCGGTTATGTTGCATGCACATCAACCACGGGTTTCACCACGTGGCTATTCACATTGAAGCCCGTTGGGCTTCTTCGATATATCGCAATGCGTCTCGTTTTGTTATGCGTTATAGCGTGGGGACGCTTTATTACACTACAATATTGATAATCTTCTTCGGAACAATAATCACCTTTTTGGGTGTTTTGCCTTCGGTCCATCTTTGCGCCAGCTCATGTGACAGGGCGGCTTTTTCGATTTCGGCAACCGGCATGTCAGCCGGAAGCTCAAGCTTGAAACGCATCTTTCCGTTGAACGAAACCGGGTATTCAAACGTGTCTTCTTCCATCAGGCTCAGATCAACCTGCGGCCACGGTTCGTAAGCCAGCGTTTCGCTGTACCCGTACAGTTGCCACAATTCTTCGGCCAGGTGCGGCGCATACGGCGAAAGTATTTTTGCAAATGTTTCGGCGGTGGCTTTAGTCACCTTTCCTTTTTTATAGGCCAGGTTATTGAAAACCATCAGCGCCGAAATACCGGTATTGAATTTCAGGTTCTCAATATCTTCACCTACTTTTTTGATGGTCTGGTGCAGCAGTTTCGCGGTTTCACGATCTTCTTCTCCGTCTACAATATTTTCAGGATTGGCAAAGAAACGGCATACACGGTTTAAGAAGCCAAACACTCCTTTCACGCCATTTTCGGCCCAGGGTTTGGTATCGTCGAGCGGGCCCATGAACATTTCGTACAGGCGCAACGAGTCGGCCCCGTAACGTTCGCAGACATCGTCGGGGTTCACCACATTTTTCAGCGACTTCGACATTTTTGCCACAATCTGCCGCAGTTCTTCACCCGTTTCGGTATGAAAATATTTACCGTCTTTTTCTTCCACCAGGTCGGAAGCCACTTTGGCGCCTGTTGCCGTTTCGTAGGCAAACGCGAGGATCATCCCCTGGTTGTAAAGTTTTTTAAACGGTTCATTGGTTGAAACAATGCCCAGGTCGAACAGCACTTTGTGCCAGAAACGCGAATACAACAGGTGCAGCACCGCATGTTCGGCGCCACCGATATATAAATCAACCGGCATCCAGTAGTTTTCTAATTTCGGGTCGAATATTTTTTCATCGTTTTTCGGGTCGATATAACGCAGATAGTACCAGCACGAACCGGCCCACTGTGGCATGGTATTGGTTTCGCGGCGCCCTTTGCGCCCGTTTTTGTCTACCACTTCGAGCCATTCGGGGGCATTCGACAAGGGCGATTCGCCTCCTTCTCCGGGCTGGTATTTTTCTAATTGCGGCAGTTCAAGCGGCAATTCGCTTTCATCGAGCAGGCTCACCTCGCCATCTTCCCAGTGGATGACCGGGAACGGTTCGCCCCAGTAACGCTGGCGGCTGAACAGCCAGTCGCGCAGTTTGAAATTGACCGTAGCTTTTCCTAATCCGCGTTCGCCCAACCATTCGATTGTTTTGGCAATCCCTTCTTTTTTATTCAGCCCGTTAATATCCAATCCGGTCATGTCGCTGGCCGAATTGATGTACACGCCGTCGTCGGTCCAGCAGGCTTTGCCGGCCAACACTTGTGCACGGATTTCTTCACCGGCATCTTTCGGGTCGAGGATACAGATCACCGGAATATCGAATTTTACAGCAAATTCGAAGTCGCGGGTGTCGTGCGCCGGAACGGCCATGATGGCGCCTGTTCCATAGCCCATCAACACATAATCGGCTACCCAGACAGGAATCTTATTGCCGGTTACCGGATTGATGGCATACCGTCCGGTAAACACACCGGTTTTTTCTTTGGCCAGTTCGGTGCGGTCGAGGTCCGACTTCAGTGAAGCCGCCTGCACATATTTTTTTACTTTTTCTGAATAGTCGGCAGCCGTTACTTTTTCGAGCATCGGGTGTTCGGGCGAAACCACCATATAGGTTGCGCCAAACAAGGTATCCGGACGGGTGGTGTACACCCTTATTTTTTCGTCCAGTCCGTCAATTGCGAAATCCACTTCCGCCCCAGTCGATTTGCCGATCCAGTTTTTCTGCATGTCTTTTACACCTTCGGGCCAGTCGAGTTCGTCGAGGCCTTCGAGCAGGCGCTGTGCATAATGAGGAATACGCAGCAGCCATTGTTTCAGGTTTTTACGGGAGACCTGGTTGCCGCATTTTTCGTGCGAGCCATCGGTCAGCACTTCTTCGTTGGCACATACCGTTTTG
Organism: Prolixibacteraceae bacterium; assembly: GCA_034003625.1. GTDB lineage: Bacteria > Bacteroidota > Bacteroidia > Bacteroidales > Prolixibacteraceae > GWE2-42-39. Next base: position 93,238 of record JAVEYG010000006.1, on the reverse strand, counting down.
CACGAGTCGCACCACCAAACCTGTGCATTGTCGTAATAAGCCAGGCGTTTTTTGCCGATGTATTCTTTTACGGCAGCTTCGCCTTTTTCTTTTATTTCTGAAGGAATGGGCAGTTCGCTGATGGGGCGGCCTTTGCCCTGTTGGACATCAAACCAGGTATTGTACAACTGGATGAAAATCCACTGTGTCCATTTGAAATATTTCGGGTCGGTGGTGTTTATTTCGCGGTCCCAGTCGTAGCTCAAGCCCAGCGCTTTGATCTGGCGGCGGAAAGTGTCGCAGTTTCGTTGCGTGGTAATGGCCGGGTGCGTCCCGGTTTGCATGGCATATTGTTCGGCGGGCAGCCCAAAAGCGTCCCAGCCCATGGGGTGCAGCACGTTGAACCCTTTCATCCGTTTGTAACGGCTGATAATATCGGTGGCCGTATAGCCTTCCGGATGGCCGACATGGAGCCCGGCGCCCGACGGGTACGGGAACATGTCGAGTATGTAATATTTTGGTTTTGAAAAATCGTTTTTAGTTTTGAAGGTTTTGTTTTCCTCCCAGTATTGTTGCCATTTGGCTTCGATCTCCCGGAATTTATAGTCCATTTGTACAGGTTGATTTAAAGCATTTTAAAACTGAGGCGCAAAGATAGGAAAAACCGGGCAGAGTGTATCGTTTTACCCTCCGAGTTTTGTAATCCGGGAGCAGATAAGGAATTGTTGGTTACTCTGTAGAGTTATTCCACCATTTTAAGTATCCGTGATTTGATGCCCATCCGGTAATTGATGAGCACTAAGGCAAAACAGGATGCAATAATGATAATTGCCCCGATAGACTCTTTTGTATTAAATTCTTCTCCAAAAATGAAGTATGCCATTAGCAGGTTGAGAACAGGTACCAATAATTGAAAAAGTGAACCAGTGGCCACGTTTACATAACGGTATCCTTCGGTCATAAACAACTGCCCGAGGGTTGCTACCAACCCGATGGCTAACAGAATAATAAGGTCTGAAGAATTGCCCTGTCCCTGGTGCAAGCCCGACGGGATCAGGAACAACCAGAACCCGATGATGCTTTGCGAGAAAAAAATGGAGTAAGAATTGTCGCTGTCGTGCAGCTTTTTTACAAAAACAACAGCCAAACCTGTGGTCAGCGAACCTGCAATGGCGATCAGTTCATTTATTCCAAAGCCCAACAACGGGCCGCCTGTTTTTCCGGTTGAAAGCAGAATAAGCCCGCCGATGGCTGATGCAATCGGTATAAATTTGACGGGTTCCACTTTTTCTTTCAGCATGATCATACTGAAAAGGGTGGCAAAAACCGGATAAGAATATACATATGCCGAACCTTTGCCGATACCCAGTTTTACGATAGCGAGATAGAAAAGGAACACGGCAATCCCGCCGATAAGGCCGCGGAGAAAAAGATTTTTTCGGTCGTTAAACTGCATCGGGACGATGCGAAACAAACCCAGTATACCGATGATCCCTAAGCCGATGGAAAAACGGAAAAAACTCGACTGAAACGACGAAACATGGGGAATTGACCGTACCAGCGCCGCCATCAATGAGAAAAAGGCAACCGAGCTGAGGGTGAACAGGATTCCTTTCAGGTTATTCGACATCGGGTTTAAGCAATAAAAAAAACCTTTTTTATTCTTCCGTAATAACGATTTTCTCAATCAGGTCGCCCGCACGGATCGCGTCGATTACTTCCAGCCCTTCGTATACTTTCCCGAAGCAGGTATGGTTCCGGTCAAGGTGTTTGGTGTTCTGCCTGTTATGACATATAAAAAACTGTGACCCCCCGGTGTTGCGCCCGGCATGTGCCATCGACAAGACGCCGCGGTCGTGGTACTGGTTGTTGCCGGTCAGTTCGCATTTGATGGAGTAACCCGGTCCCCCGGCGCCTGTCCCGTCGGGGCAACCGCCCTGAATGACAAAATTGGGGATCACGCGGTGAAAAGTAAGCCCGTTGTAAAAGCCGCTTTCCGATAAGTTAATAAAATTGGCCACTGTTCCGGGGGCGTCTTCCTCAAAAAAACTCACTTTCATTACCCCTTTGCTGGTATGGATTTCTGCCTGCTTCATATTTTTTTCTGTTTTTTAATTTTGCGACAAAGGTAAACAATCTTTACAAAAGCCTGCTTTTCTTCCCGAAATGCTTGTTGCTTTCAAAATAGCAGTTCTGTCCTTCCTGATTTTATTCTGTCATGAGAACAATGAAATACGCGTTTCAGAAAAGATGACCGAAATCATGTTGTGATAGTTTTAATTGCCGAACTTTCATTTGTGTTATTTTGCAACAGAAACAGTCCCAAACAATTTTAAATTGATAGTTCTTTTTTCCTCGTTCTGTTGCAAAACAGCTTGTAGAGATTGATTTGTTTTTCGAACTTTCGTTATCTAATACTTACAGCTATGTACCAGAAAACTACCGAACAGTTTGTTGAGGATTTTATGGAATATGTAAAAGCCAGGGATCCTCATCAGAAAGAATTTCATCAGGCCGTACACGAAGTGGTGGGATCGTTGGCCCCTTTCCTGTTATCGAACCCGCGTTACATCAAAGCAAAAATTATGGAACGGATGGTGGAGCCTGAACGGGTCATTACCTTTCGCGTCCCCTGGGTCGACGACCGTGGCGATGTACACGTAAACCGTGGGTACCGTATCGAAATGAATTCGGCCATCGGGCCGTACAAAGGCGGCTTGCGTTTTCACCCGACGGTCAACCTGGCCACTCTCAAATTTCTTGCTTTTGAACAGGTGCTGAAAAACAGCCTCACCAGTTTACCGATGGGCGGTGGGAAGGGTGGTTCTGATTTCGACCCGAAAAACAAGAGCGACAACGAAGTAATGCGTTTTTGCCAAAGTTTTATGACTGAACTGCAACGCCACATTGGGCCAAATACCGATGTGCCCGCAGGCGATATTGGTGTCGGTGGCCGCGAAATTGGCTACCTGTTTGGGCAGTACAAGCGCCTTCGCAACGAGTTCACCGGTGTTTTAACCGGCAAAGGGGTTGGCTGGGGGGGATCGCTCATCCGGCCCGAGGCAACCGGTTTTGGCTCGGTTTATTTTGCCGAAGAAATGATGAAGCTTTCCGGAGATACCATTAATGGGAAAACGGTATTGGTTTCGGGCTTTGGCAACGTTTCGTGGGGGGTAACAATGAAAGCCTCGCAGTTGGGGGCAAAAGTGGTTACCATTTCAGGGCCCGATGGTTTTGTTTATGATCCGGATGGTATCGGGACTCCCGAGAAATGGAATTTCATGCTGGAACTACGGGCCTCAAACAACGACGTGGTGCAACCCTATTCCGAACGTTTTCCGAATGCCACGTTTTATCCCGGGGAAAAGCCCTGGGGAGTGAAGGCAGATATGGCCTTCCCTTGTGCTATTCAGAATGAACTCGACATTGAAGATGCGGAAAAACTTGTAGCGAACGGATGCAGACATGTGGTTGAAACATCGAATATGGGCTGCACTGAACGGGCTGTAACCCATTTTCTGGAAAAGAAAATATTTTTTGCCCCGGGCAAAGCGGCCAATGCGGGCGGAGTTGCCGTATCGGGACTGGAAATGACACAAAACAGTATGCGCCTTTCGTGGAGCCGCGAAGAAGTAGACGAAAAACTACATTCTATTATGAAGAACATTCATGAGATGTGTATAAAATATGGGCGGCAGGAAGATGGTTGGGTAAATTATGTGAGCGGCGCCAATATCGGAGGCTTTGTGAAGGTTGCCGATGCCATGATTGCCCAGGGATATGTTTAAAAGACAAGATTATGAACATAAAAAGGGGCTGCCTGAATCTGACCGCCCATTGTTTTGGCAGCATATAAATTGACCTGTCCCTGCGGGATCTGGTTTTTCCCGTGCCACAGGTTTCTCAGTTGCCCCGATGTTCGCAATAATGGTAAAACCGCCCGGCGTGTTGTTCAGTTATTGTTTCCTGCGGCTTCCGTTCTCTTCCTGTTGATCCGGGTACACAGGATACAGTGGCCACCCGTACGCCTTATCTTCAGTTGTATGGCATACGAAAAACCGGATCGCGACGGGACGTATCCCCTCCGGCTTGCTTCCGGCTCCGGGCAAGGGAGCACCCGACTGTCTTTTCTGTTCGGTACCGGCCGAGAAAAGCAACAGGATTGGAAGGAGCATCCCGGTTACACAGGGTATTAATTTTTTCATGGATATAACTTTCTAAAGTGGGCCCGTACAATTACAATCGTGGTATCTGTCCTGATCTTCCAATCAAACCTCCGGCATAAACCGACCCCGAATGTGCCGGACAGCCGCGTGGCCCGCTCAGAGAAGGGGCATGGGTACCCGGCCTGCCAGGACCCCCCTGGTTCCGGGATCAGCCAGAATGATCAGGAACATGAAATTTCCACGGATATGGCAACGGGTTTTTACATGGTTTTTCATAAATTTGAAACATTTAGTTTGTGTTAAAACCTGCGGGTTCCCTCACAGTACGCCAATACTTTTGTCCGGGAACCGCAGGGGGCTTTCCCGGATTGATTGCTCAACCCGGAATTTTTTAAGTTTATCTAATTCGGTTTGGTCATAACAACAAAGATTTTTGATTTGATAAGCAAATATATAATCATTTGAATATATAAACAAAATTTTTGTTCAAAATAATTATCAAATGACAATAAATGAGCGAATGGCAGAGGTGATGAGGGCATTTGGGCTGAATAAGAATCAGTTTGCAAAACGAATTGGGGTTCATCCGACAGTGGTACATAACATCATTGATGAAAAAGGAAGGGGCAATAAACCCAGTTTTGATTTTATTTCAAAACTTATGTCGTCATTTGATACTGTGAATGGCGACTGGCTGCTTACCGGACGGGGAACCATGTTTTTTGAAGAAAAGGAGGTACAGGAAGTGGCCGAGCCGCCTGTCAAATACGACAAAACGGCCCTTGAAATGATCCGCGAACTCTCTGCGGAAAATGCGCTGCTGAAAAAAGAAATTGAGGAAATCGGGAAAAGCGGGGATTGAATCCAAGGCTTTTCTTCTTCTGCCCCTTCTCCTCTTTTTATCCGGAAAGTCATACCTTTACTTCTGATTGATTTTAAAAATCTCAAAAAATTGAATTATGAAGAAGCGGATTGTCTTTATCGCGGCGCTCCTTGTCCTGCTGAGCGGAGGTCTTTACCTGAACGGGCTGATGCCGGTAATTACCGGGTACGCGGCCAAAAACCTGGCATCGGGTATTTTTGTTGCCGGGCGTAGCCAGAAGGCGATGGAACAGGAAGACCTAAACTTCTCCCTTATTAAATACACCCGCAATATAGTCAATCCGGAAAAGAAGGAAGTCACCAGCCGTTTTTTGTGGGGCAGATCGAAAGCCATATACCTTGATGGCTTCGGATGTACGCTGGTAAACGATTATTCCGAAGAGGAAATCAGGGGACGCCCCTATCCCGGGCCTGCTGTCCTGCCCGGAAACCCCGATACCATTTCCTGGCCGGCGGGCGATCTCACAGCCGATACCCTTCCTCCGGGAATCGACCCGGAAAAACTGGACAGGGCTGTTGAACAGGCCATGTCGGACACCATTCCGTACAAGGGGACCTTTGCCCTGATGATTGTATATAAAAGGCAGCCGGTTGCCGAGGTGTACCGGGACGATTTCTCCCGTAACAGCCGTTTCCTGAGCTGGTCGATGGCCAAAAGCCTGACCAACGCATTGGTAGGGATACGGGTGAAAGAAGGCAAAACAGACATAAACCAGCCGACAGGAATAGCGGAATGGCAAGGCGACGAACGAAAAAATATTACCATCGGCAACCTTTTGCACATGAACAGCGGACTGGAATGGAACGAAGACTATGGCAACCTTTCCGATGTAACCATCATGCTGCACAAAGTGGGAGATATGGGCGGCTACACTGCTCAAAAACCAATGGACAGCCCGCCTGGTCCGGTTTGGGTGTATTCCTCCGGGACCACCAACCTGTTGTGCCACATATTGCGTCGTTCATTTGATACGGACGCCGATTATTACCGCTTCCCGCGCGAAGCGCTTTTCAATAAAACTGGCATGCGGAGCGCTGTGTTTGAGGTGGATGCCTCGGGAACTTTCGTCGGTTCGTCGTACCTGTATGCGACCATGCGCGATTATGCCCGCTTTGCCCTTCTCTACCTCAACCGGGGAAACTGGTTAGGCGAACAACTGCTTCCCGAAGATTGGGTGGAATACACAGTACGACCGGCCAACGGGTCAGACGGACAGTACGGGGCTTTTTTCTGGCTGAACCTTTCAGGCGCCCTGCCGGATGCCCCCCGGGACATGTACATGTGCCGGGGCCACGACGGACAGTTTATTTTCATTGTCCCCTCGCGCGAGTTGATTGTGGTCCGCACCGGGTATTCCAAAAAAGGAGAGTTTGATGCCAACCTGTTCCTGAAGGGGATCATGGAAAGTTTAGAGCCTGTAAAAATAAATTCGGCTTCATAATCCGCATCCGTAATTGGCCGCAAGATCACAGGCCGCAAACCTCCCCGGACCTGCCTGATCCTTTATACGATTCACAATGTGAAGATGGCAGGCATATTTTCCCTGTCGTTCTGAGCGTAGCGAAGAATCTGTTCTTCAGGACACTGGTAATGAGACCCTTTCTTGCGTCAGGTCGACAAAAAACATCGCATCTTGTCATTCTGAACGAAGTGAAGAATCTGTTCCTTCATCGTGCGAACCATGGGGCCCTGAACGCAGTGAAGGGCGACAACTACCGAAAGGGAATTTCCATCTTCCGGGTTTCTATTTCACTCCGGTGTCACAGATAACCTGACAAAAGCAAAAAAATGATTGTTGGAAACAAAATATTGTTGACAATATATTTGCATATTTGTCGTGGGCCAATGGAGATTGATAAATGATTTGACGGGTTTGATACGCAGTTGCCCGGTTTTGCTAATATGCGGATGATTTTATGGTAGTAAAGCACTATTTTTACATTATAAATATGCGCGCGACCGTGAATAGTATCAAACCATATAAAGGGATTTTATCTCTGCAGGATTTTCATTGTGTGTGGCCGTATCCGGCGTTTCTGGCTGAATCCATTCAGCATAAGGGAATTATGCCCCCGCCCGTGATAAAATGTCCCTTCTATTCAGGTGCTTCCCTCCTGCCTGTTCTTGCCCGTTTCCTGCGAAACGTTTTCCCTGAAAGTTTTTCCCTTGTACGTTATACCAATACTCCAGGCCTATGAAACGATTTTTACCTGCCCTGAAAAAAACATATTGTCTTTTTATGGTATTGGTCATTCTGCTTTTGGCCTCTGCCCGTACAGGTTTTGCCCAAAGTTCACAAACATTTACTTCTTCCGGCTCGTTTACAGTGCCTGCCGGGGTAATCAGCGTTGATGTAGAAGCATGGGGCGGTGGCGGTGCCGGAGGCGGACAAAGCTCAAATCAGGATGGCGGCGGCGGCGGCGGCGGCGGTGCATACAGCAGGAAAAATTCAATTACGGTAACGCCGGGAAACAATTATACAGTGGTAGTTGGGGCGGGAGGAGCCGGTGTTACAGCAGGTAACGGGAATGCTGGAGGTGACAGTTATTTTATTGACATTTCCACAGTGCTTGCAAAAGGGGGAGCCGGAGGTTCGAGAAGTTATGGCACTCCTCCTGCCGGCGGCTTGGGCGGCGTTGCCGCAAACGGGGTTGGAGATGTAAAATACTCAGGTGGGCAGGGCGAAAAAGGCCGAAATAGCAATACTGGTCGCGGGGGCTATGGTGGTTCGTCGGCCGGGACCGGGGCCAATGGCTGGTCTGGCCCCCAGACATGGGTAACTGCCACATATCCTACAGCAAGTACGCCCACGGGGGGAGCTCATGGGGGTAATGGCGGTAATGCCGATGGCGCCAACGGATCACCCGGCAGCGCTCCCGGCGGTGGCGGCGGTGGTTCTGCAGAAGGGAGTAACCGCACTGGTGGTAGTGGTGGCGCTGGTCAGGTGGTCATCTGGTGGAAACCAACCGCCTCGTTCACTGCTGCCTCGCAAAGTAGCGGGTCCGAGACGGGAACAATGATCGTTACAGCCCAGTTGTCGCATACCAGTACACAAGATGTGACCATCCCCTTTACGGTAACCGGAACAGCTACCGGCGGCGGAACAGATTATACCATTACAGCCAGTCCGATAACCATTACTGCAGGAAATACTACCGGGACGATTACCATAACTGTTGCTTCGGATGCGCTGGATGAAGACGATGAAACGGTGATTGTCACCATGGGGATCCCCACTAACGCGACGGCCTACGGGACAACGGTACATACGGCGACCATCAGCGACGACGATCCGCAACCAACCGTGTCATTTACATCTGCTTCACAGGTAAGTTCCGCCGAAACCGGGACCATGACGGTGACCGCAGAATTATCGGCAGTAAGCGGATTGCCGGTAACGGTGCCGTTCACCCTCAGCGGAACGGCCACCGACAGCGGAACGGACTATACCATTACAGCCAGCCCTATTTCCATACCGGCCGGCAGTACTACCGGAACGGCTACCATCACTATTGCTACGGATGTGCTGGTGGAACTTAATGAAACAGTGATCCTGACTATGGGCTCGCCGGTCAATGCCACACTGGGATCCATAACAGAACACACAGCTACTATTAACGACGATGACGGGCCTACCGTGACGTTTACTTCTGCTTCGCAAAGCAGCGCCGGCGAGTCGGGAACCATGACCATTACCGCCCAGCTTTCCACGACAAGCCCATATAATGTGACCGTTCCTTTTACCGTGTCGGGAACAGCTACCGGCGGCGGTATCGACTATACCATTTCATCTACTCCGCTGACAATTAGTTCCGGGGCCACATCGGCCAATATCACCATTACCATCCAGACGGATGTAATGGACGAAGACAATGAGACCGTGGTTGTAACCATGGGGGTCCCGACCTATGCCAACAGGGGGGCCATCGACGAACACACGGCGACCATTACCGATGACGACCCGCCCCCGACGGTTACACTGAGTTCAAGTACTTCGAATATTGTAGAAAACGGGGGGATAGCTACCCTCACGGCTACTTTAAATACGGCCTCGTCACGCGATGTAACGGTTAACTTAGGTTTTTCGGGGACAGCCACAGGGAGCGGTACCGATTACACCCCTTCCGGTTCACAAATCGTCATCACTGCCGGGAACACCTACGGTTCGGTCACGGTTACCGGGGAAGACGACAACTATTACGAAGGCGCCAACGAAACGATAATCGTTGACATTACGTCGGTGACCAACGGGACCGAAGACGGCACACAGCAGCAAACCGTGAACATCTTAGATGATGAAAACGAACCCATGATCACCCTGTCGGTCAATCCTGCCGTCATTTCCGAAAATGGGGGGGTATCGACCGTAACGGTCACAAGCAGCATCTTATCCACCCAAACGGTGACGGTTTATTTTTCTTTTTCCGGGACGGCTACCGGCGGCGGGGTCGATTATACCGCTTCGGCCAGCCAGGTAAGCATTACTCCCGGGAACCTGAGCAATTCATTTACCATCACGGGGATTGACGATGGCGATTTGGTAGGCGACCTGACATGTACTGTCAGCATCAGCAGCGTGACCAATGGCGTTGAAAGCGGCGCCCAGCAGCAAACCATCACCATTGCCGACGACGAATCGGCTTCCTTTGGCTCCATTGCCGTGAACCGCACCGCGCCCGAAAATACTTACACTCCCCAGCAATTGGTCGAAAATGTGTTGGTCACCGGCTGTTTAACGGCCAGCAATATTACTTTCTCGGGAAGCGGCGCCCAGATCGGGTATTTCACAAAAGGATCTTCCAACTTTGATATTGCTGAAGGGATTATCCTTTCAACCGGGGACGTGGCCGATGCCGAAGGGCCAAACACCGACTTTGGCACAACCACCCAGTTTGGCGGGGGCGGGGATTCAGATATCAATTCAATTTCGGGAGGCACCTCGTTTGACGCCGCTGTTCTGGAATTCGACTTTGTGCCGGCCGGCGATGTCATCGAATTCAATTACGTGTTTGCATCTGAAGAATATGCAGAGTTTGTGGAAGAACAGTACAACGATGCTTTTGCCTTTTTATTAAGCGGGCCGGGTATCACCGGAACCAAAAATATTGCCTTGATCCCTTCAACCAGTACAGCCGTTGCTATCAACACGGTACACGGGCAAGGCTACAGTTATGTAACGAATTATCCGTCAGAATTGCAGGCATTGGTTGCCAGCCCCAGCGGATATGGGCATCCCTGGTCCTGGGTTCAGGATAATACCAACGGAGGAGCCACGTATAATGGTCAGACTGGATATTTTAGAATTTCGGCCACTACGAATTCCTACAGCCCTGAAAATGAAGGTTACTATGTCGATAATGGACATTATTTAAATGATAATCTGTATAACGCGCAAGGTAAAATATTAATACAGTACGTAAATGGCAATGGTTCGCTGGAGATGGAATTCGACGGAAGGACGAGCCTGCTGACTGCCAGTCATCCTGTTACGCCTTGTGCAACCTATCACATCAAGATTGTTGTTGCCGATGTTGCCGACCAGAAATGGGACTCGGGCGTATTCCTCGAAGGCCGCAGTTTTACCTCCAACGAGGTGCAGATTTCGAGCCAGATTGAAGGAATATCGGGCGATGCCGACGATATGTACGAAGGTTGCGACGGCAGTTACATCCGTTTCCAAAGGGCGCCCGGGGCCGACAACAATGTCGTCCTTACGTTCCCGATCATTATTTCAGGAACGGCCACCAACGGGGTCGATTTTATTTATACCGATTCGGGGGGAAACATTATCGGGGACGGGACTTTTCCCACGGAAGCAACGCTGGGGATCGGGGTCAATTATGTCGATTATTATTATAAGGCGCAGTCGGACGGTGTGATTGAAGGAAATGAAACGATTCTTTTCAAGGTCAACAACAGTTGCCCCTGCGATGTAACGCCGACTTATTATGAAAAAACCGTGACCATTATCGACGTTCCGCAGATTGTTACTTCCACTACCGAGGTGATCCAGTGCCAGGCTGCGGGAAACCCGGTGGCCACCATTACCGTGAATATGGAGAACGGGTTGAACGCCGAAGATTATGAGTTCAGCATCGACGGGGGCGCTTTCCAGTCAGGCAATGTGTTTACCATCACTGCGGCCCAGCCCGATGGTTCCGACATTGTAGGTACCAGCCATTACATCACGGTACGGGACCAATATTCCTGTAACGAGGTAACCGAATACAATATTATCATTCCTGATATAGCGCCTTTTGACGCCGATGCAGGGGAAGACATAACCATGTGCGAAGGGCAGACAGGTATCCAGTTGAACGGTTCGGGGGGTATTTATTATACCTGGTCCGGTACAGGGGCCGCTTATCTTTCCAGCACAACTGTGGCCAACCCGACGGTGAGCAGCGCCATCCCGGCAGGGACTTACACCTTTACCTTAACGGCGCAGGACCAGCCCGGGGCGTCGCCGGCCTGCCAGGGAACCGACGAAATGGTATTGACTGTGAACCAGAAACCAACCGTATCGGTTACAGCCGACGATTATGCCGTTTGCACCGGTACGCCTGTACAGTTGACCGCCTCGGTTACTAACGGGGGAAGCAACCCCGCTTATTTGTGGAACCCGACAACCGGACTGAGCAGTGCAACGATCAGCAATCCCGTGTATACGCCATCTGTCACTTCCTATCTGGCCCAGTCGTTTTCGGTAACCGTTACAGGGGACAATGGTTGTCCCGCAAGTGCAAGTTCTTCTACCATCGAGGTATTTCCCGAGCCGGTGGTGACTACCACCAATATAACCAATGCAAGTTGTTCCTCCTCAGCCGACGGATCGGCCACTGTTTCGGCCAGTTCGCCCGGTACCAGCCCCGCCCCCTCGTTTACTTACCAATGGGATGCGGCAGCGGGTAACCAAACTGGGGCAACAGCCAGCAACCTGGCCCCCGGTACGTACACGGTTACCGTGACCCATGTGGGGCAGGGATGTTCCAAAGCGCACAATGTAACAGTCGGGTCTAATCCCGACACCACCCCGCCAACAGCAGTTTGCCAGAATATTTCAGTTACATTGGACGGAACAGGGAACGCCACAATTACACCGCAGGATATAGATAATGGTTCATCTGACAATTGTACTGCCTCGGGGAGTCTGGTTTTGTCTCTCGATAAAACAACATTTAATTCCAGCAATATAGGGGCCAATACAGTGACCCTGACCGTCACAGATGCTGCAAATAATACAAGTACCTGTACAGCTACAGTAACTGTCAGTTTTCCGGCAAACTGTAATATTACCGGGTCCAGAACAATTTGGAAGGAAGAGTTTCCTGATGCAAACGGAACCATGGACGACCCTCAGGGAGACTGGACAACAAGTGTAAACAGCACAAACTTCTCGGTGCAGAGCAATGTAATGAGGGCAGTAAACCAGTCAGGTGCATCGACCTGGACTTCAGAAAGTATTGATATTCGTTCGTGGACGAACCTTAATATTAAGGTTGACACATGGGAAACAGGTACAATTGACGCAGATGATTACATTCTTTTTGAATATTCGGTCAATGGTGGCGCTTACCAGTCTTTTGCCAACAACGGATCTATTTATAATGACTATGGCGGTTCATCTTCTTCTCCTGTCTATGCCTGTACCAATGTTCCCGACGGGGATAATGTAGTGATTAGGATAACAGTGAAGGAAAACAGCAGTGAATACCACTATTTCGATAATGTTCATCTTACAGGGGACCCGGCCATGGAAGCAACGGCAGTTGTTACCAATGTTAGTTGCAATGGCGGTTCGGACGGAGCGATTGATGTTACCGTTACCAAAGGGGTTTCTCCCTATACCTATGCATGGACAACTTCAAACGGAAGCGGGTTAAATCCCACAGCGCCGGATCAAACTGAATTAACTGCCGGGACATATAATCTGGTAGTTACTGATAACGTTGGTGTTTCGAGCGATCCGTTTGTATTTACGGTAACCGAACCTGCTGCCGAACCTGCACTTCAACAGTTGGCGGTAAGCGATGCCACATCGTGTATCCCCGTCACCGGAAATGTGTCGTTCACCATTACCAATTCGCAAAGCGGCGTGGTATATGAGCTGAGAAACACAGAGGGGGATCCCCTGAGTCCGGCGGTTACGGCCACGGGTACCGGCAGCAACCTGAACCTGACCATCCTTCAGGCCAATGTTCCGGCTTCAGACACAAACTATCAGGTAATGGCAAAAACTGCTTCGGGATGCGATTCATTATACATGACTGATCCGGCTGTTTTAACGGTTTACGATACTTCGGCCCCGACCGGAAGTTCGCCGCAAAGTTTCTGCAGCTCGGCTACGCCGCGCATCAGCGACATTTCGGTGACAGGAAGCAATATCATCTGGTACAATGCCCCTGTCGGGGGAAGTATCCTGCCCGGAACAACCCTGTTGGTGGACGGGAACACCTATTATGCCAGCCAAACCGAAAACGGCTGCGAATCGCAAAGCCGCCTGGCGGTTACCGTTACGGTTACTTCAACCCCCACTATCCTGACAGTTACACACGGTACGGTTTGCGGTACAGGAACCTCAACCATTTATGCAACGGCCAGCGCCGGAACCATTGACTGGTACAGTGCCCAGACCGGCGGGAGCTTGCTGGCTTCCGGAACGACCAGTTACACAACGCCAACCTTGAGTACTCCCGGAAAAGTTTCCTATTGGGTGGAGGCTGTCAACAATGGTTGCTTGACCCCAACCCGCTCCGAAGTATATGTAAATGTGTATGTCCTGCCTGCCATTACGCCCGGCAGTAATCCCATTGTGTGCAAGGGCGTCACTACAGCCAGCCTGGCATACAGTGGCGCAGCCGGCGCCCCTAACCAGTATTCACTGGATTTCGACGGCACAGCCGAAGGATTTGGTTTTGTGGATGTAACAAATGCCGCCCTTTCTGCCAGTCCCATTACGGTTACCGTGCCGGCGGGGGCCCTGGCAGGAACATACAATGCGGTGCTGACGGTGAGAAACTCAACTCACGGTTGTACCAGTATCAATTATCCGGTTACGGTTACGGTCGTGCAGGTTGCCGTTTCAGGAACGCCTGTCGATGTGAGTTGCAGCGGCTACTCGAACGGGGAAATTGATATTACCGTTTCGGGTGGAACCGGGCCATACACTTATGCCTGGACCACACTGGACGGCAGCGGATTGAACCCGACGGCTGAAGACCAGACGGGCCTGACGGAAGGGACATACAATGTAACTGTGACCGACGTCAACAGTTGCCAGGCCACGGGAGAATATACCGTTTCAAATCTTCCTGACAATACCGACCCGGAAATTAACTTTAACAACCCGCTCGACGATATAATTATTGCCGTCACCTCATCGGAATCGGCAACCGATGTGCCAGTCGATTTTGCTGCATTCGACGATGGAAGCGGCGCCCGCGACATCAACCCCGGGGCGACCGATAATTGCACGGTAACCGTGTTTACCTATACGCAAACAGGGGCAACTACAATCAGTTCGCCAGGTACCGGCATCAATACGATCGGGCTGCAGAATTTTAATCTGGGCGAAACCACCATCACTTGGAATGCCGCCGATGGTTCGGCCAATCCTGCCGGGGCCAAAGTGCAAAAGGTATATGCCGCACGCGAAAACCAGTTTGTGCTCACCTGTCCTGAAGATGACGACCTGGGTTGTAACCCAACCGGTTTTCCGATAACCAATCCAACCTATACCTTGCCATCCTGGTTACAAACACTGATCGATAACAGCATCCTGACCCTCGATACAGGCTTGGTTACCACACTGGATACGCCTTCTGGAACAGAATGCGAAGTGACACGCACCCGTACCTATGAAGTAACTTTCGATATAAAATACAACGGGAACATCATTGCCACGGTGACCCGCGAATGTACACAAACCTATACATACATTCTTGATACAGAAGATCCGGTTGCAAGCTGTACAACGAATAAAAACGTGACGGTTGATCCCGGGGAATGCAATTACACCCACGGCGATACGAATTGGGATGCTACGGCAACCGATAATTGCGATACCAGCCCGGCATTGTCTTACGTATTAACCGGGGCAACCACTGGTTCGGGGCCTTCGCTCAACGGGGTATCTTTCAATACCGGGGTAACCACAGTAACATGGACTGCCACCGATGACTGCGGAAATTCCGATGAGTGTAGTTTCACGGTCACCGTTGGCGAAAACCTTTTCCTATCGGTTCAGCCACAAAACCAAACCGTTTGCGAAGGACAAAATGCAACCTTCTCGGTAACGGCATCTGCAATTAGCGGGACGCCCACCTATCAGTGGCAGGTAAATACAGGCAGCGGGTTCGGCGATATTTCCGGGGCCAATTCATCATCGCTTACCATAACCAGTGTCACAACCGGAATGAGCGCCTACCAATACCAGGTAATTGTAACCGGCCCTTGCGGAGTTGATGAAATCACCAGTGGCGCGGCAACATTAACCGTGAACCCCAACCTGCCGGTAAGCGTGAGCATTGCCGCCGACCCGGGCAACACGATATGCGACGGTACGAGCGTCACGTTTACGGCCACGCCTGTCAACGGAGGCAGCTCGCCTTCGTACCAGTGGAAAAAGAACGGCTCCGATGTGGGGACCAACAGCATAACGTATACCGATGCGACTTTAGCTAACGGCGATGTGATCACGGTAGAACTTACTTCCAACGCCACCTGCGCTACCGGAAGCCCGGCCACCTCGAACAGCATTGCTATGACGGTGAACCCCAACCTGCCGGTAAGCGTGAGCATTGCCGCCGACCCGGGCAACACGATATGCGAGGGTACCAGCGTCACTTTCACGGCCACGCCTGTCAACGGGGGCGGCTCGCCTTCGTACCAGTGGAAAAAGAACGGCTCCGATGTGGGGACCAGCAGCACAACGTATACCGATGCGGCTTTGGCTAACGGCGATGTGATCACGGTGGAACTCACTTCCAACGCCACTTGCGCTACCGGAAGCCCGGCCACCAGTAACCAGATTACCATGACGGTGAACCCCAACCTGCCGGTAAGCGTGAGCATTGCCGCCGACCCGGGCAACACGATATGCGACGGTACGAGCGTCACGTTTACGGCCACTCCAACCAACGGGGGCAGCTCGCCTTCGTACCAGTGGAAAAAGAACGGCTCCGATGTGGGGACCAACAGCACAACCTATACCGATGCGGCTTTAGCTAACGGCGATGTGATCACGGTCGTGCTTACTTCCAACGCCACCTGCGCTACCGGAAGCCCGGCCACCAGTAACCAGATTACCATGACAGTGAATCCCAACCTGCCGGTAAGCGTGAGCATTGCCGCCGACCCGGGCCACACGGTATGCGAGGGTACCAGCGTTACCTTCACGGCCACGCCGACCAACGGCGGAAGTTCGCCTTCGTACCAGTGGAAAAAGAACGGCTCCGATGTGGGGACCAACAGCGCAACGTATACCGATGCGGCTTTGGCCAACGGCGATGTGATCACGGTTGTGCTCACTTCCAACGCCACCTGCGCTACCGGAAGCCCGGCCACCAGCAGTGGAATTACAATGGTTGTTGCCCCGCCAACCGTGGGCGGCTCCATCAGCGGAGGAACATCGGTTTGTTACGGTACCAACAGCACCCTGCTTACGTTGTCGGGCCATACCGGTTCGGTAGTGAAATGGCAGTATTCGACTGACGGGAGCAACTGGACCGACATCAGCAACACAAATACAACGTATACGGCCACCAACCTGGCGGTTGCCACCCAATACCGCGCCGTGGTGCAAAGTGGCACTTGTAGTAGTGTAAATTCTGATCCGGCCACCATTACCATCGACGAAACCGACCCGGTGATTTCCAACTGTCCGGAAAATATTACCGTGAACGTGGAACCGGGGCTTTGTTCTGCCAATGTAAACTGGACAGCACCAACGGCCAGTGATAATTGCGAGGTTGCCAGCTTTGTTTCCGATTACGGTCCGGGCGACAGTTTTGCAACCGGGACTACCACAGTTACTTATACCGCGACCGATACCAACGGCAACACGGCTGTCTGTTCGTTCACCGTCACAGTGAGCGACAACATCGCCCCGGTAATCAGTAGTTGTCCGGCCAATACTACGGTTTCGACCCTGAACGATGTGCCGGATGCAGAAACCACAGCAGGCGGGATTGGCGCCAGCGACAATTGCGGGATCAGCACGGTAAGCCACAACGATGTTACTTCGCTGTCGTGCCCGCGTACCATTACCCGCACGTACACAGTAACCGACATCAACGGTAACCAGACCACTTGTCAGCAGGTAATCACTGTAACCAACGCGCCCTGTATCGACGGTTCGCTGTGTACAGGAACTTTGGCAGACAACCTGATTACCGGTTCGCCCACTTCAGGTACCGGGCAGCTATACAGCCAAACGGTTCCCGTGTGCAGCAACACCACCTACGAAATAAAACTGACCGGGGTAAGCGGGACTTCGCCCTTTGACTTCGATGTTACGCTGGATGGCGATGTGGTGAACAACAATGCCATGTACAACAACGGATCAACGTACGGCTTTACTTTTAAAACCGGGCCGTCGGCTTCCACGGTTGCCCTGGTTTTGAGGAATAATGACGCCAATTCGCTGACCGTATCGGCCATCAGCTTTGCTCATTGCGGACCGGAAGTGACGGCGGCCATCACTGACCTTCCTGTTTGTGCCGGGGCGTCTGCTGAATTAACTGCCACCGTAACCGGCAGCGGAAGCTACGTTTACCAGTGGCAGGAAAGTTCCGATGGCGGAACAAACTGGACAGATTTGGTGGAAAACAGTCCAAATGTTACCGGCACGGCAACAACAGTGCTTGGTTTTAATACATGGGTTGAGGGGAACCTCTACCGTATCGTGGTGTCGGAAACCAGTAGCGGGCTGGACGATGAAGACTGCCGCATTGCTTCCAACACGCTTTCCGTCACGCCCAGCGACACCGAAGCGCCGGTTTACCAGGAAGCCTTTAAAAATTCGATAGACCCCGTGCATACGGGTGGAAACTACATATATACCATCTGTGATAATGGTACCAATACACTGACCTTATTGGCTCTTGATGCTACGGATGTGGTCGACAATTGTTCTGCATTCGGAGATTTAATAATGACATACTCGATAACTAACGGTATTAACAACGTAACAAATGAAACAGGCGATGCAAGTAACTACGACTTCCCGGTCGGGACGTCCTCCGTGACCTACCAGGCCGAAGATGAAAACGGGAATGGGAGCAGCTTCTCATTTACCGTAGTGGTCAACGAAAACCCGGTATTGACCAACATTTCAACCGATGGAACCATATCTGCGGACGGTTCCGGCTACAAGCCTTATCAGGGCTCACAGCATACCTATACTGTGGACAGCGGAACTGCTGAGCCCGGTAGTGATTATGAATGGAAAGTCCTTGATAAGGACGATACGGAACTGACGGCAGACAATGCCAATACGTATTCGATCAACACGACCAATCCGGCCGCGGTGATTATTACCTGGGGAAGCTCTATACCGACCTCGGGCAATGATTACAAAATCGTGGTACGGAAGACCAACAGCTCGGGCTGTTACACCGAAGCCGAATTTTCGGTGGTAATCCTGGAAAATACCTTTAACGCGACGGTAGTGGATGCCGGTGATGAATGCCAGTCGGGCGACACCGGGACTTCGGTCGCAAGTTGGACAATAAACAAGACAGGGGGCGCCAGCAACTGGAGCTTCGATTACGAGATTAAGGTGGGGCCGACAACCGAATATTCCGCAAGCGGGGTATTGGTCTCCGGGGCTTCCACTTCAATTGAGTACATTGTTTCCAATCAGGCAGGGGTTGATAAAACCTACACCTTCATCATCTCGAATGTGTACGACGAATTCAATACCCCGGAAACCAACCTGACGGATAACGAAGATACGGTGACCCTTTGGGGCGTGCCCAATACTTCGGAAATAACAACAGATTAAAAAGACAATAATGAAAATTCAAATTTTAATGTTAAACCAAAATTTTACAACAATGAAAAAACTGATTTTTTTAGTATGCCTGCTGACAGGGGTGGGCATTAGTGCAAACGTAATGGCTCAAAGTACGGGTACTGCGCCTTATCCGGGGGCAACACACTCGTATAAAGTGACAGAAAATGCTGGAAGTACTTATGCGTGGTCTGTTACCGAGGGAAATTTAACTACAAGTGCCGGAACTGATGCGACCCTTTCTTCGACATCAGGTGATTCAATAAGCATTAAATGGGCCTCTACCGTTGAGGCAGACGATGTTTATTATGTACATGTTGTGGAAACTGTGACGGAAACTTCATGTACGAATGAAAAGGTACTGAAGGTAACCATCGCCGCCAATGGATTCTATGCTGTCATTGCAGCTGATGCCGCCACCGCTTGTTATGATGCGGCGGTTGTAGTGAGTCTGAATGAAGGAGAGCCTCAATATGATCATGGAAATGCTACCCTGGATTACACCATTACTGCAACAAATCCTCAAGGTTCATGGAGGTTTGATTTTGCAAATACTGCAGTAGCTGGATACTCTTGGGGGGCACCAACTGTTCAGACAGGAACAGCCACCGTTTCTGGAAGCACGGTAACTGTTACAGAAGGAACTTCCGTTACACTTCGCTTTGTAGTTGACAACGGGAATACCTATACAAATGCGAACGATGCTGCTGGTGATGCTGCTGATTTTTCTTCTGAAATAACGATCAGTACAATTCAGTCAGGATCAGGTTGGTCTATTTCTGATAATGGAACAGGTTCGAAAGATGCCACTACGGCAGTTTCACGGCCTCATACTACAACAATTACAGCAGAATAGTTTAACTCTTGAAAAGAAGCATCCTGATATTGATCTTATCAATCCTGGCCGTCACGTATGTGGCGGCCCAGGATGCTTTTACCCCTACTGTGGGGGATACTTATACCTACCGGGTCAATAATCACCCGGGCAACGGATACGAATGGAAAATATACGGCCAGCTAAACCCGCTGGTTGAAACCAATGCCGCCAATTTCAGTTTTGAATCGGCAGCTAATCTGGATAGTATTCAAATAAAATGGATTAAAACGGGTGCTTATTACCTGCTGGTAACAGAAACCGGAGCCAACGGCTGTACCAATACCAAGGCGATACGGATTGAAGCAGTTGCCATTAGAAATAAAGGGTTGGTATTAAACCTTACTTCTTCCCAGTGCTATTCAGCCACCCTTAACGATGTGCAGGTCAATCTTACATTTAAAGACGGGAATGATAATCCGCTGGGTGGGGCTAATTTCCCAATTACCGTCAATTACACATTAAATGGTACAGCGCAAACCGCACAAACGGTCAGCTATGCCAATCAATACATTACCATCCCCGGGAGCGCTTTGGCTTCCAATCCATTATCCGACACGAATAACACGATTGTGATTACCGGCGCAACGGATATCAGTAACCAGACCATACAACCCGTAACCGATGCGGGACAAAATACACACGCGCATATTATTTATGGCCTTCCGTCCGCCGCGCTTATGGTTAGCGACGCGACGATCTGCAGCGGCGGGACGGCAGCCATAATCCTTTCGGGCAGCGTCCCGGGCGTGAACTACCAACTACGGCTCGACAACGACGACAGCAATGTGGGCAGTGCGCAGGCCGGAACCGGCGGCGACCTTACGTTTACGGTCAGCCCGGTGGCCAGCGCCGCGTATAATATTTTGGCGACCAATACAGCGACCAATTGTTCGGTCGAACTGAGCGACCAAGCCGTGGTAACGGTCAACCCCTTGCCCACGCTCACGGTGTCGGGCACAGCATGTTCGCCTGATTTTACCACTTACACGATTAATTTTACTTCCGATGGGACAGTCACCAGCACGGCCGGGACGGTATCGGGCAGCCAGGTAAGCGGCATCCCGGCAGGCGTCAACGTAACGCTGACGGCCACGCTGAACGGCTGCACTACAACACAAAATGTAACGGCCCCCGACTGCAGTTGCCCGCCGGTTGCCGCGCCAATTTCGGGCGGCGACCAAGCAATATGCTCCGGGGAGGCCATTCCGGCGCTGACCGTAACAGTCGGGCCGGGCGAAACCGCCGACTGGTATGCCACCGCTACCGGCGGCGCCGCATTATTGACAGGCAACACCAGCTATACACCGGCAGCAACTTTGGTGGGCATATTTACTTATTATGCCGAAACAAGAAATACTACAAGCAACTGTAAGAGTTCCATCCGTACGGCAGTGAGCCTGACGGTCAACCCCTTGCCCACGCTCACGGTGTCGGGCACTGTTTGTTCGCCTGATTTTACCACTTACACGATTAATTTTACTTCCGACGGGACAGTCACCAGCACGGCCGGGACGGTATCGGGGAGCCAGGTAAGCGGCATCCCGGCAGGCGTCAATGTAACGCTGACGGCCACGCTGAACGGCTGCACTACAACACAAAATGTAACGGCCCCCGACTGCAGTTGCCCGCCGGTAGCCGCGCCAATTTCGGGCGGCGATCAAGCAATATGCTCCGGGGAGGCCATTCCGGCGCTGACCGTAACGGTGGGGCCGGGCGAAACCGCCGACTGGTATGCCACGGCTACCGGCGGCACAGCCTTGCAAAGCGGCAACCTCAGCTATGTTTCGGCAGAACCGGCAACCGGCAGCTATACCTATTATGCCGAAACACGAAATAGTTCCAGCGGTTGTAAAAGCTCCACCCGTACAGCCGTTACGCTAACGGTCAACCCCTTGCCCACGCTCACGGTGTCGGGCACTGTTTGTTCGCCTGATTTTACCACTTACACGATTAATTTTACTTCCGACGGGACAGTCACCAGCACGGCCGGGACGGTATCGGGGAGCCAGGTAAGCGGCATCCCGGCAGGCGTCAATGTAACGCTGACGGCCACGCTGAACGGCTGCACTACAACACAAAATGTAACGGCCCCCGACTGCAGTTGCCCGCCGGTAGCCGCGCCAATTTCGGGCGGCGATCAAGCAATATGCTCCGGGGAGGCCATTCCGGCGCTGACCGTAACGGTGGGGCCGGGTGAAACCGCCGACTGGTATGGCACGGCTACCGGCGGCGCCGCATTGTTGACAGACAACACCAGCTATACGCCTTCGGAAACAGAGGGCGGCATGTATGTTTTCTATGCTGAAACAAGAACTATTTCAACCAACTGCAAAAGCCCGGTACGCACGGCGGTGGTACTGACCATTGACGCCTTGCCTGTCGGGGGTGTAATAGCCGGAGGGGGAACGGTTCCGGCGGGCGCCAACAATACGGAACTCACCCTGCTGGGGCATTTCGGGACGGTCGACCGGTGGCAGGAATCAACTGATGGCGGCGTCAACTGGACCGATATTGCCAATACAACAACCAGCCTGACAGTGATTAATCTTAGCCAAACCACCCAATACCGGGCGGTAATTACCAACGGTGTTTGCCCTTCGGTTATTTCAGGTACGGCAACGGTTACCGTTACGGGGGGAGGCGGGCCTGTGAACCGCCCGCCGGTTGCGATGAACGACATTAATAACACCCTGATGAACAGTGAGGTATCGGGCAATGTGCTGACCAACGACTCGGATCCCGATGGCGATACCATCGCACTGATCCTAACGCCCTATGCGTTTCCGTCGAACGGGACGGTCGCACTGAAAGCCGACGGAACCTATACCTATACTCCCGACAAGGATTTCATCGGGGAAGATTTCTTCCTGTATGTCATCTGTGAAGTAGGGACTAACCCGGTTCTTTGCGATACGGCTATTGTGACCATCGAAGTCCGTCCGAACATACCGGGCAACCGGGAGCCGGTGGCCAATGAGGACGAATTTTCTACTTCGGTTAATCAGGCGGTTTCAGGAGATGTATTGATGAATGACTTTGACCCCGATATGGACAATCTGACCATTAGCGGGGTCACCTCAAATGTGAAAAACGGGGTCCTTGATTTTCGTCAGGACGGGACATTTACCTATACGCCAAATGCAGGGTTTGAAGGGACCGACCAGTTTATTTATGAACTATGCGACGATGCCAGTCCTTCGTTGTGTTCGAGGGCGACCGTTACCATTACCGTTAAGGCCCTGGGAGGAGGGAACAACGCCCCGTTTGCCGCCGATGACGCGGCTTTTGTCACGGGAGACCCGGTAACAGGCAATGTGAGCTTAAACGATTCGGACCCGGATGGCGATGACCTGACATTCACGATTTTCAGCGTCCCGTCGAAAGGGACGGTCAGCATGAAGCCGGATGGCGCGTATGAATACATCCTGGACGAGGGGGTACTGGGAGGTTCCGATCAGTTTGTTTATCAGGTGTGCGACGATGGCGAACCGGTAAAATGCAACAAAGCAACGGTTTATGTTACGATCATTGTAAACCGGTCCCCGCTGGCTGTTGACGACGATCTTTTGTGTTTGCCGGGCGAAACAAAAACAGGAAATGTACTGATCAACGATTCCGATCCCGATGAACATGACCTGACGGTGAAAACAACTCCTGTTTCCGGGCCTTTCAACGGAACCGTTACGTTGTCGGCCAACGGTTCGTTCTCGTATACCCCGAATGCAGGATTTTCGGGCAAAGACAGTGTAAAATACGAAGTATGCGATAACGGGGTACCGGTAAAATGCACGCAGGCGCTTGTGCTGATTACGATAGAGGATACTACTAATGTGGATCGTCAGGCAACCAACGATATCAATTCAACCATTCAGAATCAGCCGGTCAGCGGGAATGTGCTGACCAATGACGACGATTACTTTGAAGCCAAGTCGGTAACTACGCTTTATACGCAACCTTTACATGGTTCTGTTTTGCTGAATGCCAACGGAGCATATACATATACCCCGGAAAGCAGTTATTCCGGCGAAGATTATTTCCAGTATGTGGTGTGCACCGATGATCCTCCGGCTGACTGCGACACCATGAAAGTAACCATTACAGTGGTGAAGATTAAAAACGGCCCGGTTGCAAATAACGATGAAACCGAAACTGTGACCGGTACTCCTGTCACAAGCAACCTGTTGTCGAATGACTATTCTCCTTCAGGGGAACCCATGCAACTGAACGTCCAGCCTGTTTCCGGCCCCTCTTATGGTTCAGTGGTGATCAGTCCGGACGGTAACTACACGTATACCCCGGCCAATGGTTTTTCCGGAACTGATCAATTCACTTACGAGGTTTGTGGACAGCTTTCTGAAATATGTTCCAGGGCGGTTGTTTCAATTAGCGTGAGGAAGCAGGAAAACAACCTGATTTTTGCTGCCGACGATGCTTTCTTTACGTATGGGACTGCTGTTTCTGGAAATATCCTGAGCAACGATATTTATCAGGTTTCAACCCTTCAGTTGAACCTTTCCCCCTTGAACAACCCATTACATGGAACCGTGGTCATTAATGCCGACGGTTCGTTCACGTATACGCCCAACGACGGGTACGAAGGAGTTGATCACTTCGTGTATGAAATTTGCGACAGGAACTCCGGTATATGCGACAATGCAACAGTTTCGGTAACCGTACTGCCTGCTCCGGTACAATATGCCGATTTAGCGATTACAAAGACAGCGCCGCCAATCCTTCGGATAAACGAAGAAATCACGTTTGAACTCCAGGTGACCAATCTGGGCAATTCAAAAGCGGTTAACGTGAGGATTGGGGATTATCTTCCGGGCTATATAAAAAATGCCGTTTACCGGATCGGGGCCAGCGCTACTTCAAGGGTGTGGACCAATACGCTGTCACTCGGAGACTTAGAGGTGAACCAGTCGGTTGTTATTTATATAACCGGGATAGTAGGGGAGACCGCTCCCGAAACGATCACCAATTTGTCGTCGGTGGTCAGCGATGTCTGGGACCCGAATTTCGTCAACAATATTGCGGTTGCCAAAACAACTGTAAACCGTAGTCCAAAGATCGTCATTGCAGGGGGTACCACTATCTCGCTGGGATGTTGTAATACGGAAGGGGTGATTATCGATGCCAGTCAGAGTGCCGGGGAAACAACGCTTCGTTACCGGTGGGAACCTGCCATTTACTTAGATGACCCAACCAGTGCAAAACCCAGGTTTATTCCCGGCGGGAACACCGAGTATACGCTTACTGTGACTGATGAAAACGGACTGAAGAGTACGGAAACAATCCGTGTGCAGATAGTTGATTGTCCGGATGCCGTTACCGACGGGCTTGTATTTGTTGAATCGCCCACCACTATCATTATTGCCGACGGTTCGGAAAGTACGGGAGCCGGAATTTCTTTCCGGTGGTGGACTTTTGACGGCATTATCCTGAATGGTCAGACCAACTCAACAGCGCAGATTAGCGGGCTTGGCAAATATTATCTTGAAGTGACCGATATCTATGGATGTTCAAATATTGATTCCCTGATTGTAGGACAATATATACAGGCAATTGCCGATACAGCCGAAATGGATCTGAATAAAACAATAGATATTAATGTGGTTGCCAATGATATACCCCAGGGAGACATCGATCCTTCGAGTATTTCGATCAAAGATCCGCCCGATCATGGCCTTGCGGTAGTAGTTGGTGATTCGCTGATCAATTATACGCCCGATCAATATTATGCCGGCACTGATGAATTTGTTTATGTGATCTGCGATTATTTCCAGAATTGCGACGAAGCTACTGTTTTGGTAATCATCAACGACCAGGCCTTTTTCGTACCGAACGCATTCTCTCCGAATGGAGATGGTGTAAACGACCGGTTTGAAGTAGTAGGTATCGCTAAATACAACCGGGTGAAGATTGAAATTATTAACCGGTGGGGCAATGCCGTGTACAAGTCGGAAAACTATGGTTTGGGAGAAGGAAAAGACGGTTACTGGGATGGTACGGCCAATGCCGGCTTGCGACTTGGGCAGGGGCCTGTTCCTGCAGGGACTTATTTCTACATCATGCAGTTTGACAACGGAGAAAAAGTTTCCGGTTCCGTTTACCTTGACAGGTAGATCGAATATCTTTCCCTTAGATTAAAATACCTGATTGTCTTTTATTTGGGTGTTTCCGAAAATATTTATTTACATAATAAATAGGTGTTTGATATTAACAATTACTTGTTGATAGTTGTGATTGCAGTTTTGATACCTCTGTCTCCCCGTTTGCTCAATGCCTGTTTTTGTTCCCAAAGCCAAATAGTAAGTTTGGCCGGTTAATTTCAGGAGGCATGTTTTGTTGCCGCCGGAAATTAAAGGCAAAATAACCGGATGAAAACCGGGTTTTTTGCAAGGCAATAAAGATATGATGGTAACGGGAGTAATACATAGAAACACATACTATGCAGTATTTGTATTTGTGATGTTTTTAATTTCATCCAATGCAAATGCACAGCAGGAGACCATGTACACACAGTACATGAGCAATGTGTTGTCTATTAATCCCGCCTACGCCGGTTCCAATGATATGCTCAGCCTGAATGCAGTTTCCCGCAACCAGTGGGTAGGCATTGACGGCGCCCCCGAAACCCAGACTTTCTCAGTACATTCTCCCATTACCAAATACCACATGGGGCTTGGTTTATCTTTCGTGAAAGACCAAATCGGGCCAATCGCTCAAACAGGGGTTCATATTGATTATTCCTATACCATTGATTTCGACCGGCGCCGCTATCTGGCCTTTGGGCTGAAGGGCGGCGTAAACTTTTATACGGCCGGCTATACCGATCTGGAACTTATTGACCCTAATGACTATGTTTTTCAATCGGATGTCATACGCCGTTTTTTGCCTAACGTAGGAGTAGGCGCTTATTATTATACCGAACGTTTTTATGCGGGTTTGTCAGCTCCGAAACTGATCGAAAATGTGATCAACCCGTATTCCGGTTTTTCGAGCGAGTATGTCAACCGTGAGGAATTGCACTTGTTCCTCATGTCGGGTTACGTTTTCGATGTAAACCGGATATTGAAATTTAAGCCTCATTTTATGGTAAAATTTGTCCAGGATGCTCCGATCTCGATCGATTTATCTGCCCAATTCCTGATTTATGACCGCCTGTGGCTGGGCGCCATGTACAGGTTGGGCGATTCATTTGGAGGATTGATGCAGGTACAGATTACCAACCAGATGAAAGTTGGATATTCTTACGATTTGTCGGTGAATGATCTGGGAGCTTTCAATAACGGGACTCATGAAATAATGATTAGTTACGATTTCAACTTCGGACATGGAAGAGTGAAATCGCCAAGATATTTCTAACAGATATGAAAATGGTTTTGTCAGGAACATACAGAAAAGGAATTTTAATGCTGGCACTCATGCTGGGACTGGTATCAACCAGTGTGTCACAAAAAATGGCGATACGCCTGGGCGACAGTAATTTCAGGGATTTTAATTTTGTTACAGCCATTGAGTATTATGAATATGCGTACGAACGCGATAGCGCCGACAATTACGTGATCCGGCGGCTGGCCGAAGCCAACCACAACATTGGGAAAAGTGAGGAAGTTGAAAAATGGCTGAGGATCCTTGTCGGAAAAGGTTCGGCTGAGGCAAGCGATCTGTATCAATATGCACAGGCCTTGAAAAGCAACGGCAAATATGCTGAAGCAGAAAAAACAATGCGCGACTATGCCGTTCTGAAACCGGATGATGCCCGTACCCTTACCGAAGTTTCCATGCTGGAATATATTCAATACCTGATGCGCGATTCGACGAAATATCTCATCCGCAATGTATCGACCAATACCAAAGGATCGGATATGGGGCCTGCTTTTTATAAGAGTGAGCTCGTTTTTTCGTCAACCTCCCTGTCGGGCACTACAGCCAGGCGAACTTACGGATGGAATGAACTTCCGTACCTCGACATGTATGTAGCCCAAATTACTGCAAATGGAGATATCCGTTCCCCGAGGCCATTTGCGCCCAAACTGAAAACCAATTTTCACGACGGGCCGATAACCTATGATGAAAAAAACGACCGGATTTTCTATACGATTAACAATGAAAAAAGAGGGAGTTTCCTGAAAAGCCGCGATGAAGTGATTAACCTGAAGACCAATTTTGCAAAGAACGGAAAGGATGGATGGGAATACGACGGTAGTTTCCGTTTCAATAGCAATGATTACTCGGTCGGGCACCCTTCGATCGATACAACCGGAAATGTGCTGTATTTTGCCAGCGACATGCCGGGAGGGTATGGGGGTACCGATATTTATTTCTCGATCTATTCTGAAGGCCGATGGAGCACCCCGTATAACCTTGGGGCGAAAGTAAATTCCGAAGGTAACGAGCTTTTCCCGTTTATCAGCTACGAAGGGGTTCTCTACTTCGCTTCTAACGGTCACGGAGGAATGGGGGGGCTGGATATTTTCTTTTCGGTCCCGGAGAACGGCGTGTTCAATACGGTGGAAAATATGGGTTATCCGGTAAACAGCCCGAGGGATGATTTTGCGCTGGTACTCGATAAGACCGGGATGCAGGGGTATTTCACCTCTAACCGTACATCGGGGAAAGGCAACGACGATATTTATTACATGAAGATTACCCGTATCCCGGTTATTATCCGGGGATTGATCCGGGACCGTATTACAGAAGAGCCCTTGGAGAGTGTTGAAATTTCGTTGATGGACAACACCGGACAAATTATTAATACCTCTCTTTCGAGAGCAAACGGAGTATTCGAGTTTGAACTGAACAAGGGTGAAACCTATTCGTTACTGGCCCGAAAGGAAATGTATTCGGAAGATAAACGAAACGTTTCAACCCTGGGGCTCCGGCCAAATCAGGAATTATCTGTTGAAATGTACCTCGAAAGTACAGTTCCTGAACCAGTGATGGCAGGAGAAGTATCCATTCAGGCAGATGATTATCCCGAACCGTTAAAAATGGAGGAAGAAAATGGAGAACCTATTCAGGTACTTGAGCTGGAATATATCAATTACGACCTTGATAAATGGGATATACGGTCCGATGCCGCTGAAATGCTGGATCGGTTACTGGCAATTATGATCGAATATCCTGATCTGGAGATACGGCTCGAATCGCATACCGATTCCAGGGGAAGCGATGATTACAATTTATTGCTCTCGCAAAGGAGGGCAAGATCGGCTTTTGAGTACCTGGTCGACCGGGGAATTGATCCGGCCCGGGTACAATATGAAGGATACGGTGAAACCAGGCTGTTGAACCGATGTGCGAACGATGTGGAATGTACGGAAGAAGAGCACGAGGTAAACAGGAGGACGATTGTTAAAGTGGTTCGCAAAGGTGAAGTCAGGAGAAGAGGAGAGAGAGGAATATTCTACTTCTAATCTTTGCAGAAAAGATACTCCCGTTACAATTGTGTCGATTGTAACAAGGCGCTCCCGGCAGTGGCCGGGGCGCCTTTACCAAAAGACCGGCAGCGGGAGAAGGTTCATTGAAACAGGATATGTAAAAAAGATACTCCCGTTACAATTGTGTCGATTGTAACAAGGCGTTCCCGGCAGTGGCCGGGGCGCCTTTACCAAAAGACCGGCAGCGGGGGAAGGTTTATTGAAACAGGATATGTAAAAAAGATACTCCCGTTACAATTGTGT
The DNA here is from genome assembly GCA_034003625.1 of Prolixibacteraceae bacterium. Lineage (GTDB taxonomy): Bacteria > Bacteroidota > Bacteroidia > Bacteroidales > Prolixibacteraceae > GWE2-42-39. The sequence goes on along the minus strand of JAVEYG010000006.1, from coordinate 63,630 downwards.
CGATTGTAACAAGGCGTTCCCGGCAGTGGCCGGGGCGCCTTTACCAAAAGACCGGCAGCGGGAGAAGGTTCATTGAAACAGGATATGTAAAAAAGATACTCCCGTTACAATTGTGTCGATTGTAACAAGGCGCTCCCGGCAGTGGCCGGGGCGCTTTTACTAAAAACAGTACGGGAGATTAAGGCCGGCCAGAAGAATAAAAATGGCACAAAAAGTATTGAGTAGATTTCCATGTCTATTCCAATTGCGTTTCGTGACAGGGAAAGTTTACTCCCGTTGCAATTGTGTTAGTTGTAACAAAGGCGCTTTCGGTGATAACCGGGGCGCCTTCTTTTAAAATTTTGGTATAAATATTGCAAAACAAAAAAACAAAACTGTGATCGATTTATTCAGAAAACCCGGATGCTATGAAAACTACTGCAACAAAACCCTTTCGAAGCGCGGGCAGGATACTTTTACTGGCAGCGCTCTTTCTCGTCCTTCCGCACTGTTACCAGGACGAAGACCTGAACTACCGCATCCTGATTGACAACCATTGTGATTTCGCCCTGAAAGTTTATTACGACAACCAGGAAATTGAGTATTACGACGATTACGTGGACGACATAACTGTAACAGGCTCTGTGTCGTTAATAGAACCTTACGGATCGAAACTGATTCATTCAAAATATTCATCCGTATGGATTGAACCGGATGTAAATCATTTGAGATCCGGAAAATTCAGAAGTTACAACGATGGCAGTTGGCGAAAACGGATTGATGTATATGAAGAAGATTTTCGGGGTGATTATTGATTCTCACCTTTCGAATTTCCCGAGGGGGAGACTGATTTTCGGTCTCCCTTTTTTTATATTGAAGAATCCTATTGATCTTCGAGATTTTTGATGAACAAATGATTGACAGGTCTGTGATATATACCGTAACTTTATGCAAAAACCAATTCGATGAACCGGATGAAATTCATTTCTGTATCATTCCTTTTATTCTTTTTTAGTGAAGTTTTTGCACAACAGGATTTACTGACGATTCAACAGGCTGTTTCGCATGCCGTTGAAATGAACGCTAAAATTAACCAAATGCGGGCTGTTCTTCAGCAAAAGGAAAATGAATGGCGCACTCTCACAGGTATTGAAGCTCCCGAAATCAGTTATTTCGAGGAAGGAATGAGCAGCAATGAAACGAAGCCTTTTGAGGAAAAGCGGCTAACTGTTTCGCAAACCGTAGATTTTCCACTGACCACGATGTATCGTCTGAAAGCCAATGAAAAAGAAAAACAGGCATTGGCGTACCAAATCAAAGCGCTTGAAAATGAAGTGAAATACACAGTAAAAAAACATTATATAGAAGTTTTATATGCGTTATATTATCAAAAACTTTCCGAAAATCAGCACCGGCTGGCCGAAGAACTTTACACTGCAACCTATTCCCGCTTTGAAACCGGTATGGGCAACGGCATGGACCTGACCAAAGCCGAATTACAACACGCCGAGGCGCAAAACCAACTTGACGAAGCAGAACAGATTCTTCATCTGGCGCGTTACAGTTTGTTCAATGCAATGGGCCTGCCAACCGACGAACAAAAATACAGCATCCAGTTTATGGATTCGTTGCAAACTACCGATATCGACATTCAGCAAATACAGGCATTGGCACAACTGGAAGAGCAACCTCTTTATCTTTCGGCATTGCGGGAATACGAGGCTGAACAAAGCCGTGTAAAAGAAGCCCGCAGTAACATTCTGCCCGATGTCCGGTTCAATTTGTATAAACAGAATTACGGCGATGGGTTTAATTATAACGGCTTTGAAGTGGGATTGAGCATTCCGGTATGGCTGCCTTTCGAACAAAAAGGAAAAATTGAAATGGCCAAAGCACGCGAAGTAGAAATTAAATGGAAGCAAAAAGAAATTGAACTGGACATGAAAATGCAGATCGAACATGCATGGCACAGTTACAAAACCAGTAAATCGACCATTGAACGGTACCGGCAAACCATCCGTAAAAAAGCTGAAAATCTGCATGAACTCAGCTTAAAGGCCTACCGGCTGGGCGAAATCGACCTGCTCAATCTAATCAACTCGCAACAAATTTACCTGAGTAGCCAGAAACAATACCTGACAGCTTTACGTGATTATTATCTTCAGCTTGTTGCCCTCGAAAAATTCCTCGATCAGGAACTTGTTTATTAGAAATAAAAGCAAAACGATGATAACAATATTCAAAAAAAACCGGATTTTATTTTTTTCTGCACTGGCAGGATGGTTTCTTTTCGCTTGCAGCAGCGAACAAAAAAAAGAAACAAAGGAAGTAGTTGAAGCGCCTCCTTCGGTAACCGCCGAAACACGACAGGCAATCATCGAACTTTCGGAGAAAGATGCACAAACTTTGCATATTGAAACAGTTGCAGTGGGTGGCGCCATCGAAAATTACACACTTTCGGTTCCGGGTGTGGTATTTCCGGCGCCGGGAAACCTGAGCCTGATCAGCACACCGATTGAAGGCCGCGTTAGCGCTATTTATGTAAGAGAAGGTAACCGGGTAAAAAGAGGACAGGAGCTTTTCAGGATCGAAAGTTTGGTTTTTGGTAATCTGGTAGCTGAATTTATGCAGGCCTATGCTGAAGAAAAATATCAGAAATCGCGCCTCGACCGGTTGGGGCAACTGGTACAGGAAACCATCAGTTCGAAAAGTGAACTGGAACGCGCTAATTCCGATTTTCAGCGGGCAAATGCCTTGGTGATTGCATCCATTGCCAAACTGAAAGCTATTGGGGTGACCGACCGCGAAATTGAAAATTTTAAAAGTGCAGAACAAATTAACCCGACATTGAGAATTTATTCAATTATCGACGGTATTTTCGATCAACAGGAAGTTGAACTGGGGCAGTCAGTTAATGCACTGGAAAAACTCGGAAGGGTCATCAATCTTAGCAGAGTACAAGTGAAGGCGTATCTTTCACCTGATGACGGTGCATTTGTATCGGAGGGCGACACGGTACTGGTAACCCGTCGCAGCGAAAATGCAATAAAAATCAAGGGACAGGTGGAGACCATCAATCCGGCGTTGGACGAAACCAACCGGTCGATGGTGGCCAATATTATCATCGATACTGAAAATAGCTGGCCACAGCCCGGAGAGACGGTTCGTTTGGAAATTATGACCGGCAAGCTCGAAAATGTGCTTTCGGTTCCTGTTTCTGCATTGACTTATGAAGGCAATCAACCAATTGTATTCGTCAAAAAGGGTGACCGGCAATTCGAAAAGCGGGAAATTATATTGCATGAAATCCGTGATAATTATGTCGTTCTGCAAAGTGGTTTGCAGGTTGGGGAACAGGTTGCCGTCACACAGGTATTTTCACTAAAAGCGTTGTCGAGGTACGAACAGATTGCTGAAGAATAATTCTCCGAAAAAACAAAAATCATGCTCAACCAAATAATTACATTCAGTGTTCGTCAGAAATATGTAGCCTTGTCTCTGGTTGTGTTAATGGCCGTGGCAGGTGTATTTTCGCTGCTGAAGATACCCATCAATTCGTTGCCCGACGTGACACCTGTTCAGGTTTTGGTGATCACCAAAGCAGGACGATATTCGCCGCCCGATGTCGAGAAGTTGGTAAGTTACCCGATTGAAACAGCCATGAACGGCCTGCCTGGTGTGAAGGAAGTGCGTTCCATTTCGCAGTTTGGCTTATCGGCAGTGACCGTTGAGTTTGAAGAGGGGACTGATATTTATTTTGCACGTCAGATGGTGAGTCAGCGCACCCAGTCGATAGCAGGCGACCTGCCGTCCGATGTTTCGGTGCCGCAACTGGGGCCGATTTCCACCGCTTTGGGCGAAATTTACCAATATGTAGTGAAGGGTGAAAACTATTCGCTGACCGAACTGCGCGAAATACAGGATTGGCTGATTGTCCCTCAGTTGAAAATTGTAAAGGGGGTTACCGAAATCAATTCGTTCGGAGGCTTTGTGAAACAATATGAGGTGATTGTTCAGCCTGGAAAACTGAGGATGTACGGGATTGGCATCGGCGAAGTGATCATGGCGATTAACGAAAACAACTCGGTTTCGGGTGGTAATTTTCTGGAACACAACCGCGAACAGTACATTGTTCGTGGTTTCGGACAAATCAATAAAGTAGATGACATTCGAAATATTGTAGTTGCCAACTTCAATAATAAACCTGTTTTTATTAAAGACATTGCAAAAGTGACCATTGGCACACAAGTTCGGCAAGGCGGCGTTACCCGCGATGGAAAAGGCGAAGTGGTGACCGGTATTGTGATGATGCTTCGCGGAGGTAACGGACGGGAGGTAATTTCAGAAATAGAAACAAAAATTGAGAATATAAACCAGAACCTGCCCCAAGGGGTGAGTATTGAAAAATTTTATGACCAGTCGGATTTAATTAGCCGTACCACAGGTACTATTACAACCAATCTTCTTGAAGGCGGTATGCTGGTAATTGTGGTGCTTCTACTGCTTCTAGGCGAATTTACCGGGGCAATAATTGTTGCTATGGTTATCCCGCTTTCCATGCTGTTTGCTTTTATCGGCATGCGCGAGTTCGGTCTGGCGGCCAATCTGATGAGTCTGGGTGCTATCGACTTTGGGATGGTGGTCGACGGTTCGGTAGTGATGGTCGAAAATATTATTCATCGGTTGAGTGGAAAGGAAAAAGAGAAATCAGACGATGCAATTATTTCAGCAGCAAAACAAGTGGTGCGGCCTATCTTTTTTGGGGTGATGATTATCCTGATGGTGTATGTCCCAATTATGACTTTTAGCGGGATGGAAGGCATTCTTTTCCGGCCGATGGCAATAACGGTTGCCGCGGCAGTTCTGGGCTCACTCATCCTTGCGCTGGTATTTGTTCCGGCTATTTCTTCGCTGATTTTCAGAAAAGGAATCCGGGTTCGCCGCAATTACGTGATCGAATGGATGAAGCCGCGTTATATCGCCGGATTGAAAAAATACATGGACCGAAAAGTATTGGTTTTCTCAACTACACTAATGGTATTCATTATTTCAATGTTGGTCATGTTTCGGCTGGGAAGTGAGTTTTTACCTGAATTGGATGAAGGTTCCATCCTGATTGAACAGGTACGCATGCCTTCGGTAACACTTGACGAATCGATCGGAAATGCAAACTGGCTGGCCGGAAAGCTCATGCAAAATATTCCTGAAATAAAGACGGTTGTCCCGAAAACCGGACGTTCCGACCTTGCCAACGACTGGATGGGCGTTCACCAGACCGATGTTTGGGTAGTTCTGAAAAATCCCGATGAATGGCGAAAAGGAATGACCAAAGAAGATATTATCGCTGCCATTGAACCGTATTTACAAACGGAACCGGGACTGGCATACAATTTTACACAACCCATTGCCATGCGGGTTGATGAGCTGACCAGCGGCGTGAAATCGGATCTTGCCGTGAAAATTTACGGTGAAGATTTGGACGAACTAAACCGCATTGGCGAGTCAATCTCGAAATTACTCCCTTCTCTTGATGGTACTGCTAACTTTTTTGTGGAGCAACCTATCGGGCAACCGTATTTAACCATTGAAATCGACCGGGAAGCTGTAGCTTCTTTTGGACTGAATGTAGACGATGTGCAAACCGTAATTGAAGCGGGCATCGGCGGCCAAATTGCCGGGCAATTATACGAAGGACAGCGCCGTTTCGATATTCAGGTACGTTACCCCGAAGAAATACGTTCGCGGCTGGAAGATATTCAGGAAATACCGGTACATCTGCCCAATGGACAATTTATTCCGTTGAAACGGCTGAGTAAAATCGTGGCACAGGAAGGCCCGCGTGAAATTCAGCGCGAAAATGGCTGGCGGCGTATGATCGTGGGCATCAACATTGAAAAAATTGATATTGGAACCTATGTCGAAAATCTGAAGACAGCCATTCGCGAAAAAGCAGAAGTACCGACCGGCTATTTTCTCGAATACGGCGGAACTTTTGAAAATCAGCAACGGGCAATGAAGCATTTGCTATTGGTCGTGCCCCTGTCGTTATTTATCATTATCGGCTTGCTTTACCTGAATTTTGGAAGCATGCGTTATGCGATGATGATTCTTCTGAACCTGCCGTTTGCCTTGTCGGGCGGGGTATTCCTGTTGTGGATGCGCGGCATGTATTTATCAATCTCTGCCAGCATCGGGTTTGTAGCCCTTTTTGGGGTCGCAGTACTCAATGGTATTGTGCTGATTGATCATCTGAATGAAATACGCAAAGAAAAGGGCAGCCTGAAAAGATTGGTCATCAATGGTTCGGCCGACCGGTTACGGCCGGTGCTGATGACGGCACTGGTTGCCAGCCTCGGTTTTATACCAATGGCTTTCAATACCGGTCCCGGCTCCGAAGTACAACGCCCATTGGCAACGGTTGTTATTGGCGGACTGATTACATCGACATTCCTGACTTTGTTGGTTTTGCCAATCGTGTATTACTGGCTTGAGAGAGGGAAGAAGAAGGTGACGACAGAGTAGAGGATGTCAATCAGGAGAATTCAAACTCTCTAAATTTCCATTAATTTGGAATACAAACTTGCCAAATTTAGCCAAATTTAGAAACTAAACCTGCCAAATTTAGTTTTTATGAATTTGCTTTTCTACCTTTACCGACACTAAAGCAGTGATAATATGGACACTAAATGGTACAGCCGTTATCTGGAAAAGAATACAGATATTATTTTCAAAAAAGGGAAAGTGTTTGTTTTGTATGGCCCACGCCGGGTTGGCAAAACAGAACTGATACGGAAAATCAGCAGTAATTTCCAGGGGAAAATATATTCAGGAACAGGAGATAATCAGGAACTTCGCGAACTGATTGCTTCACAACAGTTGGGAAAGTTGAGTGCAGCATTCGGTAGTTATGAGCTTATTTTTATTGATGAAGCCCAGCGAATACCGGGTATTGGCTTCGGTTTAAAATTGTTGATTGACCAGTTTCCAGAGCTGATCATTATTGTTACAGGCTCTTCCTCTTTCGATCTTTCAAATAAAATAGGAGAACCATTAACAGGAAGAAGTACTATTCGCATATTATTCTCATTATCCGTTTATGAGCTTTATAAGCAACATGGAGGAATGGAAATCCTTCAGTTGCTGGATGAACTTCTTATTTTCGGGGCGTATCCCGAAGTGATGAATTCAAATTCTGCCAATGATAAAATAGAATATTTACTCTCTATCAGAGATTCGTATTTGTTTAAGGATGTACTGGAACTGGAGAACCTGCGTAATCCGGCAAAACTCACTGACTTATTGAAATTATTGGCTTTTCAGATTGGGAATGAAGTCTCATTAAATGAACTAAGCAATCAACTTGGAATTGCTAAACAAAGCGTAGAGCGCTATCTCGATCTGCTTGAAAAGACGTTCATTATAAAAAAAGTAGGTGGTTTTGCACGAAACCTCAGAAAGGAGATAGTGAAAACGGCACGCTATTATTTTTGGGATAACGGCATACGGAATGCGATCATAAATAATTTCAACCCATTGGACCAACGCAATGATACAGGTATGTTATGGGAAAATTTCATGTTCATGGAAAGGCTGAAAACCAAAGAATACAAGCGCATATTTGCCAATAACTATTTTTGGCGCACATACGACCGGCAGGAAATTGATCTGGTGGAAGAGCGTGAAGGGAAACTTTTTGGCTACGAGTTCAAATATTCACCACGAAAAATTAAAGTGCCTAAAGCTTGGATGGAAACCTATCCTGAATCGGAATTTACGGTTATCTCGAAAGAGAATTTTTTGGAGTTCTTGATTTAACAGTACCGGCATAAAAAGGAAAGGCCGTCTCAAAACAAAATTTGGGACGGTCTTTCTTTTTTTGTGCAGTTTACTTGTTTTTGATTCGTAATTTTTCTTTTGGCCTGATTCTGATTAGTGAATCTGAATGACCAGTTATTTGCTTCAGGTTTTATGGGAGGTTTCCAGTTCAAGAAATGAAAAAACCAGGGTTTTTGGGCCCCTGATTTTGGATAGTTTTATCTACTTCTCAAGTTTTTCTTTTTCTTTTTCATTCTCTTTTTTGTCTTCGTTATCATCCGAAGACAGCGATTTCTTGAATTCTTTCATTCCCTGTCCGACTCCCTTCATCAGTTCAGGAATTTTTTTGCCGCCAAAAAGCAATAGTGCAATGGCAACGATAAGAACTACTTGCCAGGGACCAATTATGCCTGCGATAATAAATAAGTTCATAGCTCAATGTGTTAAAAGGTTTCTGCAAAAGTAATATTTTTTTGGACTTTCTATTTGCCCGCAAAAAGTTTAAATATATCATTCCCATTTGCATAAAGCACCAGGGTCAGTAAAATAATCATTCCTGTAATTTGGGCATATTCCAGGAATTTCTCACCGGGTTTTCGTCCGGTCACCATTTCAAATACAAGAAACATTACATGCCCGCCATCAAGTGCAGGGATGGGCAACAGGTTCATCACGGCCAGAATGATTGACAGGAAAGCAGTCATGGTCCAGAAAGCATACCAGTTCCATGCTCCGGGGAAGATGTTCCCGATGGCAATAAAACCGCCCAAAGATTCATAGGCTTTGGTTTTGGGAGAAAAAATAAGTTTAAATTGTTTCAGGTAATCCTGAATTGTGGTAAATCCTTTCTGGATACCCGCTGGTATCGATTCGAAAAACCCGTAACGGATGGTTTTATACTCGAAATTTGAGCGAACGGGCGCTTCAGGATGAATGCCCAAAAGTCCTGTTTCATTGAGCCTGACCGGGATGTTCAGGGTGTCGCGGTCGCGTACCACGCGAAGCAAAATGCTTTCGTTCGAATGATTTTTCAGATATTTTTGAAACTGGTCGTAATAAACAAATTCCTGTGAATCGACCGAGATAATTTCATCTCCCTTTTGCAATCCGGCTTGTTCGGCAACCGATTCCTTGGCAAATTTTGCCGCTCTGAATTCGAACAGGAAACGGGGTTCCATTACGCTTTTGGCCTTTACAAGCACGGCAATATCGTCGTCCGAAATTTCCACGTCAAGTTGTTTCCCATCGCGTTCAACCTGAATAGTTTTTGCCTTATCGAGTAAAACGGTCGGGATCACTTTATAAAAGTTTTCCACTTTCCGGTGATCAACTGAAATAATTTTGTCGCCGGTTTGCAGCCCGATTTGTTCTCCGGCTTCATCTACTACTACGATGCCGTATTTTGCATTCTCGGTGGGCAAATAAGTTTCACCCCACACGTATAATACTCCGATATAAATAATCAGGGCAAAAATGAAATTCATGCTTACTCCGCCAATCATGATCAAGAGCCGCTGCCATGTTTTTTTTGAACGGAACTCGTAATCCTGCGGCGGCTGTTTCATGGCTTCTTTGTCCATCGACTCATCGATCATTCCGGAAATTTTTACATAACCTCCCAGCGGGAGCCATCCGATCCCGTATTCCGTTTCTCCCTTTTTGGTTTTAAAAAGCGAAAACCAGGGATCAAAAAACAGGTAAAACTTTTCAACCCTGGTTTTAAACAAGCGGGCAAACATGAAATGTCCGAATTCGTGCAAAATAACGAGCAGGGACAAGCTTAATATCAATTGTGCCGCTTTAATAAGTACTGACTCCATTTCTTTTCTCCTATTCTGTCTTAATTTTTAATCTGCTTTTGATGATCGAATGAGTAAACAAACGAACTTCTTTGTCGGTTTGAATATAGTCATTCAAATCGGGATTTTCGATAAAAGTTGTTTTTTGCATGCTTTGTTCTATAATATCGGGCATTTCAACAAAGCGGACCTGGTCTTTCAGAAAAGCCTGCACCACTACCTCATTGGCTGCATTTAGAATACAGGGCATGTTGCCTCCCCGGCGCAACGCTTCGTAGGCAAGGGCAAGATTGCGAAAGTTTCCCGGGTCGGGTTGTTCAAACGTCAGCTTAGGGTAATCAAGAAAACTGAAACGACCGAAATTGCATGGCAATCGTTGCGGGTAACCCAGGGCATATAAAATCGGCAGTTTCATGTCGGGAAGCCCTAATTGTGCTTTCACTGAACCGTCGCGAAACTGTACTAACGAATGAACAATGCTCTGCGGATGAATAATTACCTCGATTTGTTCCGGGTCCAGGCCAAACAACCATTTGGCTTCAATCGCTTCAAAGCCCTTGTTCATCATACTGGCGGAATCAATGGTTATTTTGGCCCCCATGTTCCAGTTTGGATGTTTCAGGGCATCATCGCGGGTAACTTTCTGAAGCTGTTCTGCCGAGTACCCACGAAACGGACCTCCTGAAGCGGTGAGATAAATCTTTTCGATCTCGTTATGATACTCGCCGCTCAGGCACTGGAATATTGCCGAATGTTCCGAATCGACCGGCAGGATACGTGCATTGTTTTCGATGGCAACCTGGTTAATGATCTCACCCGCAACGACCAATGTTTCTTTATTGGCCAGTGCGATTTGCTTTCCGGCTTTTACGGCATTAAAGGTGGGGATGAGCCCTGAATAGCCGACCATAGCGGTGAGCACAATATCAACGGTGTCCATTTGTACTACTTCGGCTATGGCTTTTGATCCTGCAAATATCTTGATCGGTTCATTTCTCAGTGCTTCCTGCAATACCTCGTAGCGGCACTCGTTGGCAACCACAACCACATTGGGCTGATATTTTTTTGCCTGTTCGATCAGCAATTCGATACTGTTGTTGGCAGTGAGTACTTCTACTTCAAAATGTTCAGGATAAGCGGTAATCACTTCCAAAGCCTGCGTACCTATGGATCCTGTAGACCCGAGAATGGCTATTCGTTTCTTCATACCGGATCCTTAAAATTCAATGTACTGCTCAGGGTTTACCGCCACTCCGTTATTCCAGAGTTCAAAATGAAGGTGCGGACCGGTTGAGAGTTCTCCGCTATTGCCCATAATGGCAATGGCTTCGCCTGCTTTTATCTTATCGCCGGTTGTTTTTAGCAACTCAGAATTGTGTTTATAGATCGAGATAATATTTTTTTCGTGCTGGACATAGATCACATATCCGGTATTGATGGTGTAATCGGCAAAAATTACGGTCCCGTCCAGTACCGAAGAAACCCGGGCATTGGGTTGGGCAATAATATCGACGGCATAATGCCCTTCCGAAGCATTAAACGGCGCACTGACAATACCTTTCAACGGGGGGAAAAAATGGATTTGCGAAATATTTCGCCCTGTTTTTTCGCCTTTCTGAAGTGACAGGTTTAGTTGTTCCTCCATCAGTTTTTTACGAAATACTGAATCATGATTGTACGAACTGAACTTTACTTTTGAACTGACAACGGTCGAATCCATCTTGTCTTTGTAAGTGTCAGGGATCTCACCTTTGACAACTGCTTTAATTTTCTGGAAATAATCGTCGCGAATGGCCAACTGTGCCTCCAGTGAGTCAACCAGGATTGCATTGTTGATGATCATTCGCCGTTCTTCCTGGCTCGGATACCCGGGAATATATTCGCGCAAAGGCGTGTATGCAATAATTACCGTGGTAACAATCACCAAAAAAACAGAAAGCATCCCCCCAACCGTCAGCACACGGAGCCGTGAGAGTTGCATGCTCCACACTGTCTGATAGGTCGAATCGTTGTAAATAATTAACCGGTAACGGTTTTTCAGTTTCTGGAATATTCTCTTTTTCCCTTTTTTCTTGTCCATCGTCTATTTTTGGAGCTAACAAAATTAGAAAGAATTAGCTAAAAGCATCGTCGAAAATACATTATTATCACTTTTTAACAGAAGGGCTTAAAAAGAAAAAGGAGAACCGATTTATTCAATTCTCCTTTCCATTTGTAGCGGGAGCCGGACTTGAACCGACGACCTTTGGGTTATGAGCCCAACGAGCTACCAACTGCTCCATCCCGCAGTATATCTTAAATATTTTAATATTACTCAGAACGCTTTAGCGGCTGCAAATGTATAAAAATTCACAAAAATCTCAAAAGAATATTAAAAAATTATGGATATATTTTTCAGAAATGCTGGATTTGTTCGAAAAACGATGGACTACGGAGCAGAAATATTCATTGTTCAGGATACTATTTGCTGAGAATCGTACCAATCATGGCAAAATAATTTTCAACCGGAATGTAGTCAGGGATCGAATTTCCCGAGCCAAGCGCATAGCCACCCTGTGATAAACTTTCCCTGATCAGGGAAGATGCCCGTTTCTGGATGATTTCAGGGGTTGAAGTAGTCAGAAAATCGATATCGATGCCCCCCATGATGGCAATTTGCCGTCCCCATTTTTGGTATGCTTCTTCCACCGGGATGATAATATCCTCAAACGAATGTTTTCCGTTGAAATCCATATCTTCCACCACATCTTCCATTGCTTCCGATAGATTGCCGCAGGAGTGCAAGATGACAGGCTTTCCATGAGCATGGACGGCTTTCGTTATTTTTTTACACCACGGGAAAACATAAGTGCGTAACATTTCCGGAGGAAACATGGTTTGGGTTTTGAAACCCCAGTCGTCATTATAAATCATTGCTCCAACGACAGGATAGCAGGCAATGCGTTCATAAAATGCCAGCAGACGCGAACCGATGGCATCGAAAATGGCGCGGCAAAGTGTTTCGTCCATCATGCTGATAAAACACAGATTTTCGTATCCCGTAAGGTCGATGGCATTTTCGAGCACACCGCCCGGCCCGCTGGGGACGAGTTTCATCCCTTCAGGAACCATCGGGGCAAGGATTTCAAAAATATCGTAATTTCCGGATTCGGCATTAGGCCATAGATATTTCTCAAAACTTTCAGTATCGGTAATTACAAACCCTTCGTTTAATGAGCGACTATTTTTCTGGTTCGAAGCAGCCCGGTCAAATTTCAAAATATTGCTGTACGAAGCCGGAATGGTGGCATAATCGTAACCGGCATTTCGAAAAGCACTGATGATCACCCGGAATTTTCGCAATTCGTCATCCGTGTTTTTTGCTTTCTCATCGGCAAGCAACTCATACAGGTTTTGGTTCATGAAAAACTCGAAAAGTGTTGGGCGGTCAGGAATTTCTTTACGCAACACTTTTAGCAGGTTTGTAAAATCGGGTTGACGGCGTTGTATTTTTGTCAGAAAGTTTTGCATAATTTATCAGGATTGAAGAAGTATTTCGTATATGAAATTGTCCAAATATCTATAAATGAAAACTTTATCATAGACAGATTCGAACCTATATGATTCAATTTTCTTGATATTATCTCTCCATGTTAATGTTTCTTCTGTTTGAAGAATTAACAACCAATTTTCTGAAAAAATATTATTATTCCATTTTATAAGTTTCTCATCTTTCTTTCTAATAATCGATTTAATTTCTTCTGCATCAAATTCTTTAATCATACATCCGTCCCCAATATTTCCAGTAAATCTTTTCAGCTTTTTACTACAAAACAGCCTAATTCTATCGATATTGTTTTTTGTAAGTTCTTCAGAAGTTATGTCAATTACAGTGTGTTTTTCGATAACTGTATTATTGCTCGATTTTTCGATCACAGATGATATTAAATATGCAAGACGATCAGTTTCATTTTTCTTTAACCGAATATTTGGATGTAGTAATATATCTATCATAGAATAGATTAATCCAGTTTTGGAATTCAAATTTTGAAGAACTTTACTTAATAGCTTTTGTTCTTCACTGGCTTGAACTCTTTCATAAAAGATGTCGGTTCCCATAATGGATAGTTCAGTAACTTCAATGGATATCAATCTATTATCTTGTGTGCAGTATTCAACATCAGGCCATTCCCTTTTACCGTTGTATGTTATTACTTTTCCTCCTTTAAGTAAAGGATGCAGATTTCTGAAAACTTCAAAATATTTTTTTTCTTGGTCTGGAGTCACAAGATGATATTTGATCATTTATTTTCTGATAATCTTCCCATTCGCATTACGCGGTAACGGCTTCACAAAAGCAATTTTACGAGGCTTTTCATATTTAGCAAGGTATTTTTCCAATATCTTCCGGAGTTCATCTTTCAAATTGCCCGAAGCAGGAGCTTCCACCATTAAAACAAGTTTTCTTCCTAATTTTTCATCTGGTTCCGATGAAATTATAAATGGTTGATGAATGAACTTTTCCAATTTTTTTTCGATTAATTCAGGATGAAATTTCAACCCCCCGGAAATAATCACATGGTCGGCACGTCCCAGTATTTTAAATTCAGAAAAAGAAACAATATCCACCAGGTCAGTAGTTGTCAGCCATTCAGGTTGCCCTTCAGCAAAAATTTCAAGGCATTCGTTTTCATTTTTCCGGATCGAAATTCCCGGCAGGCAGCGATAATTTTCCGACCAGTCGGCCCCCGACAGTTTACGTACAGCAATGTGGCTGGCTGTTTCGGTCATTCCGTAGGTAGAAACCACATTATTTTTTAATTGGCGTATTTTTTTCTCAAGCTGAAATGGGGCCGCCGAGCCGCCAACCAGCAGATGACGAATATTTTCAATCCGGTTTTTGCCTGTTCCTGTTTCCAGAATGTTTCCAACCTGCAAGGGGACCATCGCCCCGAAATCGAATTTTTCCTGATCGAGAAAACGAAAATCACAGGCCGGATCAACCACCAGGAGGTTCATTTTACCGGTCAGGGCCCGCACTACCATCATTTTCCCGGCAATATAGCGGCACGATAAACTGAGCAATAAACGATCGTTTTCTTTTAAATTGAAATATTGAATGGTGCGTTCCGCACTTTTTCGCATCGCCAACTTGGGAAGCCTGATCGTTTTGGGCTGCCCGGTGCTACCCGATGTTTTTACCTCTACAAAATCGTTTTGATTGAACCATTCCAGCACAAATACATAAAATTCACGTTCCCAATCGCTCAGTTCCTGCTGAAGTTTTTTGGCTGCCACATCTGCAATTTCAGCATGTGTGAAAACTTCATTCAAAATGGAAATATGGTAAGGCAATTCCATCATCTTAATCCAGATTAATTTCCCAGTTTTTGTCCGGGGAATGCCAAAGCTGGCCGTTTACAATATCGAGCGGCGAACCGAAATTGTTGGAAAAAAGTTTTCCGGTTCCCAGCCCCTGCTCCATTTCAATTGGTTTTGTTGCCGTCCATTGCGCGATGGCATTCAGCCCGACATTCGATTCGAGGTACGAAGTAATCCACCATTTTACACCGGCGTTTTCAGCCAGCTCCATCCATTCGCTGCAACCGGAAATACCGCCGTGCAGGCTGGGTTTCAGTACCAGAAAAGCAGGTTTTAGCTGCTCCAGCATTTCTTTTTTTTGTATTTCGACGGTTATCCCGATCAGCTCTTCATCGAGGGCGACCGGAACCGGCGACTGTTCGCAAAGCCGGGCCATTTCGTCCCACTGCCGGGCCGCTATGGGTTGCTCAATGGAATGAATTTCCAAATCAGACAGGCGTTTCAGTTTTTCCAGCGCTTCCGCAGGCTTGAAGGCGCCGTTGGCGTCCACCCGAAGAGTAATTTCTTTTGCTGAAAATTCTTTTCGGATGCTTTTTAGAAGTTCCAGTTCGGCCTCAAAATCAATAGCGCCGATTTTCATTTTAATGCAACGGAAACCCTGTTCCAGCTTTTCGCGGATTTGCTGCTGCATGTATTCCGGGTTGCCCATCCAAATCAACCCGTTGATGGGAATTCCCCGTTTTCCTTCCGTAAAATCAGAAGGAAAAAGAATCTGACGGCCGCCGTTTTTCAGATCGAGCAACGCGGTTTCAAGCCCGAATTGAATGGACGGCCAGTTTTTTAATTCCTGAATAGTTTTGCTGAAAAATTCAATGTTTTCACAAACCCAGGTTAATTGTTCGTTCATTTTTGCCGGGTTTTCGAGGCTGAGGCCGGGCAGGGGAGCGCATTCGCCAATCCCGGTTTCCCCGTTTTCTTCCAGAAACAAGAACCACGAATCTCGTATTTTGTAGGTTCCCCGCGATGTTCCTGCCGGACGGTGAAACTGGAGCGTATATTTTTTGAAGCGCGCGTTCATTTTAGCTTAAAAAAAGTCCCAGGCAAAAAAGAATAGCAAAGGCAAAAGTGCTCAGGGCAAGCCGTTTGAGAAACGGGTCCAGCTTTTTGGCGTCCGATGTCCTGAAGATACGAATCAAATCGATGATAAAAAGCGGGGCAGACAGCAAAAACAGCCATTGCCATGGAGAATGCAGATTTTTCATGGTGAACAAAACGGCAGCGATCAGCCCGAAGACGATCAGTGTGGCATGATAAATTTTTCCGTTGCGGCTTCCCATGCGCACCGCCAGCGTGATTTTGCCCGATTGCCGGTCGTTGTCAATATCTCGGACATTGTTCAGATTGAGTACGCCTGTACTGAAAAAGCCAATGCTGATGGCTGGCAAAACAATTCCAGCAGAAAGATATTGTGCATTCAGAAAAAAAGTTCCCAGTACTGGTAACAGGCCAAAAAACAAAAAAACCGACAGATCACCCAGTCCGATGTAACCGTACGAACGTTTCCCGGCCGTGTAAAAATACGCAGCCAGCAGCGATAAAATTCCAAATCCCAAAAACCACCAAAAAGCTGCGTGCGATTTTTCCCAGGTGCCTTTATACACCAGCCACAAACCAAAGGTCAGGCTCAAAATAATCAAAATAATCATCCCGGTTTGCATTTCCTTTTTGCTGATTTCGCCGCCCTGCATGGTACGAACGGGGCCAAGCCGTTGCCGGTTGTCGGTACCCCGCTGGAAATCGCCGTAATCGTTGGCAAAATTGGAAAATATTTGCAACAGGGTGGCCGTGATAATAGCCAGTAAACAAACCCCCAAATCGAATTCTCCATAAAAATATGCCAACCCGCTTCCGGTAATAATGCCGGAAAGCGCCAGCGGCAATGTCCGTGGCCGCGCTGCTTTAATCCAACTTTTTGTGTTTGCCATGTTGCTACTTTATTAATTCCCGGTTAATCTTAAGGATGTAAATGTTTTTATTTGTTTAAGAGAAAGAAACTTAACTATGAGTTTATACTTTTACACTTGTTCAATTCTTATATTTAGTTTGTCTTTGATCAATTTCTTAAAATAGATACTGGAGAAGCCATGTTTAGCGCAAATTTTTTTAAATCTTTCTATTTCTTTTTCAGAAACCCGAATTCCAAAAATAATTCCCTTTAAAAAATCATGGTTAAATCGGAACAAACCATGTTCTTCTAAAATGTGAAATCGAAATTCATTTTCATATCTCCAATCTTCTGATTTTGTATAAAATAATTTTTTAATCCCTTCTTCTTTTGATTTTAAATAATTTACAGGAGTATGATAGTGGTTATAATCTACGGGCCCTTTACTAAATCTTTCAGTTGGATAATCAACAAATGGTTCAGGAATAGACCAATCAAAATTTAAACAAACCCCTCTGTGTTTATCTCCATAATGGGACCACATAACTGTATTTTTGAATGATGTAGAAAAACAACAAATTGAAGATCTTGATATTTTATTTAGTTGACTTTGTTTATAAATCTTACATATTTCAGAATCACTTATTGTATTAATCAGCCTTTCGGTTTTTTCTCCATAATTTTTTTCTAAAATAGTTTTGACCTTCTCCAATTCATTAGAAATTTCAGGACTCCGGTTATTAAAGTCAAATTCTAACAAATCAATATCACAATCAAACGGATCATTAAAAAATTCAGGGTCGTTAAATTTCAAAAGTTTTCCGGCAACAATCAATTCTCCGACTTCAATAGATGTAAATTTGAATATGTCTGTATTAAGTTTACTCATTTTGTGTTATTGACATGGCATGAAACTGATTAACGTCAACTTACCAAAAGGTAACTTACCAAAAGGTAAGCCGATAAAAGTCTTTATTTACGGGAACTTTGGGAACTTTTTGAAGTCGGGTTTGCGCTTTTCGAGGAAGGCATGTTTGCCCTCCTGCGCTTCTTCAGTTAAATAATAAAGAAGAGTTGCATTCCCGGCAAATTCCTGGATTCCGATTTGCCCGTCGAGTTCGGCATTCAGCCCGAGTTTCAACATTCGCAATGCCAGCGGACTGTGTTCCTGCATCTTTTCGGCCCAGGCAACTACTTCGTCCTCAAGCTGGTCGAACGGGACAACTTTGTTCACCAGTCCCATTTCCAGCGCTTCGGCAGCCGAATACTGGCGGCACATAAACCAAATTTCGCGGGCTTTCTTCTGTCCCACAATACTGGCCAGGTACGATGAACCTAAACCAGCATCAAAACTGCCTACTTTGGGGCCGGTTTGCCCGAAAATGGCATTCTCGGAAGCAATACTGATGTCGCAAACCACGTGCAACACGTGGCCGCCGCCAATGGCATAGCCGTTTACCATTGCAATGACAGGCTTCGGCATCGAGCGGATTTGTTTTTGCACTTCCAAAATATTCAGGCGGGGAATCCCGTCTTTGTCGATGTACCCACCTTTTCCTTTTACTGTTTGGTCGCCACCGGCACAAAAAGCTTTATCGCCCGCGCCGGTCAGCACTACTACATTGATACGCTGATCCTCGCGGCAAATGCGCAGCGCTTCGCTTATTTCATTCACGGTGGTTGGCCGGAACGCATTGCGGTATCGCTCGCGGTTGATGGTGATTTTCCCAATTCCGTTATAATATTCGAAGAAAATATCTTCGTATTCTTTGATGGTTTCCCAAGTGCGTTTTGTTGTCATAGTTTTTTTGTTGAAATTATTATTTAAGTTGCCCTTTCAGGGCGAAGAACAACGGTTTCTTTCATATATCCCAAGGCGTTGCCATTGGGCTGAAATAAACTGTCCCTTCGGGACGTAAAAACCTGTTTCATTAATCTTGCCTTTATTCTCTGTTGGATTACAAAATGAATTTGCGGGCTGAAAGCCCAATTAAATTTAGCACAATGGCAATGCCTTGGGATATCAGTTGCTCCAATTGGATTACGCCCTGAAAGGGCAACTTAATCTGTCCACAAATATCGTTCATCATAATCAATTCCATATTCATTTAGGAATGCAATCAATTCTTCTTTAAAGGTCATCTTTTTGTGGTGTTCTTCCTGATTTAAAATGTAATTTTTAGTTTTATCGTGAAGTGACTGACTGACAGAAAAACCAGCGTATCCACCTTGCCAGGCAAAATTAGAGTAATGTGATCCACGAGTTTTAATCCACCTGCTGCTATGTCTTTTTGTCTCTTCAGTCAATGCTGCCAGCGATATGTTTTTCGACATCACACATAAAATATGAAGATGATCATCGGTTCCATTTATAATGATCGGAATTGATCCGTTATCCTTAATTATTGATCCAATATATGCATACAAATCATTTTTATCCTCTGCCTTTATTTGTACAGTGTTGTTTTTGATATGAAAAACCAAATGAATATACAATTTTGATAATGATTGTGCCATTTTATTCCTTATTAAATTGCCCTTTCAGGGCGAAACGATCCACATACATCCATTTAAATCCCAAGGCGTTGCCATTGGGCTGAATTAAGTTGTCCCTTCAGGACGAAGATTATCCTTTCACCTTCCGAAATAACTCCCGGAATACCTTTACATTCACCTCAGCATCAGTAAATACTTCGAGCAAAGCCGCTTTCTGACCGGGTGAATAAAATCCGGTTAGCGCTGCTGTTAATTCGGTTTCATTGGTCGCACTGAAATAATTCAGATCAAACGCTTTTGCCAGCGCTTCGGCTTTGTGGGTATTTTCAGCAAAAAAATGTTCGTTGAAAGCAGGTGATTCGCCCGGCCCTTTTATCATGCTGAAAATATTTCCGCCGCCGTTATGAATCACGATAATCCGCAAGTTGGCTCCCATGTATTTATTCCAAAGCGCATTCGAATCGTAGAAAAACGACAGATCGCCCACAATAACCGTATTTATTTTTTCGGATTCGCTGGCAAATCCCACCGCTGTGGAAACACAGCCATCAATGCCGCTGGTACCACGATTACCAAAATACATCGCATTTTTTACAGGCGGACAAATCATGGCGTAACGCACCGGCGAACTGTTTCCCAGATGCATTACTGAATTTTCAGGAATGGAACTTGCCAATTCCCCGAAAACTTTCAGGTCGCAAAATTCAGTTTCGGCAATGAATTCATCCCGAAGTCGATTTACCTGCAATTCTTTTTCTTTCCAAAGTTGCTGAAAACCATCATCTTTTTGCTGAATTTTTTCAGAAAGCGCATCAAAGAAATCAACCGCATCCATGTTCACCACTTTGGTGAGCGATTGGTAAGTATCGAAATGCTCGCCCGACAAACTCAGGTGCCAGTGTTGCGCAGGTTTGTACTTTCGCAGAAATTGTTTGAGCGATTTGGAAACAAAGGTTCCCCCAAAACTAATCAGCAGTCCGGGCTGAAAATCTTTCGTCGGGCCATTTAGGATAGCGGGCATCAGCAAATCGATGCTATTGCAAAACCGGGGATCGGAAAGGTTTGAAAGGTGTTCGGTTAAAACAACTGCTCCTGCTTTTTCGCAAAAAGCAACCAAACTGTTTTCCAATCCCGGATTGGGATTTTGCTGTCCGGCCAACACCAATATTTTCTTTGTCTGCTGAATTTCACCTGCCAGTTTTTCGAGTTCCGTTCCAGTAATTACCGATTCTGTTTCAGCTATTTCAATCAATTTTACGTCGGGTAATTCGGCTTCCAGAAAGTTATGTAGAGGTTCTTCCAGCGGAATATTAATATGCACTGGCCCGGGCGTTCCGGTAACCGCAGCATTTAAACACTCGTTGATGGAGCGGGCGGCAAACCACAATTCTTTTTCGCTTTCGCCCAGAGGCAGGGTAAAATTCTTTTTGCTGAAATTACGGTAAATGTTTTCCTGACGGATACACTGATTTTCGACCTGATCGATCCAATATCCGGGCCGGTCGGCGGTGAGCAGGATCAACGGGACATGTTGATAAAACGCTTCAGCAACGGCAGGCGCATAGTTCAGGGTAGCTGTTCCCGAACTGCAAACCAGCGCCACCGGGTTTTGTTTTTCGAGCGCCAGCCCAAGGGCAAAATAAGCGGCGCTGCGTTCGTCCACCACGTTACGACAGTTGAATTCCGGCCTACCGGCAAACGTATTGATCATCGGTGCATTGCGGCTTCCGGGCGAAATCACAATGTTGGTGATCCCCTTTTTCAGCAACAAGGCTGCCAGCTGTTGAATGTGCTTTTTATCTGAGATCATTCTGTATCGGTTTGAAGCGCTGAAAGTAATGTCCGGGCTTTCTGGATGGTTTCTTCCCATTCCTGTTCGGGCACCGATTTGGCGGTGATGCCACCTCCGACGTACAACACAAACTGCTCGGACAAGATCTCCATGCAACGCAAATTTACGAAAAGCCTGACCTCGTTGTTCAGTCGCCAGTGTCCGAGATAGCCGGTATAATATTTCCGGTGGTGTTTCTCATGAAGGCGGATGAACTCGTCGGCCACATCTTTTGGCAATCCGCAAACCGCAGGGGTCGGATGCAGTTCGGCAATGAAATCGCCCAGGCAATGGCTGATTTTTTCGGCTTGAAAATAAAAAGAAGTGGAGAGGTGGGCCACTTTCCCGCTTTCCATCGTGTCGGGCCCTTTTGTTTTGTACCGGTCGATGCCGAAACGGTGAAACACATCGAGCATGTAACGCGATACAAAAGCTTGTTCTTCAATGTCTTTGGTATGCCAGGAGTAGTCAGTGTCAGTGCGGCGGGGCTGTGTGCCGGCCAATGAGACGGTTTCATAACTGTCTTCTTCCGAACGTAACAAAATTTCCGGTGTAGCGCCCATCCAGGTTCCGGCTATCGGCAAATTCACTATGTAACAGAACGCATTGGGGGCCTGTGATTTTAGTTTCAGAAATATTTCGCCCGGAGAATCTCCGTTACGGGAAACCGGTATCCGGCGCGAGATGATCACTTTTGACAATGTCCCGTTTTTAATTTCTGAAATCGTATCTTCAATGGAGCAGAGGTATTCTTCTTTTGTCAGGAAACGGTATTGTCCTTCTTTTTCTTTTTTGTTAACCGACTTAAAATGAGTGATTTCAAATGTTTTTACGCTTCGGATGCTCTCAGTGTAGAAACCTGGTTTCAGCAAAATAACAGGACTTGTTTCAGTGATACGGAAAGGGGCAAAAACAAAGCCTTTTTCACCGTTCAGTTGGTTAAAGCGGTCAAAAAAAACTACATCTTCAGGGTTGCCGGCCAGCAAGCCGGCATCGGTTTCGCCCGGGAAAAACCAGCCTGCAAAAGCGATATTTTTATCCAGAAGCTGGTCTATTAATGTTGCATATTCGTTATTTGTCATTTCTTTCAATAATCATATTGGTGACCCGTTCTATGGAAATGAGCCGGCCATTTTCATCTTCTATCCGAACGTCCCAGACATGGGTTTGGTTCCCGGCGTGGACAATTTTTGCCGTTGCAAACACCATTCCTCCTGCCATGCTGCCCGTGTGATTGGCACTGACCTGGATGCCGCGCGAATCAAACCGGCCGATGTCGATCAGCAACATGCTGCCTAAGCCGGCAACCGATTCGGCCAGCGCAATACTGGCCCCGCCATGCAATAACCCTCCCGGACGAAAAGTCCGGTGATCGACAGGCATCGTAGCTTTTACAAAATCGGCGCCCACCTCGGTGAAAATAATTCCAAGGGTTTCAACTAATGTGTTTTTGGCAAACTGGTTAATCAGTTCAATAGGGGTGTCGACGGAAAGTTTCGGATAATTCATTTGCAGATTGTGTTTTTGATGTGGTGAATTTATACAAATGTAACCAACCCGCCAATTATAATTTTGTTTTGCGGAAGGAGCAGCCTGAACAAAGAAATTCCACTTCCTGCAAAGAAAGTGGAACAAAGGCTGGTATATTGTATTGGTTTTTTGAAGTGCCTAAACGTCAAAATAATTTTCACTGCTCATTTCAACTCCTCCGAGTGTCATTTCTTCCGGTGGGTTTTCATTGTTATCGGAAAGGAAAAGTAATTTGGCTTCATGTTTCTTCAGTGTAAGATTTATGTCGCGCAACTTGCCAAGTCCAAGACTGTTCCCCGGATTCCATAAATACACCCAACTGGAATTGTGCCCGCAAATGTCGTTAATTGAAAAACTCTCACTTACTTCCTGTTCCGAATCATTAAAGATCAGTAGTCCCCAACCCTTGTACTTTTTATAGCGGCGTACGGCTACTTTACACGATTTCAGGTTGGGCCAGTAAGGAAAGATTGCGCTTTGCGGCCGCTTCTGGGGTTGCAGAAACCTCCAGAAGAGCAATTGCTCGTCGTTCCATGTGGAGAACCGGTCGGACGTACTGACCGATCCGCCAAGAATACCGTTCCACAAGGTCAGGCTTTCACGTTCCGTTTTGCTGAAGTGTATATTCTGGTCGCGCAGGAACAAAACATCCGGGTCGTTTTGCCAAAGTACATTATTAAAATATTGTGTGTAGTAACTTTCCTGGATTGAATTCACAATCCCTGCATCCGACCATTTGTCCTCCACATCATTGGAAACACGCATTGCATCGACGTAGCCGATCATCGGGGCGTAAGGCGAACGGCAGGCAAGCAAAAAACTGCCTGCGCCAATTTCTTCACGGATCAGCCGGATGACTTCAATGAATGCCTGTACCGAGGTCTTGCCGGGAACAAAGCGTTTTACCTGGGCTGCATTTTTCAACCCATAATCTAAATAATCAATTTTAAAGAAAATATAGCCCATGCGGCGATAGGTACGAAACACCCTGCGAAGGTATTTTTGTACTTCCGGATGGCTGGCATCCAATGAATACTGTTTCCCTTCAGGCCCTTCTTCCTCAACAATCAGTGCATCATTCAGGTCTTTATTGAGCCAGTCTTTATGGTGCCTGAACAACTTACTATTCTCATCAACCTTGAAAGGTGCAATCCAGATACCGGCCTGATATCGTCGTTGAAAAATCTGCCTGGCTGCGACTTCCAATCCGTCCGGCCAGTTTTCGTTCACATCAAGCCAGTCGCCATGCACACAGTAACAATCGTCAATCTGGATGGTCTGTAAAGGAAGTTTGGGGTCTATTTTGTCCAGGGTTTCCAATTGTTCGATCAGGTTGGCGTAATTAAACTTTTTCTGAAATTCGTACTTTGAACACCAGTGATAACTGGTATTGGTATCGCGCCGGGCTACATTTTGTTCGGAGATATTCCAGGCCAGGTGCTGTAATGTGTCGAAAGGCTGGTTCCCATAAAACACATAAATATCGGGCAATTTCAGGAAATCATCGGCAAGGGGAATGTTTTCGGTCAGGTAACCGGCCTCAAAAAAATATGTTTCATGCCCCGGGTCCCGGTCTTTCAGCCCCCAACGGTGCGAACGGCTGTAAAATGTGCTTCGCTGGAGAAAATTTTCGTGTTCATACGCTCCGATTGCCATGGTATCGCCGTTTGATGCAACCAGTCCCGAAATCATGTAGCTGTCATAAGACCAGGCTTGTTCCCCGGACCGGTTTCCCCAGTCCTGGCTACTTGGCTTCTGATAGTTGAAGATGCCGCTTTGCCCGCCGGAACCCAGTCCTTGTTTAAAATAACTTTCCACTCCGGTTATTTCTGCTTCTCCGATTGGACAAAAGAGGTGGGGCGCGGTTTGTACCCCGCTGATTTCAGCCCCGATCGATACCGAACCGGAATGTATTTTCAGGTCGAGCATGATATACCCGTTGTCGAGCTCATAAATAATGCGTTTGCCTTTGGGCGAGTCGCCCATAAAGGTATTTCGTGCAAAAACCGCCTGCCCGTCAATCGAAGGCCTGCATTTTCGCAACCGGATGCGCCCGGCGATCAAATCGAAAGTCCCGTCTTTATGTAGTATCCACTCCGGTTTTCCCAGCCTGAAATTCAAAAGGCTAAACTTACTTGTAGTATCCGATGACATTGCGATTGTCGGAAACGGAACTAAGGTCGCCCCAAATCCGGCGCCAAGCATTTTCAAAAAAGTTCTTCTTTCCAGCAACGGGTTAGCCATATAAATTCGTTTTGATTAGGTCAAGTGTAAATTTAACAACTTTTAACAGTTTTACACAATACTGATTTTTGCCGCAGAAAACAGAATGCTGTAAATCAGAGTATTGGTTCAAAAACATGTTCTATAATAGCGTATTTTCTTCTTTTTTTACAGAAAAAATCTCATCTTTTCAAGTGATATGGGAACTGAGACCGGTAAAATTCAGGCTTACTCCATCCAGTTCTTCAATGTTTCAATTAATTGTTGCCGTTGTTTCTCCGAAAATGTGTTGATTCGGGTCCGATGTGTGCCTCCTTTCATCACCGCTTTCACCATATTTTTCTTTTTTGGGACGAGGGCCCCCGAGGCAGTCCATGGGTCGTTTTCCCCGTAAATGAACATCATTTTTGCATCCGTTCTTTGAAGGAACTGGTGCAACTTTTTCATGGCTCCGGGATCAAAAAGCGGGTTTATTCCTTCAGGAAGGAAAATTCGTTGAAGATAATTCCGGGCCGTGGGAATCGATAAATAATTTTTGAATTTCCGGGTATTGTAGCCATAATATCCTAATTCGCGGGCAGCTTGTACAAAAAACGGACGGGTTGCCCCAATGCCTTCGTCCGAGAAATAATCGGGCGAAGCCACTTTTACCAGATGATCAAAAATTTCCTCATCGGTAGCTGTTAACCCCGGTATTTCTTCGACCGGATTACCCCACTGCCAAAAAGAAAAGGAATATTCCAAAACGCAGAAATCAAAGACTTCATCCAAAGGTATCCGGTAAGTGTATTTTTTTTGCTCCGATAATTTTTTCAGCAAGGGGAGCAGCGCCGTTTTGCGTTTCAACGCTTCTTTCTGAAAGCTCAGGACGGCCTTTCGCTGGCTGAGGGTTCCGGCTTTTCCGGCAATAAACGGTTCATGCCGCCCGTCTTCAACCGCAAAATTTACAGGCCCGACGTAGGCTACTGTTGCCTCCACATCATCGGGGAAAAAACTACGGTGCGACATAGCTGCCTGTCCGCCTTTGCTGATACCGGTACTGATCCATTTTGAGGAATAATATTTTCGAAAAAGCTGAATGATCCGGTGATGGTCGTCCGCTGCATTTTTTACCGTCAGGTAATCCCAGTTCACCGGATCGGGAACCGATTTCCCAAAGTAACGGTGTTCAATACAAATCTGGCTGGCCCCAAGTATCTGGCTGAGTTCATTGATATAACCCGGCTTCACCGCATAATTGGCATTATACCCTTCGGTAATTACAACCACAGGGCTTTGGGGCCCTTTGTCGGCAATAACCACCCGCTGAAGAAAAAAGCCATCGGTGGTATCTTTATGGTTCAATGGCTGACGGATCATGATTTCATAAGTAGCCTGAAAGAATTCGTTGCCTTCAATCCTGACGACGCTTTTTATTTCAGCCTGTGAATTTAAAAACCCGACCAGATCCTGACTGTTTGTAAACAGCGGAAAGGCAATGAAAAAAAGAATTCGGGTAACAAGTTTGAGAATACTGCTCATTATATATTGTCTTTAAAAGTATCAGTAAATATGCCTGATGAAAATTTAAAAGCTTATAAAGGTAGAAATATGATTTGATTTTGCCTTGCTCCGGATCACCATCTTTTTTTAATTTACTGCTATTTCAATTGCCTGTTTTTGTTGTCTTATGCCCGTCAAATCTTAAATAATAATTAACTCAGGGGTTTATTGTCCTGGAGGATTCCGGATAAATAAAAAATAAAAGATATATTTGTCCTTTATAATATAAAGCGTTGCGACATGAAGAACATTTTATGCCCGATCTCCGATGAGCGGATCAACGAACAGGTAACACGATTGAATGCCCTTTTCGCCATTGTTGCCGTTGTTTTGGCATTCGTCAGTAAATCACCCGTGTTTTTGATTTTTCTGATGGCCGATTTTTTCATGCGCGCTTTTACCAGATTAAAATATTCGCCTATCAGTTACATGAGTATTGGGTTGAGCAATGCTTTACAATTACCAGCAAAATCTATCGATAAAGCGCCCAAAATTTTTGCGGCCCGTCTCGGATTTGTTATGACCACTGTAATCAGCCTGCTTTTTATCCTGAATTTAAAACTCGCAGCCCTTGTCGTTGCAGGGGTACTGGTATTTTTTGCAACTCTTGAATTTGCATTTGCAATTTGCGTGGGTTGCGCTATCTATTCGTATGTTGTCTTACCATTCTATAAAAAGTAATATCTCCAACAAAAAAGGCTCTCTGCAATGAGGGCCTTTTATTTGGAGATATACCGCTTAATCTTAATTCTCCATTTCCGACAGAAACTTTATCCGCATCAGGCGGATATCGTCTTCGGAATAATCGTCCTCGCCGAGTAAAACGGGTGTGGAGGGTTCAACCCGGAGGTTTGAACCGGTGATTGAAAATCGCGCATTCAAAGGACAGAATTTCAATAGTAAATTTTGGATGGAAGATTGAAATAAACGAGAGCCTGACTGTGCAAGGGATCAGGCTCTTGTTTATAGCTACTTACTGAACTGAGCTTTTGTAAGTTCGTCCTTGATCAGTTTCCCCGGAGTAAAAATGACCTTGATGTCGGTGATTTTCGACGTCGTAAACTCTGCTTCGGTAGCTACACCTTCACTACTGAAACCAATCCGTAAGGTGCCAAATTCGCCAAGACTAACCGAATTGCCCTGGAGTAATTCTTTAGGGATACGTTCAACAAGGTTGGTTAGAACATTATTGATGTCGCCACGACTTAGTGAAGAAATGTCGGCAATGTCAATACTCAAAGAGCGGATGTCCTTTTTTCCACTTGGAACCGGAGTTGCGTACAGTTTTTTTGCAGCGGTGAGATCCCTTGGATTTCCACGCTCGACTAATTTGTATTTTAGCATGATGATTAAGGGTGATGATATTAATATTAAAAATTATCAGAAGCAATTTATGTCATTATTTCTAATAAGTCAATATGTAAAGTATAATTTATTGAATTTTTATGAATAAAAATATGATTTTAAGGTTCCTTATGTGCATTTAAATTAGATATATTATCAAAACAATGTTGTTTGTTGAAAAACAAATGAAGAAATGGAGTGTCTCTTTTTTGCCCGGACGGGCAAAAAATTTTGATTGCATCAAGATGTGCGAAAATTTACATCAAGAAGAAAATTTATTTACATCAAGAAGAAAAAAAAATTTCCTCTTGATGTTTTCTTCGGGAATCAGAACTGGCTTTCAAGATGTACAAGAGAACTTTGATTGGTAACTTTGAAAATTTAGCAGTAATACTTAAAGGTTAATCAGTCTCGGTACATTCTAAAATTATTCTCCCTTGTTGCAATAAATTCAATACATTTTGGCGGTTTATCGGGTCAAATTCATTTAACCAATCCAAAACTGAATTTAATACGTTGGTAGGCAGTTCTGAAAATTCAATTTTTCCATCAATAATAAAAACACCGTTTTCTTCAACAATGTATTCTTTCAATATTTCAGCACAATCGGTATGTACCTCCTGATGTTTGAGTTGATATTTTTTCATAATTTCTGATTTAACTTATCCAATGTACGTTGCTTGATGTTTTTTCCTGCCTGTGCCAACTAAATTATTGGCCTTTTGGGTGGTTGCAGGCAATCTGGTCGAATTGTAAAGATTATTTGTGTAAATTTTTGTGAACCAATATATTTGACTAAGCAATTGACTGAATTCTGTTTTCCCGTATCTGTGTTTGATTATCAGTGGGTTTACAATAGCATTCTTCTCGTCCGATTGTATGTTCGTTACCAGAATTGCATACTTATTCGAATTGTCAATCCAACAACTTCCTGAATTAAGGTTACAATATGCGCCATCTTTCTTTTCAAAACCTGCAACAACAGGATAACCGTGTTTTACTACCTCAATGATGTCGAGATGATCTGTCGATAACTGTTCTTTTGCCTGGCTGACCATATTTTCAATGTCACGGACATGTAATTTCCCATCTCGATGAATGATAAGCTTTTCAGGCATTGGTTTGTTTTGCTTTTGCAAATATGTTCTGAAAGCAGAAAATGCTGGCAAAATACTCTCCGCCGTTATTGATTCATTCTTTTTGATCTTTCTGTTTACGTGATGTTTAAGAAGAATGCCATTATTGTTAAAAAAAGCAACGCAAAGATTCGAAAACCGTTCATCCTTATCCGGCGAATGTCCTAAATCTATTCCTATGAAATAGGTATCCTTATTTTCATAAGTCTGGTTAATGGCACATAATATACCACCTAACTTCTCCAACGATTTGACGGCAAAATTTGACAATTTGAATTTATCGGTAACTCCTTGGTATATCTGATAACGTAGATTCTTGTTATTTAATGGGGAAAGAAAATCGGAAGATAACGGATGATAAGTGAAAATACAGACTAAAAAATTCTTTTCGGGCATTTCCTTTTTTTGTTCCAAAATCCGGGTTAAGTCTGGGTTGACATCTGATTGAAGTTTCAACGGATTTAAAATTGTAAAATCGATAGCTCCTTTGTTGAATCTTTGAATTAGTTCTGTGAATTGCGAAATGTCCTGGTAATGGCCAATTAAAACAGGCTGGATCGCGCAATTGCCAGCCGGTTTCAATATCCCTGAATAATAGGCGGCGCTTTGTTTGTTTACACATTTATTTTCTCCTATTTTCAGATTTGCAAGGGTTCCAAATTCTTCAATATCGACTCTTGCAAAAGGCTTGCTTTGAAAATTAAACCAATCGGGAAAAGTAACGGATGAAATTATTTTCTCAAGGTAAAATATTGATCCGTCAATATCTTTAATGGTATTTTTTGCAATCTCTCTAAAAATTGAAGGGGAATAACTAGCAAGAAAATGATAGTCAAATGTAATGATAGAATCTTCGCAATCCTTCAAAAATTCTTCAAGCAACTTCATGTCTTCGAGACTGAAAATATTAATTCTCTGTCGCCGGAACGTTTTCAAATCAACAACGGTTATCGTTAAATCATTGACTTCTTTGCTAAATGTTCTTTTTAACTCCCTTATATAACCGACAGATGCGGATTGAGAACCCGTGATTTTTGAAACAGGGAGAAAGTGTACCAGAAAGTGTCCATCTTCAAATACCTCGACATTGAATTCAAAACATTTTTTAAGACGGAAGGGAATAAGTTCAATACATTCGGTGACAAAAGTGTTTTGATTCAGAAACCGTTCGTATTTTTCTGATAATGTGGTTCGCATCAAAACGCCGATATATGCAGACAGTTGTTGGGTATTGATGAATGGAGCAGAAATTTCTTTACTCTTTGCAGATTCATATTGCCATGTCATTTCTTCCCGCATTGGGAAGAAAGTCGAAAAACCATCTGGGTCAATTTCAAACAGACAAATTTCCTGATTTCGGGAAAGCCAACTTGTGAATTTCTGAAGTTGTTCTTTATTCCCTTTCAAGTTCGTTGAGAACCTGTAGCGGAATAAAGAGATCGTCTCTATCTTTCCTTGTTTCGATGTTATAAATGGGGTCAAATTAAATTCAATAAATATTCTATTACAGGCTAATCATCGCAATATCTGAATAACCGGTTATTCAGGTTTCCTCTAATATCTTCCTTTTCATTCTCTGCAATATTTTTCAAAACAGATAATTTTACAC
Organism: Prolixibacteraceae bacterium; assembly: GCA_034003625.1. Lineage (GTDB taxonomy): Bacteria > Bacteroidota > Bacteroidia > Bacteroidales > Prolixibacteraceae > GWE2-42-39. Next base: position 33,080 of record JAVEYG010000006.1, on the reverse strand, counting down.
GAGTATCATAAAAATTATCAGGAGAACAAAGCGGGAAAAGTTTAAGTTCTGTCCCATTGGTAATTATTCTTCCATCCCGGTTGAAGTAATTGAATGAATCGCCTGATTCTATTTTTAGATAATTCATCAATATGCACCGGTCGTGCTCCCTACGTGTAAGAACAATCCCTAATTTTGCTTTTAGTTTATTTTCTTTAATCTTGTCAGTTAAATACTTTTCAAATTCATTTAAAAAATCCTTATCTCCTTTCTGGGTTATTATTAACAGGTTATACGAAACCGGCGTTTGTCTGTCTAAAAAACAGATAAATTCAAGCAGGTTCTGATCTCTGACGCTAATGTCATTAATAAACCTGTCGCTGATAATAATATCAGTAAAAGGCAAAATATATTGCGATAAATCGTCCCATCCTTTTAGAAACATTTTCCCTTCAAGTTCTTTTCTTACATGGAAAGTGAGGTGTTCTTTTCCTGAAAATGATAATTTTTGCCATTGTTGTAAGTAATCATCATCAAACCCAAAGAACATTCCATTTCTACTTGTTATTTGATTTTTTTTACTCAGATCATCTTGTTTAAGGCAAAAAAATGATCCAGGGAAAGTGTTACCGGGCAATATTCCCTTATGTGGCCAGTTGAATTTTTCTAAAAAGTCAATTTTTGCCTCTCCTCGTCCTGATGACAGTCTGGTTATAAATCGATTTTCAGCGATTTGCCCGTTAAAGTTACCATTAAGCATTAATTTTAAATTCGTCCTAAACTTCAGAAATTTCCAGAATGATTCATGTTCGTCGAATTCTTTTTCAGGGCCATATGGATCAGGAGTTGGCCGAGACTTGCAGAAGTCAATAAATATTTCACTATCCAGTATGGTTTCCAGCATATCAATTGTCTCCTATCAATCGGAATAAATCATACGTGGAATTGGCAGCCTGATCGTAGAAGCCGGAACCAAAATCTTGTTTTAAAATTCCATCGGCCCTGATTTCAATTTTATTAATCTGTTTTTCTCCTTCGGGAATATTGTTCGGGTTGTTGAAATAATAAATTGAAATATCATCAGGCTTAATATCTTTCCTGGCAGTTAGATACTGCAATCTTCGGATTAAATACTCGCTATGCGTTTCAATGATAAACTGGATACCAAAAAGATTAGATGCTTTAACAAATAGATCGGCTAGTTTCGATTGAAAATCAGGGTGCAGGTTACTTTCCGGTTCTTCGATCAGTATCTTTGGCCTTTCATTTATCCTATTTTCTGCTGATATTGTATCTGAACCTTTATATTTCCAATAAAAACATTTACTGGCAGTAATCAGGATATTCAAAATTATTGGTATCAACTGAGCATAGCCGAAACCCAAATCACTTAAAAGTATTTTCCGTCCGTCCCGAATAACTGTAATCTCAGTTGCTGTTCGTTGGTGGGTCTTTATTTCTATTTTTTGTCCAATTTCAAAGTCTTTTAAGAATTCCTGATAGAAATTTTCGATTTCAGTATTCTTAAAATAAATGCTTTCAAATGCTTTCTGGTCGATTGCCTGTATTGCGTAGCCCTCGTTCGAAACCCAATAAAGCCGTTCGTTTTTTGCCCTTATTGAAGGGAGATAAATAACATCTTTAAATTCGGATTGAAGCTCTGAAAATTGTGACAAGATGAATTCTTTTACTTGCATGTCAAAGTCTCCATTTATTTTTGGGATAAAGAATTTTATTCCTTTTTGGGGTAGTGACCCGGAAAATGATTTATATACAGGGTCATCATTAATCAATGGGCACTGATCGGCTGCCTCTAATATTTTGTCGCTTATCAGCTGATAATATTGGCTTTTGAACTCATTATCAAGTCCATGAATAGAATAACCAAAGTAAAGGTCTACTAGTCCGTACCAAAAGACTCCTTTTTTTGATTCCTCAAACCAACGTTTCTGAATATCAACCGAAGCTTCTTTTGATAATGTAAGTTTTTTCGCTTGAATCAATCCGTATCCTTCTTCATAAAATTCAGGATCTTCGATTTCCTGAATTAATAAATCATTATTACGTAAACTTCTTGAAATATTTACCAATGTCGCATGATATCTGCCAAGTTTCTCACTCAAATCCTGGTAATCAGCTTTTACAGGATCAGGGACAAGCGTTTTAATCCTGTTTAGAAAATATTGAAGATCAATTTGTAGAAAACCTTGAGGTTTTGCTGCTTCAGGTTGGAGTAATAATTCTTTTAACGGAGAAATAAAATTCACGATTGTTTCGTTGTCATTAATTATTTTAAAAGCAACAAAAAGAAAAACTTCATCTTTTTTTCCAGACAAATATTCTAATACGATTTCGCCATTCGGAAATATTGGGTTGTTTAGAGAAAGGGTAAATGTTATTCTTCTTTCTTTCCTCTCGAAATTCAATAATTCATCAGGCGTGCCTATTTTTAATTCGGGACGGTCGAAAAATAACCGGGTCATTTTACCAATATCTCCCTTGGGAAATTCAGCGAAACTGTCTCTTAAAATCAGCATAGATTTTATAAGAGAACTTTTCCCAGAGTTATTTTTTCCTGTTAGGATGGTTATCGGAGCAAGGTCAAATTGTGTCGGGTTTTTAAAAACCTTAAAATTGCCTACGCCAAAATGTTTTAGATAATTCATGGGTCGGTTTGTTTTTTATCTGGTGCAAATATCTGGGTGTCTGGTGCAATTATTTTGCACTTGTATAATTTTTTATTGAGTTTTCTAAAATAGTAAGAATTTTTATTCGTAAGTCACTGGGTGAAAGAATTTGTACTGAGCTACCAAAACTCAGGATCAACGAAAAAAATTCGTAATTGGGGATCAGGCTTAACGATACTTCTATCCCATGCTCCGATTCATCTATTATTTGCTGGGACGAATGAATGGGTTTTGTTTTTATATACGGGGCTTGTTCTGGCGAAAATTGCAGAATGATTTGTTGTATTTCACCTTTTTCAGGCAACGAAATCCCGATAATGTCTTTAAAATATTTCCCGGCTGTAGGCTTCAAGTTTTCCTTATAGTCAATATCCGATAAAACTTTGAATGAAAGCAGGCGATCAAGACTGTAAAAACCAATATTGTTAAAGTTTTCACAATAGGCAATTAGGTACCATCTTGCATTATACTGTTTTAAGAAATATGGATGGACTATTAATGTACTGGCATCTTTATGTTTAAACGGGTGATAACGAATTTCGAGTACATTTTTATCACGTATGTTTTTGTATAAAGAGATAAGGAGTTCCGACCCTTTTACTTCTTTCTTTTCAAATTCAATGATTTTCTGAGAACTAACATGGGGAAAGACGGTTTCACCGTACAATTTTTCCCGAATCAATGATAGTTCCGCAGATATTGGCAATTGATTGAACTGTTCCAGAAAAGAAATAGCATCGGTTATGCTTTCCATATCTTTTTCAGACAGAGGAATATTGTCAATCGAAAAATTCGGGTCTTCGTAATAATAATATCCGTCTTTTATTCCGATTGGAGCATCAAATCCACGGGGAGGCAAACTTCTCATCAACTCAATATCATAAAAAACGGTTCGCCTGCTAACCCCCTTTTCTATTCCAAAATTTTCAAATAACTGATCTGAAATCTCATCAATTAAATCTTGTAAAGTCCACTTCTTGCCCCTGTTTTTAAGGCAATTATTAATAACCCTGTATCGGAAACTTGCAAGTTTGTTCTTTGGCATTGCATCGCTTTAATTCCCCATTTCCGACAGAAACTTTATCCGCATCAGGCGGATATCGTCTTCGGAATAATCGTCTTCGCCGAGTTCTTTCAGGGCATCTGAAATAGAATCGGTTTTGGCGCTACGGAAATAGTCAAATATTTCTTCCTGGTGGTCTTCGTCGAGAATGTCATCAATGTAATAATCGATGTTGATGCGTGTGCCAGAATTAACAATCACTTCGATTTCCGAAATCAGGTCTTTCATTTCAATCCCCTGCGCTTCGGCAATGTCTTCGAGGGCCAGCATGCGGTCGATGCTTTGGATGATGTACACTTTCATCTTCGATTTGTTGGCCACGGTACGCACTACCATATCCTGAGGGCGTTCAATATCATTCTCCTCCACATACCGTTTGATCAGTTCCACGAATTCTTTCCCGTAGCGTTTTGCTTTTCCTTCACCGACACCCTGTATGAATTTTAGTTCTTCAAGCGAAACAGGGTATTGCAGCGACATATCGGAAAGGGATGGATCCTGGAAGATAACGAATGGAGGCAGGTTATGCCTTTTAGCAACTTGTTTCCGCAGATCTTTCAGCATGGCAAACAGCTGTGGGTCGCCGTCAGCTCCTCCGGTGGGGGCGCCGGTAGCCGGTGAATCTTCGTCGCGGATGTCGTAATCGTGGTTTCGTACGAGCATAAAATCGCGCGGGTGTTCCAGAAATTCATACCCGGCTTCGGTCATTTTCAAAAGCCCGTAATTTTCAATATCCTTCAATATCAGTCCTTTTACCATACTTTGCCGGAATACGGCATTCCAGAATTTTTCGCCGTGGTCGTTGCCCGAACCAAATGCTTTTAACTGGTAGTGCTTGAATGATTTCACGGCAGCCGACTTTTTACCCACCAGAATATCGGTAATGTGTTCGGCTTTGTATTTTTCTTTCACCTCGATAATGGCGTTCAGTGCGCGGCATATCTCGTCTTTGGCTTCTACCTGTTCTTTTGGGTTCAGGCAGTTGTCGCAATTGCCGCAGGGTTCTTTCAGTATTTCGCCAAAATAATTCAGCAGGATGATTCGCCGGCATATCGCCGATTCGGCATACGAAGCGGTATCAAGCAACAACTGGCGCCCGATTTCCTGTTCGGCCACTGGTTTGCCCTGCATGAATTTTTCTAATTTCTGAATGTCTTTATGAGAATAAAAAGTGATACATTTCCCTTCGCCGCCGTCGCGCCCGGCCCGACCGGTTTCCTGGTAATAGCCTTCCAGGCTTTTCGGGATGTCGTAATGGATCACAAAACGAACATCGGGCTTGTCAATTCCCATCCCGAAGGCAATAGTTGCCACAATTACATCCACTTCTTCCATCAGAAATTTGTCCTGGTTGCCAGAACGGGTGGCCGAATCCATACCGGCATGATAGGGCAATGCTTTGATGTCGTTCACCCGCAGGGTCTCGGCCAGTTCTTCCACTTTTTTGCGGCTCAGGCAGTAAATGATCCCCGATTTACCGGCGTTCTCTTTAATGAAGCGGATGATCTGCGCTTCGGGCTTGATCTTCGGACGAATTTCATAATACAGGTTCGGGCGATTGAATGATGCCTTGAAAACCCGGGCATCCTGCATACCAAGGTTTTTCTGGATATCGTGCTGCACTTTTGCCGTGGCTGTAGCTGTCAGTGCAACGATCGGTGCTTTCCCTATTTCGGTAACAATGGGCCTGATGCGCCGGTACTCGGGACGGAAATCGTGGCCCCACTCCGAAATACAGTGTGCTTCGTCGATGGCATAGAACGAAATTTTCAGTCCCTTCAGGAAATCCACGTTTTCTTGTTTGGTAAGGCTTTCGGGGGCAACATATAACAGCTTTGTTTTCCCGCTAACCACATCGTTTTTTACCCGATGGATGGCTGCTTTGTTCAATGACGAATTCAGAAAATGGGCAATCCCGTCGTCTGTTCCAAAACTGCGGATGGAGTCGACCTGGTTTTTCATCAGGGCAATCAACGGGGAGATCACAATGGCTGTGCCTTCCATTAAAAGCGCGGGCAACTGGTAGCAAAGCGATTTTCCTCCCCCTGTCGGCATCAGCACAAACGTGTCGTTCCCTCCGAGCACGCTCCGTATCACTTCTTCCTGCTGGCCTTTAAACCGATCAAACCCAAAATATTTCTGAAGATGATCTGTTAATGTAACTTCTCTTCCCATGTAAGTCGAAATAAATGACCACTAATTCTTCACGTTCGCTTTTTTTCGTAATCTCGAAGATAAACAAATTCTTATTCAAATTCCAATCATTTTTCCCGATTTAAACGCTCTTTAAGTTGATTTAAAAATTTTAAGATACCCCCGGGGAAGCAAATCGCCAATAAAACTTATATTTGTCGGGAATTTTTGAGAATTTATTCCTTTATTATTTTTCTATTAAGTAATGAGCGAAGAAGCGAGCAGAGAGAAGCAAAGCACAAAAAAGCGAAAAAGAAATAAGGAACAGGAGGCAGAAATGTCGTTCCTCGAACACCTGGAGGTACTGCGCTGGCATATCGTCAGGTCGTTTCTTGCCATTCTGGTTTTTGCTGTTGCGGCTTTTATTTTTAAGGATTTTATTTTCGATACAATCATATTGAAACCCAAAACTCCCGATTTTTGGACCAACCGTATGTTTGCACTTCTGGCCGACTATGTGGGGGTCGAATCGCTGAAGATCAATACCAAACCGTTACAACTGATCAGTATAAAAATGGCGGGGCAGTTTTCGGCACACCTCATGATATCGTTGATTACCGGCCTGATCATTGCCGCCCCGTATGTCATTTATGAATTCTGGACATTTTTGAAACCTGCCCTTTACGATAACGAAAAAAAGCATGCCCGGGGCGCCGCTTTTTACATGTCGGTGCTGTTTATCCTGGGTGTTTTGTTCGGATATTTCCTGATAGTGCCCCTTTCCATCCATTTTCTGGGCTCGTATTCAGTAAGCGCTGAAGTAAGCAACCAGATTTACATGATGTCTTACATCAGTACGGTCACCTCAATTTGTTTATCCAGCGGGGTGGTCTTCGAGTTGCCGATTTTAGTATTTTTCCTGAGTAAAGTAGGGCTCATCTCTCCTGAGTTCCTGAAAAAATACCGGAGACATGCTTACATCCTGTTGTTAATCCTTTCGGCCATTATAACCCCTCCCGACATATTCAGCCAGGTACTGGTTTGTATCCCGTTGGTTGTGTTGTACGAAGTAGGGATTGTTATCTCGAAACGGGTTGTTAAACAAGCCGAAAGAGAGGCGGCAGCCGGTTAACTTGTACAGAAGAAAATGAAATTGCGTGCCGAAAATATTGTTAAAAAATACCGGAAAAGAACGGTTGTAAAAGGGGTATCCTTCGAGGTAGAACAGGGAGAAATTGTGGGTTTACTGGGGCCAAACGGGGCCGGGAAAACCACCTCTTTTTACATGATTGTGGGCTTGATAAAACCATTGGAAGGCAAAATTTTTATCGATCAGGAAGAAATTACCAAACTGCCGGTTTACAAAAGGGCACAGAAAGGCATTGGTTACCTGGCGCAGGAAGCTTCCGTTTTCCGGAAAATGAGTATAGAAGACAACCTGTGGGCCGTACTCGAAATGACGGATTACAGCAAAGAATATCAGAGAGAGAAAGTGGAAAGCCTGCTCACCGAGTTCGGCCTGCAGCACATCCGCAAAAGCAAGGGTTACCAGCTTTCGGGGGGCGAACGCCGCCGTACCGAGATTGCCCGCGCACTGGCTATCGACCCCAAATTTATTTTGCTTGACGAACCCTTTGCCGGTGTCGACCCGATTGCGGTTGAAGACATTCAGCACATTGTAATGAAACTGAAAGAGAAAAACATCGGCGTGCTGATCACCGACCACAACGTACACGAAACGCTGACCATCACCGACCGCTCGTACCTTCTTTTTGAAGGTTCGATTATGAAAGCCGGCACCGCCGAAGACCTGGCCAACGACGAGGACGTGCGCCGCGTTTACCTGGGCCAGAATTTCGAGTTAAGGTAGAACATTCCTGGGAGCCCGTTTTTAACAAGACTTTAACCAGCTCTAATTTTTTGTTCAAAAAATACGCTGCGAAGCGGTCAAAAAATCCTCCCAATCAATTAAATTTATCGGAACTTTATTTTGCCAACGCACATCGGTTGGTAAAATTATGTCTTTTGCTTTTATAAAAAACCTGGATTAAAATGCTTATTGATAACAAAAACGAATTGATTGAAGGTCAGGAAAAAACCATTTATCAGTACCTTGACAACAATATCCTGAAAGGTGGAAAACTGGATTTTGTAACCGGTTATTTTACTATTTCTGCCCTTTCAAAACTATTCGATAAAATACAATCGCAGTCTCATTACCGTATTGTGCTCGGGGATTTATTTTCAGTAAAACCAACCCGTCGAAACATAGTTGACATTATTAACCAAAAGCATGAGGTAAGCGATGTGTTTAACTTAAAGGATGATTGCGAAAAAGCTGTTCGTTTTCTGAAACAGGATCATGTTGAAGTAAAAACCGTTGACAAGAATTTCTGCCATGCAAAAACATATATCTACCACAATCCAAATAAATCAAAACACAATTACAATTTTTACATTGTTGGCAGTTCAAACTTTACCGATGCCGGTATTGGGTTAAAACCTTCTGCAAATATTGAACTAAACAAGGTTGTAAACGGAACTGATGCCGGTTTCGAAAAAGCAAATGAATGGTTTAATAAACTATGGGAATCGGATGCGACAAAAAGCACCATTCAAGTTGACAAAAACCAGGTCTACTCCTGTAAAGACTTTCTGATTTCTTTGATTTCTGATTTCTTTGAGAAATACGAACCTGAAATTCTTTATTACAAAACCCTTTACGAACTTTTCAAAGAGGATTTTGATCAGTTTGATATTGATATTTCTTCAAAACGGGATATAGCCCACCTGAGAGATACGGTAATTTTCAACAAGCTATTTTTGTTCCAGCAAAAAGGGGTCATGAGCCTTATCCGGATGCTTCAAAAATACAATGGCGCTGTTTTGGCCGATGCCGTGGGTTTGGGCAAGACCTGGAGTGCGCTGGCCGTAATGAAATATTTTGAGCTGCAGGGCTATAAGATTTTACTGCTTTGTCCTAAAAAGCTGTCCAATAACTGGCAACGATATTTGAAGGACCGACATTCGGTTTTTGAAGCCGATAAATTCGATTTTCACATCCGCTATCATACCGATTTGTTTGAAAACCGCATGAACAAAGAGGGCATGACACTCTCTAATTTCAAGCGTTTTCAGAAAATGCTTATTGTAACTGATGAAAGCCATAACCTGAGGAATGATAGTTCAAACCGATATAAATTCCTGATTGAAAACTTCTATCAAAATCCTGGCAACAGGGATATTAAAACCCTGATGCTTTCTGCCACGCCAATCAACAACAAGCTGACAGATATCCGTAACCAGTTCAAATTAATGGTTGGCGGCAATGATACCGGATTTAGGGAGATTGAAGGAATTGAAATAAAATCGTTACAGCAAAAGTTTGCCAATGCACAGAAATATTTCAATAAATGGCAGTTTAGGGATGACCGCAGAATAAGTGAACTAAGGGCAAATATTCCTGAAGAAATCTTCAAGCTAATTGATGCTACAGTAGTTGCCCGTACACGCCAACTGATAAAAAACCATTTGAATGAAGGCTTGCATTTCCCCAATGTGGAACCGCCCCAAAATATACCCGGAGACCAAATTGAAATCGGGAAATACAAGACTATTGAAATGTTGCTTGATGCCATTGAAAATGTTCACATGACGGCATACAAACCGGCGTTTTACATGAAAGAAGTAAAAACAAAAGATGCCTCGGAAGACGAGCGGATCAGACAAAAGGCATTGGCAAAGATTATGTACATTCTGCTTATCAAGCGAATGGAGTCAAGCTGGTTTGCCCTGTTTGAAACCGTGAAATCAATTTATACTTATCATCAAACGGTTTATAAACGGGTGTATGAATACCTGAAAAACCAAACCGATTCGGAGGTGGAGCAAATAAATATGGAAGATAAATCGTTTGAATTTGAAGAAATATGGGCAGATGTCGACTTTGATGGCATGGATGAAATTGGCAGAAAAAAGCCGATTAAAATAAGTGAAATTGTTAACCTCGATGCTTTTGAAAAAGACCTGAAACACGATATTGATGCTTTAAAGGTGTTATTTGATAACCTTAAATTGCTTGATGACTCCATTAAAAAAGAACTGGAATCCAAACCGAACCATCATTCAGCTGATTCTAAGTTGCAAAAACTCATTGAGCTTATTGTAACCGCACGAAAGGAGGACCCCGAACGAAAGCTAATTATTTTTAGTGTTTTTCGCGATACGGCCAAGTATCTGTATGACCAGTTACGCCAAAGGGGCTTCGATAAAATGGCCTTGGTTTCCGGTACCGAAAACCAATGTACATACAAGGACATTGGCCGTAAAGGCAAGGACGATTTTGAACCCCTGCTCGAACGCTTTGCCCCCGAAACAAAACTTTACAGGGAAAGGGACTGGGCAAATTTATACGAAAAACACAACCTGAAAGAGCCTAAAAATTTCAATGAATGGGAAACCATTATTGAAAAACACGATAAAGCCACCCACCGCATTTTACAGGAAGATGTCAATATTCTGATCGCCACCGACTGCTTAAGCGAGGGGCAAAACTTACAGGATGCCGATTATTTGATCAATTACGATATCCATTGGAACCCTGTACGCCTGATCCAGCGTTTTGGCCGTATCGACCGCATTGGCTCGAAATACAAAAATATTTATGGGGTAAATTTCTGGCCCGCCAGGAACGTGGACGAATACCTGAACCTGAAAAACCGGGTGGAATCCCGTATGGCTGCCGGGGCTTTGGTGGGCACCGAGGTGCAAACCATCACCAAACAATTCGACCAGATTCTCGACGACAAAGACAAAATCATCACCAAACAGGCAGCCAAGCTATTCAAACAACTTGAAATTAGCTGGGAGGACATTGAAGGCAAGGCGGGTTCGTTTGGGTTCAACGACCTCTCGTATGAAACTTTTCGGCAGGAATTGTTCGACCTGTTCAGCAACCGGCGTGATGAGCTGGAACAGATACCGAATGGCGTGTATACAGGTTTTAATGCCATCATCGAATCGAAAGTACATGCTTTTTCTCCCGGTTTAATTGGTTTATTGGGCTATCCCAAACGAGATGAAAACGTAAAGGGGCACCGGTACAAAAACCTTGAGCTTTTTTATGCTTCCACCGATGGAAAGTTCCATATAATGAACAACATGGAAGTGCTTTATACCTTACGTGAACACAGGGAAAGCAAACGCTTTGTCCCTCCATTTATCGAAAAGCCCGATGAAGAAACCATTGCCCGCTTAAAATCATACATCGGCCATTGGATGAAAAAGAAATTCGGACAGGAAGAAAACGATTTGTTAAACGATATTTTTGATGGCGGTAACCTGAAACTGAAGCAATTTGACGAAGAAATGCCGGAAGAGCGTTATAAAATTGAAAATTACGACCTGATTACCTGGTTTGTGGTTAGCAAAAACAAAAATTTTTAAAGTACTATGAAACTCGATTTCTTCAATAAAACCAATATTCTCGAAAGCACGCTGCAATTTTTCAGTTCTGAACTTGATATAAAAATTGCCCCTGCTGCCAAATCGGAAATCAACCTTGCAGAATTCCTGAAGGAACAGCTTACCGACACGCAGCTTTTAGGAAAAGTGAAGGAGGCCCGGTTTGTGGGGATGGTTAACAATTTGGCTTTGGAAGGTAAAACCGTGGAACAGGAAACCGAAATTCCTGTGAATGAGCCATCGGACGATTACGATATGTTGCTGGTTTTCGGTATTGAACTGAATGAAAACACCGTTCCCACAAAAACTGATATTTCACGCCTCACAAGGGCATTAAACCGCCGTTCATTCAGCCGCCCTGTGGTGTTGATTTTGAAATACGGTCCGCATATTTCCTTCTCCAGTGCCGAACGTGGTCAATACAAACGTTCCGGACAGCAAGGCGAAAAAATAGGACGTATCAGCATTTTAAGGGATATCGATACCCAACAGGTACACGCAGGACACGAACGTATTTTGCTGCAACTCCGCATCAATCCGCTTAAAGTAAGCACTTTTAAAGAGCTGTATAACCAATGGCTCGAAGTGTTCAATGTGAATATCCTGAACAAAGAGTTTTACAACGAATTGTTTACATGGTATTTATGGGCTGTTCGTACCGTTTCATTCCCTAACAGGGTGGATGATGATACTGACGATACGGTTTACAACTCCGAGAATGTGATCCGCCTGCTCACGCGCTTAATTTTTATTTGATTTGTGAAAGAAAAGGGACTTGTGCCGGAAGCGCTTTTTGACAAAAACAAAATAACCGGGACATTACAGGCATTCAACCCCAATGCCGAAGACAATTCCGATTACTACAAGGCCATCCTGCAAAACCTGTTTTTTGCCACCCTCAATACCGAAATGCCAAAAGACGGTGGGAACAGGGTATTCATTGACGATAAAAAGAAAAACAAAAACACCGGTTATACCGAGGAGTACATGGACCACCTGGTATTCCGGTATAAAAACCGGTTTGTCAATCCCGATGAAGGCCTGAAATTATTTGAAAACATCCCTTTCCTAAACGGTGGCCTGTTTGAATGCCTCGATCGCCGCGACCCCGAAACCAATGTGGAAATGCGTATCGATGGTTTTTCATCCACGCCATCGAAACAGCCGGTTGTGCCTAATGTTTTGTTTTTTGGACGAAATGACGACCTGGACCTGAGCAGTGAATTTGAGGACAAAAACAAATACAAACATTGCAAAGCCCGTGGTATTATCAATATATTGAACAGCTATAAATTTACCATTGAAGAAAACACCCCGTTGGAACAGGAAATTGCCCTCGACCCCGAGCTGCTGGGCAAAATTTTCGAAAACCTGTTGGCCAGTTACAATCCCGAAACCCGCACCACCGCACGCAAGCAAACAGGTTCGTATTACACGCCCCGCGAAATTGTGAACTACATGGTGGACGAAAGCCTGATGGCCTACCTGAAAACATATCTAAACTGTGATTCAAATGATTTATGTGATGGGCATGATGAAAAGACAGATGAAAATCATGGCAATCAAAATAATCACACAAATCACAGTCCAGACCATTTGCTCCGCCAGCTTTTTGCATACGAAAGCGAAGATAACCCCTTTGCAGGCGACGAAGAAACCGCCCGCAACATTATAAACGCACTGAGCGAATGCAAGATACTCGACCCCGCCTGTGGTTCGGGCGCTTTTCCCATGGGCATTTTGCACAAAATGGTGTTTGTCTTAGGCAAGCTCGACCCCTGTAATTACACCTGGAAACAGGCACAGTTGGAAAAAGCGCAGCGCGACAAACAACGGGCACAGCAGTTCGAAGACGAAACCCTGCGCGAAACAGCCTTAAAAAGCGCCGACGATAAAATTGCCTACATCGAGGCCAGCTTTGGCGAAACCGGCCATGAACTCGACTATGCCCGAAAACTCTTCCTCATTGAAAACTGCATTTACGGGGTCGACATTCAGCAAATAGCCGTACAAATCAGCAAACTCCGTTTCTTTATTTCGCTCATGGTCGACCAGCGGGTCGACGACGCGAAACCCAACCGCAACATCCTCTCGCTGCCCAACCTCGAAACCAAGTTCGTGGCGGCAAACACCCTTATTCCGGTTGACAAGCCGCAGCAAGGCACGATAATTTCAATGGATGCCAATGTGAAACGGGTGGAAGAAGAATTGCACGAAATACGGCAGCGTATTTTCTTTACCAAGAAATGGCCCGATAAGAAGAAGCTGAAAAAGCAGGAACGCGAAAAACGAAAAGAACTCGAAAAAGCATTGATCTCAAGTGGATTTCCTGCTGGTTCTGCCGGGCAGATTGCTTCCTGGGACCCTTTTGACCCACTTCATTCCGCCCCGTTTTTCGACCCGGAAGTAATGTTTACCATCGAGAAAGACAAACAGGGAGGGCATTTTGATGTAGTGATTGGGAATCCGCCGTATATAGAGCATAAAAAACTGAAGTATATTTCAAGTGAATTGAAGAAGCATTACAAAGTATATGCAGGAACGGCTGACTTATATGTATATTTTTACGAACAAGGAATAAACGCTTTAAAGAATAAAGGAACTTCCACTTTAGTTACTTCAAATAAATTTATAAAAACTGAATATGGTAAGAACCTTAGAGAATTTCTGACAAGTAATTATCTTAAAGAAATTATTGATTTTACTGATATTCATATTTTTGACGCTCTGGTTGCAAGTAGTGTAGTAATCACTTTAAAAGAGAAAAGAGAATCCTATAACACCATTTTTGTATCTTGTAATGATAGTACTTTTGAGATAGGTTTAAGCGCTTTTGTCAACCAGAATAGATTATTGATTAAAAATGATCTTCTAAATCCTGAACTATGGTTGTTGGATAAAATTGGGCATTTATCATTAAAAAATAAGATTGAATCAAATGGTTCTAAGATAAAGGATATTGATTCTATGTACTGTTATCGAGGTATTACAACTGGCTTTAATCCAGCCTTTATAATAGATATTACTAAAAGAAATGAATTTCTGGAGAATAACAAAAATAATTCTGAATTTATAAAGCCCTTATTACAAGGTAGAAACATTAGAAAATGGGTTTATAAAGGTTCAAATGAGTATCTATTATTCATTCCTTGGCATTTCCCATTACATAAAAACCCTGATATTACTGGCAGTTCAACTATTGCCGAAAAAGCATTCAAAGAAAAATATAAAGATTTATACAATCATTTAGAAATATTCAAAGAGGAATTAAGCAAACGAAACTCAGATGAAACCGGTATCCGATATGAATGGTATGCTCTTCAAAGATGTGCAAATACTTATTATGAAGAGTTTGATAAATCAGAAAAAATAATTTGGGGTTTGACAGCGGATAAATGGGCATTTGCCTACGATGACAAAAAACATTTTCTCCCAAGTAATGGATATATTCTAACCTCAAGTAAAATTCCTTTAAAATATATTTTATCAATTTTAAATAGTCGCCTAATGAGATTTTATTTTGGTTTTATAGGTATAATGACGGCAGGCGGAGCCTTTACTTTAAAACAAAATACTATTTCTGAGTTACCAATGAAATTGACCCAGAATAATACTCTATTTATAAAATTAGTAGATAAAATATTAAAGAATTCTGAAATGGTTGAGTTGGTTATGACATGTGAAACCCGCCTTGACCTCATGGTTTACAAGCTCTACAACCTCAGCTACGACGAGTGCCTTATAGTTGACCCGGAAATCGAAAAGCTGATCAGCCGGGAGGACTATGAGAAAAAGAGCATTGAGGAATTGGCGGGATACAATGTCTGAACGGTGATTTTTGTGATTAAATGATTGGTATGATTAAAAAATTAAAAATATGAGGATTTCAATATAAATCAGGGTCATCCAATAAATCAAACAAATCATGGTTCAGACGATTAAAGAGGAATACAAATATTCGGGGTTAACATCAAAAATCATCAAATGTGCAATGACAGTGCATCGCACTCTTGGCAATGGGTTTCAGGAGGTTATTTATCAACGGGCGCTTGCAATTGAAATGCGGCTTGAAGGTATTGACTTCAAACGTGAGTTTGAAATGCCCATATTTTATCGGGATAATCACATTGGGACACGCCGGGTCGATTTTCTGGCTGAAGAGGCTGTTTCAGTTGAACTTAAAGCTATTACCAAGCTGGAAGAGGTGCATTTTGCCCAGGCAATCAATTATCTTGAAGCCTATAACCTTGAAATTGGTTTGCTTATTAATTTTGGCGAGCGGAGCCTCAATTTTAAAAGATTGACCAATAAAAAGTACCAACCCGTGGAATCGGGATAATCACAAAAATCAAACAAATCATAGTTAAGACAATTTACGGCGAGTGCCAAATCGTGGGCCCGGAAATCGAAAAACTGATCAGCCGGGAGGATTACGGGCGGATAACGGTTGAGCAGTTGTCGGAATACAATGTCTGAACGGTGATTTTTGTGATTAAATAATTAGCGTCATGTCAGCCATCCGAATGGCGGCTTGTCATTCCGGGCATAGCGAAGAATTTGAAATTTCAAAACACTGAACGCGAGGCCCTTCACTGCGTTCAGGGTGACAAAACAATGCCGGCACGGCATTCGTATTTTTTAAAAAATCTTAACACATGAGTATTACCACATAATCAAGGCCATCAGATAAATCAACCAAATCACAGTTACGACATCATGGCTCAGGCAATTTACATCGCTTCCCTGGTTTTTGTGCCCCGACCAACCCGGTAAATATGACCCATTTAAAACAGGTTTTACATACGGGGTTCTTTTTTATTCCAGTTTGGCTGTTTGGAAATAATGGTTTATATTTGCGCCGCATTTGGCGGGCGTGGCGAAATTGGTAGACGTGCCAGACTTAGGATCTGGTGCCTTGCGGCGTGGGGGTTCGAGTCCCTTCGCCCGCACAGCAAAAACAAGCAACCGTGTAGCTGAACCAAACCGGAGAAGCATGCGGTTTTTATTAATTTATGACAACAGGTTTCAGGAACAGGGGAATATCAGAAAATCTTTTTTCTCACAGGTTTCCAATAACATTAAGTCGGAAAGTATGAACATTACAAGAGAAAACATTGACCAGTTAAATGCAACCATCAACGTATCGATTGAGAAAAGCGATTACGAAGCAACGGTGAACGACGTTTTGAGGGATTACCGGAAAAAAGCAAACATGCCGGGGTTCCGTCCGGGGAAAGTGCCTGCCGGCCTGATCAAAAAAATGTATGGCAAAGCCATCTTGGTTGACGAAGTAAACAAACTTCTTTCGAACAACCTTTCACAATACATCGTGAATGAGAAGCTGAACATTTTAGGCGACCCGCTCCCGAACGAGGAAAAACAAGAAGAAATTGACTGGGACACTGCCGAAAATTTCAATTTTGTGTTCGACATCGGCCTGGCCCCCGAATTCGAGGTAAAACTCGACAAACGCAGCAAATATCCGTATTACGCGATTATTGCCGACGACGACACCATCCAGAAACAAATTGATGCGTATGCAGGCCGTTTCGGCGAGAACCTGAATGTGGAAACCATCGGAGAAAAAGACACCGTTCGCGGTAACTTTACACAGCTCGGCGCCGAAGGGGACGAACTGGAAAACGGCATCAAGGCCGAACGGGTGGTCATTGCCGTTGACCTGATGAAAGACGAAGCCGTTCAGAAAGAATTTATCGGCAAAAAAAGCGGCGATGTAGTTGTTTTCGACCCCGTGAAAACTTTTGAAAGCAAACACGAAGTAGGGCACATGCTCAACATCAGCCACGAAGAAGCTGAAAAAATAGAAGGCAATTTCCGGTTTGAAATAGTAGAAGTGTTGCGTTTCCGGAAAGCCGAACTTAACGAGGAACTGTTTAAAAAAGTGCTGGGCGACGATACCGAAGTGAAAACCGAAGAAGAATTCAGGGCGTACATCAAAAAAGACATCGAAGACAGCCTGAAATATTCGGGCGACTACAAATTTGCACTCGACACCCGCGACACACTGGTTGAAAAAACCAGGATGGAACTGCCCGATGCTTTCCTGAAACGCTGGCTGCTGGCCACCAATAAAGAACTGGGGCAGGAGCAGGTTGACAACGATTACGACGGTTTTGTCATCGACCTGAAATGGCAGTTGGTCAAAGATAAACTGATAAAGGAAAACGAAATCGTGGTAAGGGAAGAAGATTTGAATGCAATGGCCAAAGAAATGGCCCGCATGCAGTTCCGGCAGTACGGAATGAACAATGTCCCCGATGAATACCTTGAAAATTACGCCGGGCAGATACTTGCCAAAGAAGAAGACAAACGCCGGGTGTTTAACAAGGTACAGGAAGACAAATTATTAGATGTCATCAAATCGAAAGTGAACCTTGACATCCGGGAAGTCAGTCAGGAAGAATTCAATAAACTACTTGAAAAATAGCTGTTAACCGAAAGTTGAAGCATATTTTATTTTAACTTTGTAAGCCCTGGTGAAAAATGTTCCTTGTCACCGTTGAACATTACCCGGGTTTACAAAGTTTTTCATTTTAAAAACAGAAAGCACAATGAGCGACGGAAAAGAATTTCATAAATATGCCACCGGGCACATAGGCATCAGCAGTTTAAAGATGCACAATTATACTTCAATGTTTACCAACAGCCTGACGCCCTACATCATCGAAGAGCGCCAGTTGAATGTTGCTTCGATGGATGTTTTTTCGCGCCTGATGATGGACCGGATCATCTTTCTGGGTACGCCGATCGACGATTACATTGCCAACATCATTCAGGCACAGTTGCTTTTCCTCGAATCGACCGACCCGACCAAAGACATCCAGATTTATTTCAACACCCCGGGAGGTTCGGTACATGCCGGACTGGGCATTTACGACACCATGCAATACATTTCGCCCGACATTGCCACCATCTGTACCGGAATGGCCGCATCTATGGGCGCGGTGTTGCTTACTGCCGGAACACACGGCAAACGCTCGGCGTTGAAACATTCGCGGATCATGATCCACCAACCCATGGGGGGGGCACAGGGACAGGCCTCGGACATTGAAATTACAGCCCGTGAAATATCGAAACTGAAACGGGAACTGTACGAAATTATCGCCCGCCATTCGGGAAATCCGTACGAAAAAGTAGAAAAAGACTCAGACCGCGATTACTGGATGACTTCGGAAGAAGCACGCGATTACGGGATGATTGATGAAATACTGGTACGAAACGGAAAATAAAAAGAAACTGGATTATGGATAAATGTTCGTTTTGCGGCAGAGAAAAAAAAGAGGTGAACCTGTTGATCGCAGGAATGGACGGGCATATCTGTGACCGCTGCATAGAACAGGCGTATGCCATTGTGGAAGAAGAATTCAAGAAAGAAGACAGCTTCGACATGAGTGGCATAAAACTGCTGAAACCAAAAGAAATAAAAGAATTCCTTGACCAATACGTAATCGGGCAGGACCAGGCAAAGAAAATCCTGTCGGTAGCCGTATACAACCATTACAAACGGCTGGGGCAAAAAGTACAGGACGACGAAACGGAAATCGAAAAATCCAATATCATTTTAGTGGGCGAAACAGGCACCGGAAAAACCCTTCTGGCCCGCACCATTGCCAAAATGCTGCACGTTCCGTTCACCATTGTCGACGCTACGGTACTGACCGAAGCCGGTTATGTGGGCGAAGACATCGAAAGCCTGCTGACCCGTCTGCTTCAGGTTGCAGACTACAATGTGGAAGCCGCCGAAAAAGGGATTGTTTTCATTGACGAAATCGATAAAATTGCCCGCAAAGGCGACAACCCGTCCATTACCCGCGACGTGTCGGGCGAAGGCGTGCAACAGGGCTTGCTGAAACTGCTCGAAGGGTCGGTCGTGAATGTCCCGCCACAGGGAGGGCGCAAGCATCCCGAACAAAAAATGATCCCGGTCAACACCAAAAATATACTTTTTATATGCGGCGGCGCTTTCGACGGAATTGAAAAGAAGATCGCTCAACGGTTAAATACCAAAGTGGTGGGCTACGGTGCACAGAAAAATGCCGACCAGCTCGACCGCAACAACATGCTCCAGTATATTTCGCCACAGGATTTAAAATCGTTCGGGTTGATCCCTGAAATCATTGGCCGCATCCCGGTACTCACTTACTTAGAACCCTTAGACCGGCAAACCTTGCGGAACATCCTTACCGAACCGAAAAATTCGCTGATCAAACAATACATCAAACTATTTGAACTCGACGACATTGAACTGTCGTTCGACGAAGACGCGCTCCAGTTCATCGTAGATAAAGCTGTCGAGTTTAAATTAGGGGCCCGCGGCCTTCGCTCAATTTGCGAAAGCATCATGGTCGACGCCATGTTCGACAGCCCGAGCGATGGTGTCAAGCATCTGAAGATCAATCTGGAATACGCAAAAATGAAGCTCGATACGGGCAATATCCAACGGTTAAAAGCAAGCTAAAACAACCTGTTTTGTCACGAAGGTTAAAAACCTCCGCACCCAATAAAAAAAACCGTTGCGTTTTTATTCGTCGGAGAGCTTTTGTGGCAATTCTTTGCCGGTTTTGGCGCCCAGGGCCCGGAGTTTTTCAGCCGAACGGATCAGGTTCCCGCGGCCATCTTTCAGTTTGTTGAAGGCCGAATCGTAGTTTTTGCGGGCGGCATCAATACTGTTCCCAATCTTGTCCATGTCTTCAATGAAGCCCACAAATTTGTCGTAAAGGGCGCCGCCCTGACGGGCAATTTCCATCGCGTTGCGGGTTTGGTTTTCCTGCTTCCAGATGGACGCAATGGTGCGCAGGGTCGCCAACAGGGTCGACGGGCTGACGATTACCACTTTGTTGTCCCAGGCGGTTGAGAACAATTCCTGGTCTTCCTGGACCGCGATGCTGAACGACGACTCGATGGGGACAAACAACAGCACAAAATCGGGGCTGTTGAAATTGGGCGAGTTCTGATAATGTTTTTCGCTCAGCCCTTTGATATGCGCCCTCAGGCTTAACAGGTGTTCTTTCACAAAAGCCTGGCGGTGGTCGTCGTCGGTGGCGTTCACTAAGCGTTCGTAGGCCACCAGCGAAACTTTCGAGTCGACGATAATGTGCTTGTTTTCGGGCAAATGAATTACAATATCGGGTTGTATGCGTTTGCCGTCTTCCGACGCCACGCTCTCCTGTTTTTCGTATTCACGGCCTTCGGTCAGGCCCGATCGTTCGAGGATGCGCTCCAAAATCACTTCGCCCCAGTTCCCCTGTTTTTTTACATCGCCTTTCAGCGCTTTGGTCAGGTTGTTGGCCTCGTCGCTGATTTTCAGGTTCAGGTCGTGCAGCTTTTTCAATTCGGCCTTCAGGTCGGTCTGGTCTTTCAGGCCTTTTTCATACGTTTCTTCCACCTTCTTCTCAAACAAGTGGATTTTCTCTTTCAGGGGCGATAAGATATCGTTGATGTTTTTCTGGTTAGTTTCGGTAAACTCGGCGCTGTTTTTCTTCAGGATGCGGTGGGCAATGTTTTCAAACTCGGTAGTGAATTTCTTCTGAAGTTCCTCCATTTCCTGTTTCTGGCTTTGCAATTTCTCGCGCAGGTTACGGAATTCCTCTTCGGCACGGGCCAGCCGTTGCCCTTTTTCCTCGTTGGCCGAACGAAGTTCCTGCCGATCGTTTTCTATCTTTATTTTTTCTTCCTGCAGGACCAAAACCCGCTCTTCGGCAAGGCTTTTTTGCTTGTCGAGTTCCGATTTCTCGGCGAGGAACGATTTTTCGGCCTGAGCCGTTTTCGACTTCAGGAAAAAATAAACAATGACAGCGCCCAGCGCTATCCCGGAGAATAAAAACAGGATTTCCATGCGATTGAATTTGAAGCTAAAATACAAAAAGTAAATCGCTTCGGGGCAGTCCTTTTGAATCTGAATTTTTCAACGTGAAGAAACTCAGTGCAACCCTGTTTTTATTTCCATACCAAAGGGTTGCACTGAGAATGTCACGGGGAGCGCAGAGAAAAAAACCGCATGGGCATTAATCCAGCTTGCGCTTAATGCTGCAACCCATTGGTTTGGTTTCGCTTACGGCGACCGGTTTGCCGGTGGCAAGGCTTTGCATGGCATCTTTCAGGTAGTGGTTTTTCACTGCTGAAACATCTTTGTAATTGTCATCGATCGCGCCTTTGTATACCAGTTGGAAGTTCCGGTCGAACAGAAAAACATGCGGCGTGGTTTGTCCGCCGAAGCTGTTGGCCAGCAAACTTTCGTGGTCGAGCAGGTAGGGGAACTGATAGCTTTTTTCTGCCGCGTGCTTTTTCATGGCTTCCAACGATTCATCGCCGTCGCGTTTCTGGTGATTTGAATTTACCACAGCGACCCCGATGCCATTCGATTTTCCCCGGTTGTAAATTTCATTGTAGCGGTTTTCCCAGCCCAAAACAAAGGGGCAGGTATTGCACGAGAAGATGAGCACCAGCCCGTTTTCCCCTTTCAGGTCGTTTAACGAAACCGATGTCCCTGAAACACTTTTCATTTTTACTTCAGTATGGCTGGCTTTCCCGCCAATACTCAGGGTAGGCTGGACAGCCCAACCCGCAGATACGGTTAATAGAAACACAGAAAATAATAGATTTTTCATGACTAAGATTGTATTGGTTACATGATTTGAACAAGCAAAAAGGAGTCAGGTTTTGATAAATGTCTTAAAAATTTTAAATAAATTGTTAATAATGAGGTAAAAGCATAAAGGTCATTCTGCGATAGTTTTTCTATTTTTAGTTTCTAAAATGAACCTGTATGGACGTAAAAATTGAACCGGGCTGGAAAGAACAGTTATCCGAAGAATTTGAAAAGGAATATTTTCAGAAACTGACTGCCTTTGTAAGGGAAGAATATCAAAAACAACGTATTTACCCGCCGGGAAAGTTGATTTTTAATGCCTTCGATCAATGCCCGTTTGACCGGGTAAAAGTGGTGATCCTGGGACAAGACCCGTATCATGGGCCGGGACAGGCACATGGGCTTTGTTTTTCGGTGAACGAGGGCATCGGGTTTCCTCCCAGTCTTCAAAATATTTTCAAAGAAGTACAATTGGATACAGGTGCGCCTATTCCAAAGTCGGGGAACCTGGAACGCTGGGCCAGGCAGGGTGTACTTTTGCTGAACGCGACCCTGACTGTCCGGGCCCATCAGGCGGGTTCGCACCAGCGTAAAGGCTGGGAAGAGTTCACCGATGCAGCGATCCGAAAACTGGCCGAAAAAAAGGAGAACCTGGTTTTTATCCTTTGGGGTTCGTACGCGATCAAAAAAGGGGAATTGATCGACCCGAAAAAACATTTGCTGTTGACTTCAGTCCATCCGTCGCCGCTTTCGGCCAGCCGGGGGTTTTTCGGGAACAAACATTTCAGCCGGGCGAATGAATATTTGCAGAAATACGGGAAAGAACCGGTCAACTGGTAAGATGCCAAAAAGACAATAGAATAAATATTTATACATTTTCGATTTGCATGGACTTTGTACGTGCTGTTTCATGGTATATCTGAAATATACCATATTGTTACTATTCCCGCGTATTCTCAATCGGCGGCGAATAGTTCCCGGTCCAGGCATCAACGGCTGCTTTTTTTACTGTTTCCCACTCGCTGATAATTAACCAAAGAATTACAATTACTATAATCTTTAAAATTGTTTGAGTGATGATTCTTTTGTTCATGGTGAATTTTGATTAAGAAAATATTCGTGCATAATAAATCATCCCTATTGGGAAGTTTTCTCATAACAATAAATATCCGTAGTCTTTTTTCTATAATACCCAATAAGAAAAATAATTGACAAAACGCTTAAAAGAGAACAAATGGCGGAACCCTCAAATCCAAAGTTTCCGCCATTCATTATATTCTTTTGTTCCATACCAAGTTCAATGAAAGAATCTAACCGATGCCCACTTACACTATAACCCAAAACAGGGCCTTGTATAAAATTCCAAAACAGGTGTAAACTGATGGGGAACCAAAGATTTTTTATAAAAATATAGCTTGACCCAAGCATTATTCCTGCTAGGAATAAGTTCAGTATTCCAAAAAAAGAAAGGTTTGAATTCAGTAAATGCATGGAACAAAATATCAGAGAACTTATAATGAGCGCCCAATACTTATTTATGGATGACATCAGATTATTTAAGATAGAACCGCGTATGAGCAGCTCCTCCGTCAAAGAAACAATAAGATAAAGAAAAAAGCTTTTTAAGATGAATCGGAAATCAAATTGTATTCCGGATAGATGAACATTGCCGGTTCCGATCAAAATTAAAGTGCCGGTTCCCAAAATTGACAATGCAATAATAAACCCGATCAGCAAGTCTTTGTAATATCCGTGCAATGCAAAACCTAAAGAAAAAAGAGATTGACGATCAATATATTTTCTGTAAATATAAGTGATTATTAAACAAGCAAATAGGCCTGAAACCTGAAGAACAATTAACTGGTCAAGTGTCAGCAAATTTATAAATTGCAAATCCATAAGGCCTATTCCTGCGATTAACGCCCCAAAAACCTGAAAAATCCCAGCCAACATTATAAAGGAAATAATAAATGTTGCTATTCTTGCCCATACAGGCATTTCTGAAGAAAGATTGTTTTTTGTTGACATGGTGATGAAATAGAAATTTATTCCAGTTTCTTTTATTCTCCATTCACGTTGAAAGGCCCCAAAGAATCACTATTGTTTCAAAAAATGAAATCAGAAAATCTTTCCAATTAGTTTTTCGATCTTGTCCCAGTTATGAAAAATAAAATAAAAAATGACGAATGAAATTCCCACTATGTATGTTTTGTACAATGACTTTCTTTTTGTTTTTCTCATAGTTTTGCTTTTTAATTAGCAAGAGTATTAAATCCTCTTCCTGCTAAATTATCGATTGCGGATGACAGGTAAAGAATCATAAAACCCACCAAAGTAAGGCTCTAAAACAAACAGAAGCACACATTAACAGAGTCTTAAACATATCAAAATAAATGAAACAAAATTTCTAAGCATATGAGTCAATGCGACTGTTACAAATGCATTCTTTTCATTAATTTTTACTCTCATCAAGAAAAGATACATTAATATTATTCCACCCAAAAATGTCAAAATAAAATAATAAATACTATACAAATGAACGACACTAAAGAAAAAACCAGAAATAATGATCGTAATCCATCTGTTTCTATCAAAATTAGAATATCTCTTGAATAGTGCATAAGGAATAAGTTGGAAAATGGCTGTTTCAAAAACAGGAGAGATCAATATCCAAATAATAAAATAATAAATAGCAGATATTACACTTTCAAAAAACATGTTCGGTTTGTCCTGTTCTCCTAATCCAACCATATCAAATATTAGCCCCAGTACAAATGAAACAAAAAGTAGTAATAGGGTAAAGATAACAGACACTGTCAATGTCGGAAATTTCAACATTTTTGCTTCAAATTTACTTAAAAACCTCATTGTCAGATATCTATTGCCATACTGCTCCATGAAAATGGAGCAGTATGTATTTCTTTATAAATCTAATGTAAAGACATCATCATTGCATCTGCCGCTCCAGGCATACGGGCTAAATCCCGGGAATAGTCACCAGAAACTACATAGTCAAAAATCTCATTAACAAAGATATCTGCCAATTTCTCCAGTAAGTACTCTTTTATTCCTCCACCTTGAACCGCCATCAGTTCATTTTTATTCAATTCTTTCATAATCTTTAAATTCTAAAATTAAGAAATTTTGTTTTGCTTCCTTTATTTTATGTGCCGGAAGTTTTGGCACAGTAACGTTACAGGTACAAGTTTACAATACCCTACTCTCAAATTTTGAGAGTGAAAAAATTTTTGCTTAAAAATTCACCAAGTACGCAAAATTTTGAAATCCGCCGTTTACTTTTTGCGCTTCTTTATATGATAATTCTTTCAGGAAAAAACCACACATAAAATTCACATCACTGGAATAAACATAGCTTTGGTGACAGATACTGAATTCTATCGGCGCGCCCATTTCTTTCATCTATCAATCAAACGATAAAGCGAGGCTTCTGAAATGGTTAACCTCTTGGCTAAGCATTTATGTGTTCCTGCTAATCATATATCTGACCCCGAAGTTAAAAAATCTATAATCAATAGGTGGAAATTTCAAATTCGCTCCCAGATTCTTGAATTTACTAGAAAAAGTGGGAATTAGGCCAACTATTTGTTTTTTATTAGCTTATATGTTTTATAAAGCCAATGAAATAGATGTAACCCCCCCGCACTAATTAAAATAGCTATTATATCATAAAAGTCAAAAACGCCATGAAGTTTTGTCAAGGATAAAAATTCGTATAAAATAAAACAAATTGCAAACTTTAATATTAATATATTAAAGGAATTTTTTGTTTTAGAAAAGGAATACAAAAAGAAAACACTAGTTGGAACACAGATTAAGCTCCCGATTGTATCTGCAATATGATAATCGTAAAGTCTGTTGTCATATATAAAGGGTCTATATGTATATGATAATAATATTCCCGATGCAAACAATGAGAAGCTTATTATTAGTGAAATCTTATTTTTTATCATTCGGTAATTTATATGTAGCATTTAACTAAAATATCTTTGGCAAATAAGATATGAGTGAGTAGAATTGAAAGCCTATGGTGTAATATGCCATAAGCTTTCACATAAGTAATTAACTAAATAGAAGTACAGGATTTGTGCCAGTTTCTCTTACCCTATTTGGAGTATCTGCCATATTTCCCAATACCCAAAATACCCAATAAGACAATGGGGATCCGCCATTAATAGCTCTTAGTTCAACATCAATTAACTCTGTTAAACATCCATCAAATGTTTCATTATTTTTTTTCATAATTTCATAATTAGTTACTGTTGTAACCATCTTTAAATCCTGCAAAACATGTTTCTGGATCAGAGATGCAATCATAGATAAAGCCTCCTAACATTCCTAACCAAAACCAACCTCCATTAGTTTCTTTTAGTTCATTTTTTTTCTAACTCTTTCATAATCTAAAAGTATTAAAATTTCCCTACTCTTTTTCAGGCTTTTCGGTTAACGCCTAAGTTTTTGTGCACGAAACTCAAATACAAGTTTACAATACCCTACTCTCAAAATTTGAGAGTGAGAAAATTTTTGCTTAAAAATTCACCAAGTACGCTAAATTTTGAAATCCGCCGTTTACTTTTTGCGCTTCTCGATATGATAATTCTTTCAGGAAAAAACCACACATAAAATTCACATCGTTGAAATAAACATAGCTTTGATGACGAATGCAAAATTCAACCGGAGCCCCCATTTCTTTCATGGTATCAATCACCCGATAAAGGGATGCTTCGGACACACCCAATCGTTGAGCCAGAGCTTTTGGCGTTCCGGTTGCCCTGAGGCGAATTAATTGGTCAATCCGTTCAATCAATTCAATTTGCTGTAATAATTTGTTCATCGTATTTTTGTTTTTCTCATTACTCAAATCTCACTACTAACTACTCGCACAGGCATTTGCCGTTTCCACATCCGGTAATAGTAGCCGTTGGCCTCAAATAGTTCGGTGTGACAACCTTGTTCCATTACTTTCCCGTCTTTCAGCACCACAATTTTATCCGCATCAAGAACGGTACTCAGCCGGTGGGCAATTAGGATTACAGTTTTGCCTTCTGCAATAAGCTGCCTGATGGTTTGCTGTACAAAGTATTCAGAATCAGAATCGAGGTTCGAAGTGGCTTCGTCCAGTATCAGGATTTCGGGCTGGCGGTAAAGGGCTCGGGCAATCGCCAGGCGTTGCTTTTGTCCGCCAGAGAGGGTTGCTCCGTGTTCACCTACATAAGTATTAAATCCGCCGGGCAATTTTTCGATGAAAGCAGTAATGCCCAGTTGTTTGCATATTTTCAAAAGCAGTTCCATATCAGGAGCAAATTCGCCAATCGCAATGTTTTCGATCACGCTGCCTGCAAACAAATCGAGGTTTTGTGGTACAATACCTACTGTTTTACGGAGACTTTCAGCCGAAGCGTATTTAATATTTACATCGCCAATATAAATGTGTCCTTCGTTCAAGGGATAAAGCGCCTGCAGCAGAGCAGCAATAGTGCTTTTCCCCGAACCACTCTCACCAATAATTGCGGTTAGTTTTCCTCTTTCAATCTGCAAATTGAAATTCTCAAAAACATCGACCCGGGTTCCGTAACTAAACGAAACATCTTTGAATACAATATTACCCAGCATGTTTGGGGCAATTTCAATCGTGTTTTCTTCCTCATCACGTTCCAAATCCATAATCTCAAACAAGCGGTCGGCAGCAATTCCTGCATTTTGCAACGTTTTATTCATGCCAACGAGCGAACTTACCGGACCTGTCAGATACCCCACTAATGCATAAAACGACATCAGTTCACCCGGGGTGATTGCCCTGTCGATGACAAAATACCCACCGACCCACAACAGGACAATAGTAAATACGCGACTGAGAAATTGCGACGAATAGGACGAGAAAATTCCATTCAGCCCCGACTTGTATGTACTTTCCAACAAACGGATAAAACGTAATTCCGTTTTTAGGTTATTAAATTCTTCAAGGTTTAATTGCTTGATTGTTTTAGCAGCATTGAGCGATTCAACCAGTTGTGTTTCCAATTCGGCGGCATTTTCCATGATTTTGCGCTCCCTTTTTCGGTTCAGCATATTCGTTACCCAATAAATCAACGCATACAAGGGAATGATGATGCCCATTATCAAAGCCAGTTTTGCACTGTACAGAAACATCAGGCAGAATGAGAAAATTACAATAAACACATTCACAATCAAGCTGATCATGGTATCATTAATAAATGCCCTGATTTTCACGGCATCGTTTATTCGCGAAATGATCTCGCCGGTACGCATTGTATCGAAAAAGCGCTGGGGTAATTTCAACAGATGCTTGTAATAACCCAGTATCAAACGAACATCAATGAGTTGGCCGGTTCTCAGCACAAATATGGTTTGCATCACTCCGATAAAAATCTGCACCAGTAAAATAACAATCATCCCGACACTTAGCAGGTTAAGCAGGTTCCGGTTGCCGTCAACCAATACGAAATCAGTAATTTTTTGAATGTACACGGAAGTAGAAAGCCCCAGTATAGTATAAACAATGGCGCCAGCCAAAGCCTGCATCAAAATTGCTTTGTGAGGTTTGAGAAGAAACGAGAAACGGGTAAGATTGGAAACTTTCTCATTGCGTGAAATAAAATCGTTGTTAGTAGAAAGAAGAATAAGTACCCCACTCCATTCTTTGGAAAAATCCGCTATTGCTTTCTTATGTATTTCTCCGTCGCCCGGATCCATCAGCTCAACAAAATCTTTCCCGATTTTATAAACAACCACATAATGCTGCAAGCGCTGTTTAACAACCAGATGAGCAATGCAGGGGACAGGGACTTCCGGCAGGGCAGAGACATCGCCCCTAACCCCTTTTGCCGAAAATCCCATTTTTTCTGCAGCTTTAATCAACCCCCACGCATTAGTACCTTTTTTATCGGTACCAGCCCATTGTCTGATTTTAGAAATGGGCAATTTTAGTTTATAGTGTGCCGCGACAGAAACCAGACATGCCGCGCCGCAATCAGTAATATCGTGTTGTTTTATTTTTATACTCATTGCCCATCCGTTTTATTTGCCAACATTTTGGGGTTCATCCAGTTATCAGCTTTGTCGTATAATAATTGAAACAAACTACGTCTGGCAACCTTGAACCGGGATGTTAATGTCAATCCGTTCTTTAATTGGCCCCGGCAACCCGATTTAAGCATGAGAAAATTTTGATCGAGGCA
Organism: Prolixibacteraceae bacterium; assembly: GCA_034003625.1. Lineage (GTDB taxonomy): Bacteria > Bacteroidota > Bacteroidia > Bacteroidales > Prolixibacteraceae > GWE2-42-39. The sequence continues at coordinate 3,929 of JAVEYG010000006.1, read as the reverse complement.
ACATTTTACTTTGAAGACATAAGAACCATTTGTCTGAATAGGTTGGTTCGAAATATCAATTACTTCCCCGGTTGCCAACCCCCATTCGTTATAATTGTAAGCATCAACCTGAAAGCGGGCTTTCGTTCCTGAGTGCAAATAACCAATATCTCCCGTCGGGACATAACTTTCCACAATTAGGTTTTCGGTTGGTGCGATGTTGGCGATTTGCTGATTGGCAAGAACAAAATCACCGGCAGTAATTCCTGAAAAACCACTGATATAGCCATCAATCCCGGCAACGATAGAATAAAATTCTTCTTCCATCTGGCGTTGCTTCTTTTCTGCGTCAACCGATATCTTTTCTGTCTTAAATTGGGTTAAGGCAGTATTCCATTCACTACGGTTTTGTGCCACAAAAAGGCCTTTCTCTTCCTTTTTCTGCTGAAAGTCGAATTCTTTCTGTTCATATTCTGCTCTTGGAATCACCGCTTTCTCATACAAGCTTTTCGTTCGCTCAAAATCTCGTCGAAGTTGATCGATTTGCAAATCAAATTCCCTTAATTTTTGTCTGTACCTGGCATGATCACTTATGTATTTGGGAGAAGTCAATTTTTGATATCTGAAATCCAGAATATTTTCTATGTCATCAATAAAATTTTGCAATTCATTTGTTTTTCTTTCCAAAAACGAAATGGTTTCAGTCAATTTATTCTTTCTGAACCAAATTAGTGTATCTCCTTTCCTCACCTGTTGATTTTCAGAAATTGCAATTCGCTCAATTTGTCCGGTTATCGGTGAAAATAATTTATTAGCCTCATCTTTCGACCGAATAATCCCACGACTTTGTACGGAGATATCAATTTCAACCAATGGAAGGGTGGCAAATACGAGAATAAGAAGGACAATGAATGTGAGGTAAATAATCCCCGACTGCCGGGAAAAACGAAAAAAGTGCTTTTCACTTGTTTCGTTTATAATTTCTTTGGGAAAGATATCCATAGTTTATGATTCATATCGGTAAATATATTGTAATACCATTTCTCAACTTTTATGCATGTCAAGCTAATCACTATCATCCTATTTTGCTGTAATTACATTGGGAACAGGGTTTGGACATGAATTTCAAACAATATATGGCAACATTGTGAAAAAATCAAGTATTTGTGTTTTTTAACATTTATTATGTTGCTGTCGTTTTGTGTTTTCTCATCGTTGATTTCATTGTTGACAGCTTCCGGTAACCCGCCCTCTCTTTGAATTTTACGGGTTTTCGTCTGAACAACAGGAAATAATTTTGGGTGGAGATGATTTTTGCCTGTAAAAGAGTATAGCAGCTAAAAGTTTATAAAAATCGAATAATTTATCACCATGAACACAAAAATTAGAGAACGGGATGAGAATAGTGACAACGAAGGAGTTGCAAAATCCCGAAAAGAGGCTGGGAATAGATGCTTCGCTGAAGACAGAATTATAGTCTGTTTCGTGACAGGCAATCGGGATTACCTGGTGTGAAACGATCGATGAAGCCCACCGGTTGAAAAGGCTTATTTTTCAAATGTTCATGCGTATAGGAAAAGCCTGTTTTTATTTCCGCTTCAGATCGAGGTACGAATAATCGAAACCGTTTTGTTCGTCGTGCAGGTCTTCACATGCCAGTTCTTCCCATTCGTTGTAATTGATTTCGGGGAAAAATGTGTCGGCCTCAAAATCTTTATGCACCAGGGTAAGATATAGTTTCCTTGCCAGCGGGTAAAATTGCTGATAGATCATGCCCCCCCCGATGATAAAAACTTCGTCTTCGTTTTTTACTTTTTCAATGGCCTCGTCAATCGAGAAAACCACTTCGCAACCCTCGAACCGGTCATCCGGCTTGTCAGTAATTACAATGTGGCGGCGATTGGGCAATGGCCATTTGGGCAGCGACAACAAGGTATTGCGGCCCATAATCATTGCGTGGCCGTTAGTAATTTGCTTGAAACGTTTCAAATCGGTGGGCAAATGAAACAACAAATTGTTGTTCTTACCGATAGCAAAATTTTGCGCAATAGCAACAATGATGGAAATATTTTTGTGGATCATATGTTTCGGTTAAAGCACGTGAAGCTTTCACTTTGAGCGAAACCCCCACTATTAAAATTTTTTATACTGATACCTTCCCCGGGATATGTGGGTGCGATTCGTAACCAGCCAATTCAAAATCGTCGAATTTAAAATCGAAAATGCTTTTCACTTCCGGGTTAATTTTCATCTGCGGAAGTTTCATCGGTTCGCGGGTCAACTGCAATTTTACTTGTTCCAAATGGTTTTGGTAAATATGGACATCGCCGCCGGTCCATACAAAATCGCCGGGTTGCAGGCCGGTTGCCTGCGCCATCATCATGGTCAGCAAAGCGTAGGATGCGATATTGAAGGGCACTCCTAGGAACACGTCGCAACTACGCTGGTACAACTGGCAGGACAGTTTCCCGTCGGCTACATAAAACTGAAACAAAAGATGGCAGGGCGGCAGGTTCATCTTGTCGAGCTCGCCCACATTCCAGGCGCTCACTAAGTGCCGGCGCGAGTCGGGATTGTTACGGATGCTGTTCACCACCTCCGAAATCTGGTCGATATGCCCGCCATCGGGAGTAGGCCACGACCGCCACTGGTAGCCGTAAATATGGCCAAGATCGCCATTTTCGTCTGCCCATTCGTTCCATATACGCACACCGTTGTCAGTCAGGTATTTTATATTGGTGTCGCCCGTCAGGAACCACAACAGTTCGTGAATAATCGATTTCAGGTGTAACTTCTTGGTCGTCAGCACCGGAAACCCTTCGCCCAGGTTAAAACGCATCTGGTAGCCAAACACGCTGATGGTCCCTGTTCCTGTACGGTCTTGTTTTTCCGTACCGTTTTTCAACACATGGTCAAGTAAATCAAGATATTGTTTCATAATCCGTCCTTCCGGTTCTGTTTTTTCAGATAAAAAACGTCCACCGAAGGTAAATGTTTTCAGAAGAACCCGCAACAGGAAGTTTTCAACGGATGTTGATAGGGAAATATATGCCTGTCAAAAAAGGTATCTGCAACTGGGTTTATTTTCCATGAACAGATGTGAAACCGCACCCGTGCGAACCATAATTGTTCGACCAGGTAGCATTGTCGCTGTCGGTCACCTGGTAGAGACCGGCAGGAAGCGTAATGTGGGGGGAAACAAGCCAGTTTACATTATGGGCTCCACCGGTTCCGCTTGTGCCAACGGCATTCCATGGGCCATAGCTCCGTCCGTCGGGCCCTTTTAACCCGATTTGCCCGGGTGTTTGTCCCCTGCCATTGTTCCAGTGGTAATTTGTTATCCGGGTGATGGTTGTTTGGCGAGGCAAATAAAAATAAGTCGTTCCCGACGGATTGTTGTTGACCCCGGCTTTGTTCCAGTTATTGAAGATTTCCTCCCCCTCGGGGGCAGGTAGCGAAACAGGGGACCCGGTTGGGGGCGTTGGGGCTGTACCAGTGCCAGGTCTTTTTCCATTCCATGCACTCGAAGGTTCGGCATCGCCATAACTCCATTTGCCGGTGAAAGCCGAGCAATCGTTGTTGAAAACAAAAACGAAACGCCCCTTGCCATTGGTCTGATACCACCAGCCGGTGAGGGTATTCCCGTAAAGTGTACCTTCTATGCGCCCGCCGCTGTGTTCATAGGTTCCGGTAACCTGATTGCCGTTTTGTTGCAGCGTCATTTCTTTGAAATCGGTCTGGTATGTCCCGGACACATTCTGGGCATAGAGCCAGCCTGTTACACCAGTCATTAATACAAAAAGAGACAGGATTTTGATTATTGGTTTCATACGTAAATAATTTCTATTAAATGAGCCTTTAAAGCCCATATGTTGTTTAAAATCAATAATTTTTAGAACTACAGACAAAAGAAAAGAAAGCACTTGTCTTTAAAGCAAATGCACGGTTAT
>JAVEYG010000035.1:0-43447 GCA_034003625.1 Prolixibacteraceae bacterium | reverse complement strand
ATAATAAAAGTATTGCTGGCCAATATGACACCAAGGGCTTTCCTTCCTCAATCAGATCCATCTCCTAATGACGGACAGTTAAGCCTTTTACTAAATTTTGAAAACTAAAAACGGGAGATGGTCAACTCCTGTTCATTCTTAAACGAAGGACATCGACGGTAGGATTTGGATAGGCCGATAAATCAAGCTGAATGTCCGACACATCATTCAGCCCTGTTACTACTGAAATCTCGTATGGCTGCTGTACACCTTGTGCAAGGCTGACTGTCGATCCTGTATGGGTGGTATACACGATCTGGCCTACCGAATAGCTCACCGAACCATCGTTACCAGAGGCCCCTCCTCCTGAGACTGTAACTGACTCCTGCGCCCGGGCTGCAAAAAAGCCGGCAATAAACAGGAATGAAATACATAATTGTAATTTTTTCATTCTATTTTTATCTTATAAGTTATGGTTATTGGCAACTTGTTTTCTACACATAGTCTGTAATATCACATCCATTTTTTATTATAGAAATAGGGCCGGTCGGCTGTGGCCTGGTTGTCATGTTCTTTCTTTTTTTTTTATTATATGAATATATAACCAAGGAATTTATTAAAATGTTCTGATGAACACAGAAAATATTTTGATATCTCCTCTCTAATCTTTAGCCGGGTCTTTTTGTCTGACAAAAAGGGGCGTATTTTTACCCCATTCGCTGAGTAAGCGAGACAATTCCCGGTTGTTTTCATAAAACTCATTCATTGGAAATACATTATTGAAATGACACGAACAACTCGTGAGTAACCCGTTCGTGAGACTGTTCCATAAAGTTCAGCACATCGGTTTTGCTGAACGGGACGGTAGCCCCCTTGGTGGTTGCGGCCAGTGCCCCCGAAGCATTCCCGAAATCGAGGGAAGCCTGTAAATTTTCGCCGGAAAGGTACGAATGGATGAACCCGGCTGAAAAAGCATCGCCCGATCCTACCGTGTCGACCAGCTTTACCTTGTGCCCGGCAGAGTAACACATATCGTTATTTCTGCTGATCAGGAATGCGCCTTTGGCCCCGAGGGTTACCAGTACCAGGTCGATCCCGAAGCGCGAAACCAGTTCCCCCGCCATATTCCGGATGTCGTTACAGTAGAGACCGGTAAGCAGCTTTACCTGAAACAGTTCTTCGTCGTTAATTTTTAAGATATTGGCTGTAGCCAGGCTTTCCCTGATGGTTTCGCGGGTGTAGCAATCTTTTCGCAGGTTGATGTCGAGAAATTTAATGGCATTGCCCGATTCTTTAACCAGTTCCCGCAGTGTATTTTTTGATATTCCGTAGCGTTGTATCAGCGAACCAAAATACAGGCAGTCGGCCTGCCGTACCTGTTCCGTCATTTCCGACGACAGCTCGATGTGGTCGTACGCCACATCGCGGATAATGGTAAATTCGGGACTGCCTTTCGCATCAATTTTTACATTTACCGTGCCGGTCGGAAATTCGTAGTCGGTTTGAATATGCTCGTCCGAAAGGCCAATGGCAATTACTGCTTCCCGTGCTTTTTTGCCTGGTTCATCGTTGCCTAACCGGGTGATCAGCACCCCCTCGTCGCCGAATGTATTGATCCTGAAGATAAAATTGGCCGGCGCCCCGCCCAGCACTTTGCCCGAAGGGAGCAGGTCCCAGAGCAATTCCCCGTATGCAACAATTTTAGCCATCATGGTATATTTTTAAAGTTCTAAAAATAGTATAAATGAAACGAGTATGATTCGTCAAAACTGACAGATACGGATAAAAATTCATCATACGAGTTCCATCTGCCCATTAAAAAACAAATTATCTTCGGATGAATGAACGAATTTAGTTTGATCCGCTTTTCAGAATTGTCAGGTTGAATAAAAATCCCCTATTTTTGTCCCCATTGGAAAACAGGCAATGAACTTCTTGGCACATTTGTATTTATCGGGTAGCTCCGACGGGGTAAAAGTGGGTAATTTTATCGGCGACCATGTGAAAGGGAAGCAATATTTGTCGTATCCCGGAGAAATCAGGACCGGCATTCTGCTGCACCGGCAGATCGACTCGTTTACCGACAACCACCCCATAGTAAAAGAATGTGCCGACCTGCTGCGCCCCGTTTTCCGGCGGTATTCGGGAATTGTGGTTGACCTGTATTTCGACCATTTCCTGGCCAGTCTGTGGGATAATTATTCCGATCAGCAGTTAAAAGATTTTACCCGCCATGTCCATGCAGTCCTGTTAAAGCATTTCTTTTTGCTCCCGGCCCCGGTCAAACAATTCCTTCCCTTTCTGATCCAAAGCAAGCGGCTTCAGTCGTATGCCGAAATCGACGGGATCACCCGCGCTATCGAAATCATGGGCAATTACACCTCGTTGCCTTCCGAAAGCCTTCATGCGAAAACGGTACTCTATGAAAATTACGATTTTCTGAGAACCCGTTTTGTGGCATTTTTTCAGGAGATCATTCATTTCACGGAAGAAATCGGGGATCAATTTACAGCGGACAAAAACCCGGACATTTCCCAATGATTTCTAAATCGATCCTTCTGAATTCAGGATTTGATTTTTCCGTCCGCCTGTTTATGCCGAGTTCCGTTTCAAATCGCTGTCGTTTTCAAACATGAACCGGTCTTTTCCAAATGCGGGTTCCAGGTCGGTGATCCAGATGGCATTGGGATTATATTTGGCAAAAAACGGTTGATTGACCCATTGTTCATCGCGCGATTGAATGAACTTCAGCACAAAAACTTTCTCGTCCTGTATTTTGGTTATCCCCACCACATGTACTTTCCCGGGGCCGCACGACATGGAGGGGCCGCGTACGGTACGGCAAAGGCCGCTCACGTTTTTGTAGGCTTCGGTATAAATTTTCCAGGCACGTTCGAGGGTCACCGCAAAATAATCCTGTGCACCCGTATCGCGGGCAATAAACATGTAGTAGGGGGTGATCCCGAGGTTCACCTGTTCTCTCCACATGTCGGCCCAAATTGCAGGTTTGTCGTTAATGTGTTTCATGATCGGCGATTGTGAACGGATTTGTACCCCTGCCTCTCTCAGCCGGGCAATGGCTTCCCGCACTTCTTCTGTCCGAAGCGCTTTCGGGTGGTTAAAATGGGCCATTACCGAAATCCCGATACCCCGGTCTGTCACTTTTTTGAAGAGTTCCAGCAATTCACCGGCGTCGCTGTCGGTTGTAAAACGGTGAGGCCAGTATGTCAGCGCTTTGGTGCCAATACGAATGAAACGGATATGCGAAGATTTCGAATTGAGAATCGCATTAAAATAATGGTTGAAATGTTTGGTCCTCATTACTGCCGGATCGCCCCCGGTAAATAAAATGTCCGATATTTCCGGATGGGCTTCAATATATTGTACCATTGTGTCGGAACTTTTCATCGAAAATTTGAAGTCGTTCAGGGCGAACTGCGGCCAGCGAAAACAAAAGGTGCAATAGGCATGGCAGGTTTGTCCCTGCGCCGGAAAAACCAACATGGTTTTTTTGTATTTATGTTGAATTCCCTGCAGCCGTATCCCGTCTAATTCAGGCACATTGTATTCCTGTCCGGCAGGGTTCGGGTTCAGCTCCATGCGGATATGATCGGCTGTTTTTCGTATTGCCGGGCGGTCAGCCTTATTTCGGATCAGGTTTGCGATGGTATTGAAATGCTTTTCCGAAAGCATCTTTTTCTGTGGAAAATTCAGGATGAAAAACGGGTCATTCTCAAAATTGTCCCAGTCAATTAACCTGTCTACTACATAATTGCTGGTTTTAAACGGAAGAACGGTCCCCACCACTTCAATAACAAATTTTTGTTCTTCCGATAATGCCGAAATTTGAGGAATATCCCGGAAATTGTTAAGGGTATAAGCAAAGTACTTCATGTCATTCGGTTTTTAATTGATTTATCACTGATGACTATAAGTAAGGGGAAATGATTGTTTCACAAGAAGATAATAATCCTGACAGGTGATAGGAAAAGGATTAAAATCATGAACCCCCTCTTGAAAAGCCGACACAATTTACTAAAAAAAGAGGGGACGGCCAAATTTAAACCTCTGACAATGGGACTTTTAAAATCCTAATTGCTCGAAACGGCTGGCATCGAGGCGCAAAAAAATGAAGAGAAGAATGGTAAACGACCATAACGACGAACCCCCATAGCTAAAAAACGGGAGCGGGATCCCGATTACCGGCGCCAACCCGATGGTCATCCCAATATTGATGGCAAAATGGTAAAACAGGATACAGGCTACGCAATATCCGTAAATGCGGCTGAATTTTGTCCGTTGCTTTTCGGCCAGCCTCAGTATTCGGGTAAATAACAAAAGAAAAAGCCCGATGACAGAGGTGGTGCCGATAAACCCCCATTCTTCACCCACTGTGCAAAAAATAAAATCGGTGCTTTGTTCGGGCACAAAATCGAACTTGGTTTGTGTGCCGTTCAGAAATCCTTTCCCGAAGAAACCACCGGAACCGATGGCAATTTTCGATTGGTTCACATTGTATCCGGCGCCTAACGGATTGGATTCAATTCCCAGTAATTCGTTAATACGGGATTGATGATGCTTTTCAAGTACATTGTTGAAAACATAATCGACAGATAAAATAAAAAACATGGAACCGATCAGGAACCCGATAATAAGCAGCAGGTTCTTCATTCTTTTCCGGATGGCATAAACTGAAAAGATGAGTGCTGAAATGGCGAGCGAAATTAAAAGAATGCTTATTGCCCCGATGTCTAATTTCAGCAGGAAACAAGTTCCCCAGATGAAACTGTAAATCAATCCGGCGATGGCCATTCCCCGTAAGCTTTCTTTGTAATTACGGGTAACAAAGAAACTGGTCACAAAAGCACCAAAAACTAACAGAAAAGCAGTGTTTAACGGTGAGAGCACAAGTGTGAACACAAATAAAAGGGCAAACAAGAATCCGAAAAACAAAACAGTGCCGGTCATCCCCTCCCGGTATAAAACAAGTAAAAAAACGAAAAATACAAGAGCTGAGCCGGTGTCATTCTGAAGAAAAATAAGAAGTACCGGGAACAACAGAATAATCCCGACAATCAGCAGCGACTTTACCGAATGGATTTTAAAATTGAAGCTGCTCAGGTATTTTGATAAGGCCAGGGCTGTGGCAAGCTTGGCAAATTCGGAAGGCTGCAAGGCAAAGCTCCCGATCTGAAACCATGACCGGGCCCCCTTGATTTCTGTCCCAAACAAGAGAACAGCTATTAAAAGAAAGATTATCAGTGCATAAATCGGATAGGCAAACGACACAAAAACCCGCGAGTCGGTAACGATAATAGCAATGGCAATGAAAAATGCAGCAACGATCCAGATTGCCTGTTTCCCGTACCGCTGGCTAAAATCAAAAATACTTTTGTGCTCTTCGTTATAAACGGCAGCATAAATATTGATCCAACCCAGGAGCACCATCAGTAAATAAATTGTGACGCTCGTCCAATCAAGATTTGCCCATAGACTGTTTCGCTTTGCCATCGTTTTGAATTATTTTGGTTGAACCGGGTTTAGCAGATTTGCGTCTCTCATTCGTTGTTCCCGTCCCAGATGTTTGGGAGGGATTTTCCCTTTTATGTATTTCTCGATAATTAAACTGGCTATTGGCGCGGCATAGCGCGCGCCCCAAACGCCGTTTTCAATATAAACGGAGATTGCAATTCTGGGATTTTCTTTTGGGGCAAAAGCTATAAATGCCGAATGGTCGGAACCTGAAGGGTTTTCAATCGTGCCGGTTTTCCCGCAGATGGTAATACTGTCAACCGCCACATTGTACGCCCCCGATGAGGTTTCTTCCACTACCGACTGCATCCCCTCGATAAGTACGCCGAAATGTTTCGGGTCGATCGTACATTGCTTTTTTGCAAATTCTAAGCTTCGGTATTCATTATCATCCTCCTGGACAGAACGAACAAAATGAGGTTCGATATAATACCCTCTGTTGGCGATTACGGCAGCCATATTGGCCATCTGGAAAGGGGTTACCGAAAGTTCTCCCTGTCCGATTGCCATTGAACGGATCGTCATTGCTGTCCATCTTCCTTTCCCATATATTTTATTGTAATATTCACTTTCAGGAACAAGGCCTGGCCCCAGTCCGATCAGTTCATAATTTATTTTTTGCCCCAGCCCGAAACTCATCACATGGTTGCGCCACACATTGTAGCCCGATTCGGAGTTACGGGATTTCCCGATAATCGACCTGAAAACATTCCAGAAATAGGGGTTGCAGGATTCCCGTATTCCGATCAGCGCATTGACCGACGGGGTATGAAAATGGGTGCATTTGATTGGTTTTGATCCCGGGCCGGAACAATGGAAGCAGGTTTCCGGGGTAATTACATTTTCCTGAAAAGCAACTAAAGCATTGATTGATTTAAAAGTAGACCCTGGCGAATAGAATGCGGAAATAGCACGGTTGATCAATGGTTTCAACGTATCGGCGGCCAGTTGTGCATAAATTCCACTCCGTTCGCGCCCCACCAGCAGATTGGGATCATACGAGGGGGCGCTGGCACAAACCAACACTTCTCCGGTTGCCGGTTCTATGGCAACAACGGTGCCTTTCTTATTTTGCAGCAACATTTCGGCATACTCCTGCAAATCGGCATCCAGCGTCGAAAGCAGATTTTTACCCAGGATTGCTGCAGTATCCATTTTCCCTTCGTTGTAACTGCCTTTTTTACGGTTGTGCACATCCACCAGAAAATGGCTGATCCCTTTTCTGCCGCGTAAATATTCTTCGTACGATTCTTCCAAACCCTGTGACCCGATGTAGTCGCCCGGTTTATAATAATGATCCTTGTCAATGTCTTTTTGTGTTACTTCGCTGATGTAGCCCAGCACATGACCGGCAATTTCCCGGGGATATTCGCGTAACGTACGGGTCTGCACAAAGAACCCCTGGTATTTGTATAATTTTTCCTGGAGCGGTGCATATGTTTTTGGGGAAATTTGTTTTACGATAACCGACGGTTTGTAACTGGAATAACTTTTTGCCTTTTTCAACTCTTCGCGCAGTTCCGATTTTTCAATCTGGAGGATATTGCAAAGCTCTAAGGTGTCAAACGGTTTCACTTCGCGTGGTGTGACCAGGAGATCATATGCCGCTTTATTTTGTACCAGCAGTTTCCCTTTGCGGTCATAAATCAGGCCCCGGGCCGGGTAAATAACCTCAGGCCTCAGGATATTCCGGGTCGCATATTGCTTGTATTCAGGACTAATTACCTGAATGAAAAACAGCTTTAATGCAAAGAGTATCCCTATTATGATAAAAAAAGCATTAAGAAAAAATCTTCGTTTAGAATACGGATCCACCTGGCGACCTAATTTTTAAAGATGATGTACTGACTAATGATCACCAAAATTATCGATAAAACGGAACTTAACAAACTTCTGAGCAAAGTATAAAATGCCCCGCTGAAAGTAAATACCTCGACATAAAAAAGGAAAATGTGATGGCACAGCACCAGGATTACCGTATATTTCAGGAACCAGGCGAGTCCCAGTACTTTAATCCGGGGAGAAAAACCTTTCTCCTGGCTGTCGCGCCCTGACAGCAATTCGAGTACATACGGACGGATGTAAGCAAGAAAAACAGTAGCCGAACTGTGTATCCCCGGCGTGTTGCTGAATATGTCGATGCTAAGTCCCAGGATAAAACCCAGAAACAATAATAGGTAAACAGGGGTTTGAAAGGGCAGGAGCAGGATAAATAACACATACAGGAAAGGATTGATATACCCGCTGAACTGAATGTTGTTCAGTACCAGTACCTGGACCAGTATCAGGACAATAAACATAATGGTATATTTTATCAGGTCCTTAATCATTCTCGTTTTTCTTTTCTAACTGGCGGATTTCGATCTGCTTTATATTCTGCACAATATCGACGTAACTGATGGCTTTGAAATTGGTCGACAAGTCCACGTCAATCGTATAATAATTTTCACCGTTCCGTATCTCATAATTCTGGATGGTACCAATCATTATTTCCGGAGGAAAAATGGCCGAATAACCGCTGGTAACAACGGTATCGCCCACTGTAACCGGAATGTGTATCGGAATTTCGCGCAGTAGTGCCTTTTTGTAACTTATTCCTTCCCACACAAGCGATCCGTAAGTACCGCTGTTTTTTATTTTTGCAGAAATAAAAAGTCGTTTATTTAACAAAGAGATACCAGTTGAATAATTTTTTGAAACGTGATTGATAACACCAACCACCCCATCGGAACAAATAATCCCCATGTCGGGTTTGATGCCGTGCATGTATCCCTTGTTGAGAGTGAGGTAATTGTATTGTTTGTTTACCGAGTTGTTGACCACTAAGGCGGAGGTATAAACGAACAATTTTTCGCTCAGGCTGTCTTTTTCCATCCGGCTTTCTACACGTCGGGCTACCTGTTCCTGGAGCAGGTTCCGTAACAGTGCATTTTGGCCGGCCAGTTCATCGTTAATACGTCTCAGATGAAAATAGTCGTTTATCGAATTGTTGAATTCGTAAATTGAACCGATCAGGTTGTTGCCCGAATTGAGAAATTTCACACGCTGGTAATTGTTGTACCTGACAATCAAAATCAATGAAATGATTTCAAAAAAAAGGAACAGCAAAAACGAATGGTAGCGTAATATAAGCCGTAATACATTTCTCATTTTTCAGGGAAGGATGCCCTTCCTTTTGCAGGTTACCTGATCAGGAAGGAGAATTTATCCACATTTTTAAGGGCTACTCCGGTACCTCTTGCAACCGCCCTGAGCGGGTCTTCCGCTACACGGAACTGGATGTTGATCTTTTCCGTTAAACGTTTTGCCAGTCCCCGGAGCAATGCGCCGCCACCTGCAAGCCAAATGCCTTTGTTCACGATGTCGGCATACAGTTCGGGGGGAGTTTGTTCGAGTGCGCTCAGTATGGCAGTTTCAATCTTTGAAATTGATTTTTCAAGACAGTGCGAGATTTCCTGGTATGAAACAGGGACTTCAATCGGGAGCGCAGTCATCTGGTTGGGGCCCTGCACAATATAATCGGCTGGCGGGTCGTCCAATTGCGACAGGGCAGACCCTACATTGATTTTAATGTCTTCGGCAGTACGTTCGCCGATTTTTATATTATGTTGATGGCGCATGTATTCCATGATGTCGGCTGTAAGGTCGTCGCCTGCAATACGGATCGATTTGTTGGTTACAATACCGCCCAGCGAAATAACGGCAATCTCGGTAGTACCACCGCCAATGTCAACCACCATGTTGCCTTCGGGGGCTTCCACATCAAGGCCGATACCGATTGCTGCAGCCATTGGCTCGTAGATCATGTATACCTCGCGTCCGCCGGCATGTTCCGAAGAGTCGCGAACGGCCCTGATCTCCACCTCCGTTGAACCGGAAGGGATGCAAACGACCATTTTCAGCGCGGGGGAAAACATTCTCGATTTGGGATTGATCATTTTTATCATTCCCCTGATCATTTGTTCTGCCGCATTGAAGTCGGCAATAACACCGTCTCTCAGTGGCCTGATGGTTTTCAGGTTCGAATGTGTTTTTCCCTGCATTTGCCTTGCTTTTTCGCCGATGGCAACCAATTTTTCGGTTTTCAGGTCAATCGTTACTATCGACGGCTCATCAACCACGATTTTATCATTCATGATGATGATCGTATTGGCTGTTCCGAGGTCAATCGCAATTTCTTGGGTAAGAAATGAAAATAATCCCATGTTAATCTTTTTCAGCGTTTATATTTGTCTTTCGTTGTCCGAAAGGTTACTACATACAATTTTTAGTGCTTGAAATGACGCATGCCGGTAAACAACATGGCGATGCCAAATTCGTCGCAGGCTTCGATCACTTCTTCGTCGCGGATGCTTCCCCCCGGCTCGACAATATATTTTATGCCGTATTGGTTGGCGGCTTCAATGCTGTCGCGGAACGGGAAAAAAGCATCGGAAATAAGCACTGCTTCTTCCATTTTAATCCCTTCTTTCAGGTTGAAACGCGGGATGGTAAGGTGCCGCAAACTGTCTAACCGGTTGGGTTGTCCCATTCCGGCCCCTGTCAGCCAGAACGAACCGTCGGTATTTTCGGTAACCAATGCAATGGCATTACTTTTCAAGTGTTTGCAAGCCGTGATCCCAAATTTTGCCAGGTTCATTTTATCATTGCTGAACTGAATTTTCGTCACATTTTTAAATTCGGTTTCCAAGCCTTCGTCTTCATCCTGCACCAGCATTCCCCCGCTGATAGAACGATATAATTTTTCGCCGGTTACCTGGGGTTTTACAGGGGTTACCAAGAGGCGGAGGTTTTTCTTTTTACCGAAAATATCGAGCGCTTCCGGGGTAAAACCGGGGGCAATGATGATTTCCACAAAACGGTTGCTGAACCAGTTGGCAATTTCGGCAGTGACGGTATCTGTAAAACAGATAATTCCTCCATATGCGCTTACCGGGTCGCCGGCCCAGGCCATTTCAAGCGATTTCATGATCTTGTTGGTCACAGCTAAACCGCAAGGGTTCAGGTGTTTGACAACCGAAACAGCTACTTTGCCCTGAATGTGTGAAACCGAATGGTACGCATCGCTGCACGATTTCCAGGCGGCATCGGCATCTAACAGGTTGTTGTACGATAAAGCTTTCCCTTGCAATACTTCGGCGTTGGCCAAAGTTACCACGGTTTCCGAATTGTCGAGTTTGAAGAAGGTGGCCGATTGGTGTGGGTTTTCGCCGTAGCGTAACACTTGTCCTCCGTTCAGGCTGATCCGGGCTTCCGACGGTGTTTCATCGGTAAAATAATTAAAAATAGCGCTGTCGTAATGCGACGAAGTGGCAAATGCTTCACGGGCAAACGCCTTGCGGTCTTCGATCGAAGTTTCTCCCTGTTTTTCATTCAGCAGTTCAATCACTTTCTCGTACTGGCTTCGGGACGAAACAATCAGTACGTCTTTAAAATTTTTGGCAGCTGCCCGGATCAGCGAAATACCGCCAATATCGATCTTTTCGATAATATCCTCTTCGCCGGCGCCTGATGCAACGGTTTCTTCAAACGGATAGAGGTCAACAATTACAAGGTCTATTTCCGGGATGTCGTATTGTGCAATCTGCTGTTGGTCGCCGGTATTGTCGCGACGGGTAAGTATCCCGCCAAAAACCTTCGGGTGCAGGGTTTTTACCCTTCCTCCCAAAATAGACGGATAACTGGTCAGTTGCTCGACTGCCGTTACTGTTACGCCTAATTCTTCAATAAATGTTTGGGTGCCTCCGGTGGAATACAACCGGACGCCAAGCTGGTCCAGTTTTTTTATGATTCCGTCTAATTTATCTTTGTGGTATACTGAAATTAATGCCGATCTGATTTTTTTTAACTCCCTCATTTATAATGCTTTTGAATTTTGTGCACAAAGATAGTAAAAACAGCCCTACTTTTTTTCTCCCCTGAACTTTTTAGCGTGTTTCCGCGGCTGAAAATAGGAAGTTTTTATTCACAATCAAAATAGTTTGTAACAATAAGAAGATATTTGATACTAATTTTTCAGAAGGAAAATTCGGGGTGTTGCAGATTTGTCCTATATTTAAATTTCAGAACATACCAGATGCTTCTTGTCCGGTTAATATATGAAAGTTTTTCGTTTGCCTTTGGTTCGCTGAAGGGTAATAAACTACGTACTTTCCTTTCGTTATTGGGAATTACCATTGGCATTTTTGCGATTATTTCTGTTTTTACAGTGATCGATTCGCTGGAAGGTTATATCCGGTCGAGCCTGAATTCACTGGGGAATAATATGGTGTACATTCAGAAATGGCCATGGACGCCGCCCGAAGGCGAAACCGAGTATCCGTGGTGGCGTTACCTGAACCGCCCGGTTCCGGAGTACGAAGAAACGGAAGAAATTTTGCGGCGCTCAAAAACAACCGACAATGCCGTTTATTTCTTCGGTTTCAACCAAACGGTACAATTTGGGAACAGCAGAGCTGAAAATACCGAGATACTGGCTACTACCCATGATTTGATAAATACCTGGAACCTGAATATTTCCAATGGCCGTTATTTTACCGAATCGGAATCAAATTCAGGCGCTAACATGGCGATTCTTGGCGACGAAATCAGTCATCGGCTGTTTGAAACGGTTAACCCGTTAGGCAAAACAATCAAGATTATGGGGCATAAGTTCCTGATTGTGGGGATGTACGAAAAACAGGGACAAGACATGTTTGGCACCAGTATGGACAAGCGGGTACACATCCCCGTACGGTATGCCATGAACATGATTGATGTGCGGAACCGCGACCGGGGGCAGACGATTAATGTGAAAGCCAAACCTAATGCCGATCGTGACCAGTTTGTGGCCGAATTGGAAGGTATTATGCGTAGCATCCACCGGTTAAAACCGATGGAAGAGAACGATTTTGCCATCAACGAGGTGAGTGCAATCTCGACCCGTTTCGATGCTTTTTTCAAGGTTTTTAACCTGGCAGGCTGGATTATCGGAGGGTTCAGTATCTTGGTGGGCGGTTTTGGAATTGCAAACATCATGTTTGTATCGGTAAAAGAACGGACAAAAATTATTGGCATACAAAAGTCGCTGGGAGCAAAAAAATATTTCATTTTGTTGCAATTTATTTTCGAGGCCGTGGTGCTTTCGTTAGTGGGCGGGTTGCTTGGATTGCTGCTTATTTTTATTGGCACCATTGCCCTGAGCAGCGCCTCGGGTATGACCATTCACCTAAATGCGGCGAACGTGGCACTTGGGCTCATTATTTCAGGAATTATTGGTGTGATGGCAGGTTTCCTCCCTGCGCTTACCGCTTCGCGCCTCGACCCGGTGGAAGCCATGAATACGGTATAATTTTTCGTAGTGATTCGTTTCTCTAAGCCATCGTTAAACATTCTTCATGAATGGCTGTTTTACTCTGAAAAATGATGAATGAAATAGCCATAAGAGCTAAAGCTTATAAAACTGAAAATGATTATTTATGGCTATTCCATGCGTTGGTTCTTAAATGAAAAACAAAAGTTGATACGAAAATTGTACGATCAGCTTTGAAAAAGTAAGCACATGAAAAATACGATACTTGTTTTCTCTGTTATTTTATTTCTTACCCTGGCATGTAGTAATTCAGAGAAAAAAGAAAAAGCAGCACCTTTGAGCGCCGACAAAATTACGGAAACGATGAAAACGGAAACCCCTGATGCTGACGAAATCAGGACCCGGCACGGGAAAGCTGTATATATGCAGTATTGTGCAACCTGTCACATGGTTGATGGTTCGGGTGTTTCCGGGATTCAGCCACCGTTGAACGATCCCCGATGGATAAAAGACAAAGACAAACTGATCCGGATTGTACTGAAAGGAATTTCAGGGGAAATAGAGGTAAACGGAGAAACTTACAATAACCTGATGCCTCCTCATGGCCATCTTTCAACCGGAGAAATTGCCAGTGTGCTTTCGTATATCAGGAGCAATTTCGGGAACGATTTTGAACCGGTAAGCAATGACGAAGTTGCTGAAATACGCAAAGAACTTCAGCTAAATTAATTTTCGAGTCAGATAAATGTGTGTTTTCCTGTTCTGCTTTTGATCAGATTTAACTACTGAATTGCAAACCGTGCAAACACTTTGTACTTCAGTTTTATCTTTCTAAACGACAGTTCGGGCAATGGTTCCGGCATGGGGGCATCTTCCATTTTCATACTCATATTTGCTGCCCCTCGAATCATAGGCATCATTTCCGGTTCGTACATTTCCCGTTCCTGGATGTATAGTGGTTTGCCAACTTTTTCGCCAATGGCTTCGAGCAAATAAGCCGCTTTTTCCTGTGCCGCTTTGATGGCCATGATTTTTACTTCCCTGCGGAATTGTTCGATTTGCGAATGATCGGTTTTGGAAATGTCGGCATCAAAAACCTTTACTTCATCCAGAATTCCGAAAACCTGGTCGAGTGCCGAAACTTTGTCTACTTTCAAAAGGAAACCTTTCGACGCAATTACATCTTTTTTGTTCCATCTTATTTTCGTGTAATCGGCCGAAGCATCGGCCAGTGTCAGGTTTTTCAAATCGAAATTTATCTTCTGAAGTTTCTGCTTCAACTCCCGTTCCTGTTCGTCGATGGTGATCTTTGTTTTACCGTCTATTCGTTCTTTCAGGGTGAACGAGATAAAAATTTCATCGGGCACAAATTCCATTTCACCATCGCCGGTCACTTCAATATACGGAGTCGATTCAAGCGGGTTCAGCACATTGGTTTGGGCGACAACGTTCATCGAAAATGCCGCCAGCAGAAAAAATACACATAGTGTTTTCATGGTAAATATGTTTTTGTTTTCAATAAAGTTCAAAATCCGGTCTTTCAATAATCAGGAGTTGTCCACTTATCCGAAAGTCGTTTATTTCTTATTCCAACCCCTAATTTCAGTCCGCACGCAATCACCCGCAATGGCAAATTTTCTTTTCTGAAAGGAACAATATTACTGATTCCCAATCGAGGTTCAATTTTCAGGTAAAACGGCTCGCCAATATCAATTTTCTTGCCAATTCCCAAAGATAAACCTAATCCGGTTTGGTCATCTATTGTTTTCTGAGAATCACTTTCAAGTTGAATCCCGACAAACGGATCAAACGAGAGATAATAATCATTTCTCATGTTGTAAACCGATTTTAAGCTGAATAATAAGAGATTCACTTTCTCTTTATGAGACAAAGGATTCTCATATCCTGGTATTTTCTGAGCTTTTAAAGTCACCTGGCTAAATTGGTAACTCAAGCCTACCCCATAAGTAATCCGGTTGCTATTTCCCAATTCATATTCAAAAGAAACGATACATCCGGGTTCCCTCACCGTGACAACACCTCCATCAACCAAACGCAAATACGATGCAGAATTAACCGTTGGAATTAGTGAAAAAGAAAAATCCTGCCCGTAAGAAATTAATGATTGCACAATAAGGATTGTAATTATAATTATGCTTTTTGCATGAAAACGATCCTGTTTCTGCATGATGAAATTCAATCTTCAAGTTTATGATCTCTCTTAAAGATATCCAGAATCCGTTTATCATTTCGCTTGTCCGGAATTTCCACACCCTCCAGAAGACCGGGGTATCCCAGTTCTACCGTCAGGGTATTTGTCAAACCAGTTGCCAACGGATCAATTACAACCCAGTTGCAACCACCAGAAGAAAAACTTGGCCAGAAATATCCGGTGTAAATCAGTTCGTTGTTTGCTTTTATGGCAAAAGCTATTCCGAATGATGAGTGTTGTAATCCCTGGATTGCAGCTTTGGCCCTGTCTGTGATTAGAAATACATATTGCTCCGGGTTGTACGAGATAAAATCTTCATACCTCACCAGGGGTTCTTCATTTGTAACAACAGTAGTTTCGTCAATCTGGCTGCCAACCCCTTTTTGATATGATTCTAATAAAAACAGATCAACTGTACCAGGAATATCAGCATCATCTTTTTCACAGCAAATAAAAGCGAACCCGGTAATTGCCGTAAGGATAAAGGTCAAAATCTTTGGTTTCATTAGCGTATTCAATTTGGTCCGTTTGTTTTTGGAAGATTGAAAATGTCCTTTCATCGTTGCGTGGTTTTTTTTGTTACAGAAATTTAAACCTTCAAGTTACTAAAAATGATTGGTTTGTCTGCAAAGGCAATGGTTTAAATTTTATGTATCCTGAAAATACGCTTATCTTTAGCCAAACGAACGTCGATGGACCCTTTTTTAAAACAGGTAGCCGGTTATCTTTACCGGAAACACAAGAACGGATTGAACGAATTTTGTCTGGTTTTTCCCAGCCGAAGGGCCGGCGTGTTTTTCAATGCTTACTTGAATGAATTGGTTGAAAAGCCGCTGATTGGCCCCGAAACCACTACAATCAACCAGTTGTTTTCCGATTTTTCGGAGCTGGAGCAAGCCGATCCTGTTTCGCTGATACTTAAACTCCATGAGATTTATAATGAAGTGACCGGCTTCAATGAAACGGTTGACGAGTTTTTTTTCTGGGGCGAGATTTTATTGTCGGATTTCGACGATATCGATAAGTACATGCTGGATACCGATGATTTGTTTACCAATATCTCAGACCTGAAGGAACTGGAACAAAAATTTGACTATTTGACGGAAGAACAACGAAAGGCAATCGAAAATTTCTGGGGAGCGCTTGGGAAAACCGGGCATTCGTTGAATAAAGAAAAATTTCTGGCATTGTGGGAAAAGTTACCGACGATTTATCATCGTTTTACAGAACATCTGCACCAACAAAAAATTGGATACAACGGCCTTATATGTCGGGAGTTGGCGGAAAACCCGGAAGTTTTTTTTACCAGAAATACCGGGATACGGGAATTTGTTTTTATTGGCTTTAACGCGCTTAATAACTGCGAAGAAACCATATTCAAATCGCTGAGAAACGCTCAAAAGGCGCTGTTTTTCTGGGATTTTGACGACGATTTTGCGCAGGATACCGCCAGTGAAGCCGGCTATTTTCTGCGTACCAACCTGTTGCAGTTTCCTGCTCCGTCTGATTTTATTGCCGGGGGTCCCGGTCCTGAAAAGAAGCAAAATATCCGGATCGTTTCCGTGCCGGGAAAAATGGCGCAGGCGCAGGTAGTGAACACCCCGGATATTACCGGCTGTTTTAAAACCGGTGAACATTTCGATAACACGGCGCTGGTGCTGGCCGACGAAAGCCTGTTACTGCCGGTTATTTCGGCAACGGGAAACAAGTTCGGGAAAATGAATGTCACGATGGGGTTCCCGCTCACTGCGACGCCCGTGTATGGTTTCCTTTCCCAGTTGATTGGGCTGCAGCGCAACATCCGGCGAAATGCCGACGGAATACCCCAATTCTATTTTAAACCAGTGATTTCGCTGCTCAGCCACCAGTTTGTCAGTTCGGCAGAAACCACTGAGTTTATCAGAAGCATTCACCTTCACAATAAAGTTTATTTGTCTCAGGAAGAGCTGACAATCAATAAACTGACTGCAAAAATATTCATGGTTGCCGAAGGCTGGGAAGCAACGTTTGATTATTTGTTGGAAGTCATTCGAACCCTGGCCGGGGCTTTTCAAACAAAAGAAGATGGTTCGGCAAGACTGGAAGCTGAATACTTGTACCAGTCATTTTTATCGGTCAGCCGCCTGAAAGACTCGATTGCCGCCCTGAAGGTGCCGGAGTTTCCTCAAAAAATATTGTTCCGGCTGATCGACCAGAACCTGCGGCACATCTCCGTTCCGTTTGAAGGGGAACCGCTCACCGGCCTGCAGGTGATGGGACTACTTGAAACCCGTTGCCTCGATTTCAAAAATATTATCGTGTTTTCGGCCAACGAAGGTAACCTGCCCAATATCGGGAATTCGCATTCGTTTATTCCCTACCATTTGCGAAAGGGACACGGAATACCCACTTACGAGGAGCGCGATGCGATGTACGCGTATTATTTTTACAACCTTATCCAACGGGCCGAAAATGTGGTGTTCGTGTACAATTCGGTGACCGATGGTACGAACTCTGCAGAAATGAGCCGTTACCTGTTTCAGCTTCAATACGAATCGGCCACCAAACCCGAATTTATGAGCCTGACTTTTGATTTTAAGGGAAACGGGCAGCAGGCCATCCAGATTGAAGCAACATCCCGGCACCAGGAACTGCTTTTCCATAAATATTCGGAAAAGATGCTGACCCCCAGTGCGATCAATACATATCTTGATTGCAAACTGAAGTTTTATTTTAAATATATTGTCGGATTGAAAGAACAGGACGAACTGAAAGAAGAAATTGATCCGGTATTGTTCGGGAACCTGTTTCATTATGCAGTAGAATTGGTCTACAAACCTTTTGGCAATACAGAAATTACGGCTGGGAACATTGATGCACTTCTGTTGAACAAACATAAAATTGAGGAAGCCGTTTTTCTTTCGTTTGCTGAGAAATATTACAACCTGAAGCCGGAGCAGGCAAAGAAACTGAAATTGAACGGTCACAATCTGTTAGTTGCCGGGCATATTCAGTATTATTTGACGCAACTGCTAAAAAAGGACAGGCAGTTTACGCCTTTCCGCATATTAGAACTGGAAGGCGGGCATACCGGTGTTTTCGGTGTGCAAGCTGGAGCCCGGACCCGAGAAATCCGGCTGGGCGGTATTATCGACCGGATTGATCAAACCAGCAACGGAGTGCGTATTGTAGACTATAAGACAGGTCGAAACCTGGATTTGAACTTTAACCAATGGGAACAATTAACCGACCGGGAAATGTTGAACCGGAGAAAAGAGATTTTTCAAACCCTCCTGTATGCCGGAATTTATCAGGCTGAGCATCCTGGTGCGACGGTCATTCCTGCAATTTACAGGCTCGACGATTTGTTCGGGGAAGAATTCAATCCTCATATTACCCGGCAAAACAGAGAATTTACTTATCGTGATGTGGAAGCTGATTTTCGTGAAATACTTCAGAATTTATTGAATGAAATCTTCAGCCATACCAATTTGTATTCGCAAACCGGAGACGTCCGGAAATGTGGTTACTGCCCGTTTAATAAGATTTGTAACCGGGGTTAAATTGCTAAATGGTTGAATGGTTGCGGAATTTGTCCGAGGGTTCGGAATCGTTTTATTTGGAATTTGGAATAGCTAAATTGCTGACTGATACTGAGACTGAGACTGTCTACTGAGACTGTTTATTTCTCAATTTCTCAATCCGCTCTTTTTCGAGGAGTTGCCTCAGTTGGTTTTCAAAACCGTTCATGGGGTTCAGGGCAGGCGAAGCTACTATGCGCCCTTCGCGGTCGAGTAAATACGAACTGGGGAAAGTTTTCACTTTATAAGCCGTTTTTCCTTCTTCCGTAGTGGTTGTGAAAATGCCGGTACATTTGCGGGCTTCGGTTTCAGGAGTTTTTCCTTCGGTAATAAAAATGACGGTCAGGTTTGTTTTGTACTGATCGGCAACAGGTTTCAATGCTTCTAAATGTTGACGGCAAACCGGGTTTTGCAAATCGGTGAAATGCAGGTACACAAAACTTCCCCGAAAATCGGCAGGAGAAACTTTTTGTCCGTTGGTGCGGGTCAATGGCAGTTCCGGTGCGATTGTTCCAGGCAGCAGATAGATAATTTTTTTCAGGACATTTGCTGCTACTAATTTGTATTTTTCAGGCCAGTTGCTATCGGCTACCTGTGCCAGTGCAGCTGCAACCGATGTTTTGGCAAATTGTCCGCTGTAATATGCATCTTTCAGCGATTTCAGGATAATTAGCTGACAGGCATCGGTGTTCCAGCCGTTTTTTACCGACAGGTATTTCTCAAGCGACTGAATATCACCTGCATTTACCAATGAGGTAATCTTTTGGTCGTGTTCCGAGTTGCCTAAAAAACTGAAATAATTGGCAAAAACCTGGTTGAATAAATTTGTATAGGCAGGAACTTGCATCCGGGGACTGGTTTTTCCAAAATATAAATTTACAAATTCAGTTGATTTACCCTGATGAAGCGCATATTCCAAGTTCCCGGTACGGTATTTTTTATGGTCCTCAAAAAAACGGTTTTCCGTTTTCGGAAATTTCTTCTGCAGTTCGGTTTTTACCAGTTCAACACTGGTTTTCGACCGTTTCTCATAAATGTTGTAAAAATGTTTGTCTTCTAATATCCTGAATTCGGCCTCGAAATTTTTTATCAGCAGGTTCAGGTCATGATCCGGATGATTGGTAATTTTTAACCATACCGGCAGCAAACTGAAAAACGGGTTCCGTTTTTGTGCTTCCGACTGTTTTTGCCGGGGAGGGAACTGGATTTGGTACGTTTTCCCCTGTTCCACGTAAATCATTGCCTGGTAAATATCAAATTCGGTGAAACAAACTGCGGTGTAGGGCAGATTGATGGGGGCAGCAAAAGTCCCGTCCTGCTGGAAACGGATTCTCCCCACCTCTGTTTTTTCTTCCGAAATAAAATCGGAGTAAGTGTACACAGGCAATTCCATTCCTGCATATTCCGGGGCAATTCCTTTCAATGTGCTGGTTTGTGCGAACACCTGCCCGGCAAAAATGAAAAGAAACAGGGAAAATATGTGTTTTAGTCTGTTCATTCAGCGTAAAAATCGCTCATGTCGATACCTTTGGGAAGAAACATGCTGGCATCTCCGCCATGCAGGATGATATCGCGCACGATGGTCGAATTGATCGGAGTATGCTCGGGCATGGTCAGCAGGAAAACCGACTCGATTTGCGGGTGCATTTTTTTATTCACCTGCGCAATGGCCCGTTCGTATTCAAAATCGGCAGAGGTTCTCAACCCGCGCAAAATATAGCGGGCATTCACCTGTTTGCAGAAATCAACCGTCAGGCCTTCGTGGCTCTCAACCTGTATTTTAGGTTCATTTGTAAACACCTGTTCGATCCATTTTTTTCTTTTCTCCACCGGGAAAGTCTGCTTTTTGTTCGAGTTGAACCCGATCATGATCACAATTTTGTCGAACAGGGGAAGTGCCCTGCGGACAATGCTTTCGTGACCAATGGTAAAAGGATCAAACGATCCGGGAAATATTGCGATACGTTCCATAAATTCTCCTGTTTAATGTATCAAAGGTAAAAAGATAACGGGAAAAGAGGTTGTTTCGTATTGAATAATCTCTGAATGGCACTCTTCCATCCGGCATTTTATCTATTTTTGTTCATACTGAAAAAATTACCTGCATGGACAAACGACTGTCAATTATTATCCCGGTTTACAACGAAGAAAAAACCATCCGCTCAATCCTCGATCGGGTGGTTGAGGTGGAACTGAAATACGGTTTTTCAAAAGAACTGATTATTGTGGACGACTGCTCGAAAGACAATAGTTTTCAAATCATTTCGGAATATATTGGAGCAAGGGACGATGCTGCAATCAAACTGTTCAGGCAGAAAAAAAATATGGGCAAAGGGGCGGCTCTGCACCGGGGCATTGCCGAGGCTACCGGCGATTACCTGATTGTTCAGGATGCCGATCTGGAATACGACCCGCGCGAATACAACGACCTGCTGAAACCCGTTGCCGAAGGTTTTGCCGACGTGGTGTACGGTTCGCGTTTCACGGGTGGAAACCCGCACCGTATCTTGTTTTTCTGGCATTCAATCGGGAACAAATTGCTGACTTTCACATCGAACATGTTCACCAACCTGAACCTCACCGATATGGAAACCTGTTACAAACTGTTCCGGTCGGACATCATAAAACAGGTGAAACTGAAAGAGAAACGCTTTGGCTTTGAGCCCGAGGTAACCGCAAAAATTGCCCGTGTAAAAGGCGCACGCATTTACGAAGTTGGCATTTCGTATTACGGCCGCACCTACGCAGAAGGCAAAAAAATAAACTGGAAAGACGGGTTGCGGGCCTTTTGGGTTATTCTGAAATACAATGTATGGGCAAAATAGAAACAAACAAACACTTGTTTTCCGACCCGGCAGGATATTCGACACTCGACGCTATTTCGTCGGCTGATCAATTTAACCGGTGGATGTATCAAACCATCGCGCCATTTTGCAACGGGCATATCTTAGAAATTGGCGGCGGTATCGGGAATATCTCGAAACAGGTGCTGGCTGATGGGAAAACGCTCACTATTACCGAACTGCGTGAAGAATACTGCCAGTTGCTCCGAAAAGAAGTCGGACCTGACCAAAACCTTCGCGATATTGTTTGCCTCGATATTATTGACCCGCAATTTGAGAATAAATACATGAATATGCTGGGCACTTTCGATACGGTTTTTGCCCTGAACGTGATCGAGCACATTGAAGACGACACGCTGGCTATTGCCAACTGCAAAAAACTATTGAAACCCGGAGGGCAGCTCATTATCTTAGTACCGGCTTTTTCGTTTCTTTTTAACTCGTTCGACCACTCACTGGGGCACTTCCGCCGCTATACAAAGAAAAGCATCATCCGCTTGTTTGAAAAAAACAATCTGCAACCCGTTCATCAACAATATTTTAATTTTGTGGGCACACTTGGTTGGTGGGGCAGTGGTAACCTGCTGCGGAAAAAGACTGTTCCTGAAGGGCAAATGAAATTGTACAACTTTTTTGTTCCGCTTATCAGAATCATTGACTATTTTACAAGACGATTTGTTGGATTGAGCGTCATCGTGGTCGGACGTAAAATTTAAACCATTTATAATCATGGAAGAAATCAGGAAATTTTGCTTTTCAGGTAAAGTGACTGGTGGGATTGTCTTCATTTTGCTGGGACTGATCGTCAACTATATTTTCCGCGATGTTTTTCATTCTATCCCGATCGACAAAATTATTTTGGGATCCGATCCTGAAGGGTATTATCAATACCTGCCGCATTTCTTCCTGCGCGATTGGCAGCATTTCGAACATCTTCCCTGGGCCATTCCATATGGAGAAGGGAAATCGATCAGCGTGTTTACCTGCGGGGTGGCTATTTTATGGAGCCCGTTTTTTGTGCTGGCCCATTTTATCAGCGTGTTTTTCAATCTCGATGCCGATGGGTACGGTAATGTTTATTACGGTTTTGTGCTGATTGCTGCTTTGTTTTACGTGTACATCGGGCTTGTATTTTTATACAAACTGATAACTGAAGAATTTGGGAAAATGATCAGTCTGAAAACTGTTGCGCTGGTATTTCTGGGAACCAACGTTTTTTATTACACCCTGATTTTGGGGGCGGGAATGTCGCATGCTTACTCATTTGCACTGATTTCGGCATACATTTTTTATGTACACCGCTATTTTCAATCGCCGTCATACAGAAATGCCCTTTTCATGGCCATCCCTTTTGCTTTGGCGGTTTTGATCAGGCCAACCAACATTATCTCCGGCTTTTATTTTTTCTTCTTCGGAATAAAAAACATGGAGACACTGAACCTCCGTTTTAAATTCTGGACAAAAAACATGAAAACCATCGGCATTGTTGCTCTCGTTGGATTGGTAATTGCCATTCCGCAAATGCTCTACTGGTACAAAGTAAGCGGCAAGCCAATTGTTTATTCCTATGGCGATTACGGCTTCCCGTATCTTGCTTCGCCCAAAATTGGTATTGTGCTTTTTGGGAAATACAACGGTTGGTTTCTGTACACCCCATTGGTTTTATTTGCTTTTTGGGGTTTATTCGCTACCCTGCGGAAAGGAGCATATAACAATATCGCGGTTTTGTTCATTTTTGTGCTGGCAATTTATTTTAATGCCAGTTGGTGGGCACCAACCTTCAGCGCTGCCTGTGGGCAACGTGCCATGATCGACTTCCTGCCGTTCTTAGTTTTACCGCTGGCCTGGTTCATAAAACAGGTTTCCGGGCAATCCAACTATCTGAGGGTACTTTTTAGTGTAACGATCATCGTTATACTTTTTTACAATATCCAGTTCGCTTTCCGGTATAATCCTGTGGAATGGTGGGACACGCCGATGAGCTGGGAGAAATTCTGGCATTTCCTGAAATTTTAAAATTATCGTTGTACTTTTGATGAAATGAGGACAGGTAAATATGTACAATCCCGAAAAAATATCCATCGTTGTTTCCGTTTTCAATGAAGAAGAAGTCCTTCCCGAATTTATGACAGAAATTGAGAAAGCAGTTTCCGGACTGAATATACAGGCGGAGCTCATTTTTGTGAACGATGGCAGCACCGACCGGAGTTTACAGGTTCTCGAAAACCTGAAAAAGGGAGTGCAGGCGGAAACAAAAATCATTAGTTTCAGCCGAAATTTTGGGCATGAGGCCGCGATGATATGCGGGATCGACCATGCTTCGGGGAATGTAGTCATTTGCATGGATTCCGATTTGCAGCATCCGCCGTATTTGTTAGGCGCCATGCTGGAAAGCTACCGGCAGGGGAGCGAAATTGTGACTATGGTACGCGAAAAAAGGGAAGACAACAGTTGGCTGAAAAACTGGTTTTCGCGCCGCTTTTATGGGCTGATCAACCGTCTGTCGGAATACCAGCTCGATGAAAGTGCTTCCGACTTTTTCCTCATCTCGAAACCGGTTGCCGATGTGTTGCGAAGCGATTTCAGGGAACGGAACCGTTTTTTGCGGGGCTTCATCCAGATTATCGGTTTCAGTAAAGCCAACCTACAGTATGTGGCTCCCAAGCGCCCGGCGGGACAAAGCAAATATTCATTTTTCAGGTTGCTCAAATTGTCGGCCAACGCCATTATTTCATTTTCGAAAATGCCGCTCTATTTGGGAATCTACATCGGGGTAATGTTCGCGTTTTTCTCACTGGCACTGGGCGTGTACACCATCTGGCAGTACCTTTTTGGCGATATGCCACCTTCGGGGTATACTACTATTGTATTGTTTATAAGCCTTAGCTTTTCTGTCCTGTTTATCCTGATCGGGATCATCGGAACATACGTTGGTTATATTTTTGAAGAGAACAAACGAAGGCCTATTTACATCGTTAAAAATATTCTGTGAATTCGTTATCAGGGGGCCAAATCAGCAGCCTGACGAATCAACTTAAACACAACTTCATTGGTGGGTTCATTAAAAAACACCTGTTCCAGTTTGTAATTCTCCGGGAAATACGATTTCATATCCTCTTCAAACACTTCGCGGTGTTTGTAATGTTCCATGTAAATATAAACCGGCTTGTCCGTTTCTTTTAATTGCGGCCCATCGGCCCAGAAATTGACCGTCTTGTCCCAGAAATAATAAATAAACGTGTGGGGATACAGTTTACCAAGTACCGGTTTGAAAAGCTTCTTTTGCTTTCCGGCCCATCCGTAACTGCTCATCAGGGCATATTCGGGCATGGGACAACCGTAAAAACCGGGCACCAAAATTTTAATAGCATCTTTTTCAATATTCTGCATAAAATGCCAGGCCGGCATTTTGTGTTCATATTCCCGGTCAAGATACGATGAAAGGCTTTCGATTACCGGCTGCCGCTTTGCTGCATAAAACAGGAAGAACAGCAACAGCGCAACATACGAAAGATTGTACTTTCCCCACTGAAAATGCCACCTCTTGCTAAATTCCAGGATTATAATCAGCAACATCGGGGCCAGCATCAACGAAGGGATGAAATACCGTTGTTCGAAATGCTTGCATACAAGTGCAATCTGGATAAGAACAGCCAGTGAAAGGGCACCCGAGATGCGTTGCAAAAGTTTTACACGTTCATTTCGTTTCAGAAAGAACCAGATCAAAAACAAAATGACCATGACGATGAAAACCAAAAAGAATATCCGGTTTTCGCCTGTCAACTGGCTGAAATTCGGGACAACCGTACTCCAGTCGATAATGTTACTTTCTCCTTTTCCATATTGCCCGCTGTGCATAAGAAGACTTTTCACCCAGTGACGAAAAACATGAAACCGCAAGGTAACGGGAAGGGCCATAACAAAAAATGAGATTATTGCAGAAAAACTATACCATAGTTTATTTTTCCATCCGCTCAAAACAATCAACGGGATGATCCACAAAGGAAAGTACGTCAGTTTTATTGATAATCCAAAGGCAGAAACCAAGCCGAACAGAACGGCATTTCTTGGGTTTGATAGGCTTTCGTCAGAATAAATAAATTTCAGGATCAATAAACTCAGCAGCATAGCCGGCAAAGGCAGTAAATTTTCGGGAGTGATGCGCCCAATATTGCCAAAAATAATAGCAGTAAAAAAAGGTGCCGTCTGCAAAACCATTCCGTACGACAATTTACCGGAAATCCGGGATGCTGCTTTTCCTGCAAAATACATGAATGTAGCCACAACAACGGTAAGAACCAGGTTCAAAATCCGAAGGTACATATCCGGTTTCGAAAGCACATCTTCCATAAACGGGGCCTGATGGCTTCGAAACAAATAAACCAAACGAAAAACCAGTGCGGCGAGGTATTGAAGCGGCGTTCCGGGATTATCGATATGCCCAAGTTCCAGTTTTCCGCACGCAACGCTTAATCCGCTGATAAAATAGATGTATTCCGGGTCGGCAGAGCGCAATGAATACAATCCGATCATCTGGTGTATGTAAATACCCAATAAAATGTACAGTGAAGGAACAAGAAGAAGCAAAAGTTTCTTTGTCTGGCTCATTTTCGGAGAATTTCATTTTTGACTTTCATGCCTGAGACGGAGCAGACCTGGGACCCCGGAATTTTTGTCCCATCAGCCCAGAAGTTTTTATACATAAATTATCCATGTAAAAATAACCTTTTTCCCTGATGCAGCAATCCGTTCGGACAGGGTGAGATAATATCATATACCAAAACAGCAACTTTTGAGGTTTGTGCTTTTATCAAAAGGCATGCCATTAAAACCTGTTTTTTGCATTGTTTTTTTCACAATCCTGTTATCTGGAATTAGTCTTTGTTACATTAGCTACATTATGCTGAAAAACACCTGTATCTGCCCTGAATCTGATATTTGTGAGTAGTTTTTACGGATCGACATGCCTAAATTTAGAGACGTAATCTAAACTTATGCTCATCCTTCGGTGAAGGACCTGAAAAATTTGCAATCCGACCTGGCTGCCATGCAGCAATATGCTGATTTCAGAAGAATTATCTTATCAAGATTAGTACTCTACCAATAACTCATTCCTACATGAATCCCGTTACCGACCTGATTAAAGATCTGGCAAATCAACATGGAAGAAACAGGGAAAATTTACTTCCCATCCTTCAGGGTGTTGTCGAACAGGAAAAATATCTTTCCGAATATTCCATGATTGAAATTGCCCGGGAGCTTGATCTCCCTGCCTCCGAAGTTTACGGAACAGCAACCTTTTATTCTTTTCTCGAACACAAGAAAATGGGCCAATACATTATCCGTGTTTGCAAAACCATTACCTGCTCGATGAAAGGGAAAAACCAGGTTTTACTGGCTATTGAAGACATGCTCAAAATCCACCTTGGCGAAACTACCGGCGACGGCAGGTTCTCGCTGCTCGAAACAAACTGCCTGGGATGGTGCCACAAAGCTCCTGCAATGCTTATCAACGACGATGTGTACACCGAGTTGACTCCTGAAAGGATACGTGAAATATTGAGTGATTACATGAAAAAGTAAACAGAAAGGAGAAAACAATGGTCACGAACTATCAATTAAAAAGAGTTGACTTCATTTTCAGAAATGAAAATGACTACGAAGAAGTGCTGGTCAAAACCATCGCACGCAAACCCCAGGAGCTGATCAACGAACTCATCAGTTCTGAACTGAAAGGACGCGGGGGGGCAGGTTTCCCGACCGGCCTGAAATGGAAACTTTCGTCGGAAGCAAAAGCCGACGAGAAATATGTGATATGCAATGCCGACGAAGGAGAGCCCGGAACTTTCAAAGATCGGGAGATCCTGTCGAAAGTCCCGTTTAAGGTACTTACGGCAATGGCTGTTTGTGGCCATGTGATTGGCGCGAAAAAAGGGTTTATCTACCTCCGGGGAGAATACAAGTACCTGAAACCGGAATTGGAAAAAGCGATCAGCGAATTTGAATATTATTGCAAGGAAATAAAATTCGATTTTTCGATCCGTATTTTCATGGGGAGCGGGGCTTATATCTGCGGCGAGGAGACCGCGCTTTTCGAGTCGATGGAAGGGAAACGGGGCGAACCACGCAACAAACCGCCCTATCCGACCAATTCGGGCTACATGAACAAACCCACTGTGATCAATAATGTGGAGACCCTTGCCCATACGTTTACCATCTTTAAATACGGGGCCAAACGCTTTTACGATCTGGGTGTGCAGTATTCCCGCGGGTCCAAGCTGTTCTCGGTTTCGGGCGACACGCCAAAGCCCGGCATTTATGAACTGGAACTGGGGATGAGCCTTGCCGATTTTGTGGAAGAATTTGGCGATGGCGACACCAAAGCAGTGCAGGTGGGTGGAGCTTCCGGTTTCTTGGTGCCGCGTAAAAAATTTGATGTCACGGCTATCGGCTACCAGGGTAAACTTACAGGCATTTCCCTGCCTACCGGGGGTTCCATGATGCTTTTCAACAGTTCGCGTTCGATGTACAATGTACTCGACAATTATCTTGAATTTTTTCAGGAAGAATCGTGCGGACAATGTACTCCCTGCCGTGTGGGTTGCCAGCAACTGATCAAAGGGATAAAAGCAGTAAAACGAGGCGAAAAAAATGCCAAATATCTGGACAAACTTCTCAGGCTCACCGAAACCATGCAACTGACCGCCAAATGTGGCCTCGGTCAGTCGGTAGCCAATTCGTTTTCATCTATTGTTGAGAACTTCAGGGAAGAAATGATTTATTAACTTCAAAAAAACGACAGATATGGCAAACAAAATAAAACTCAGCATTAATGGGTACCCAATTGAAGTAGATGAAGGTACTACCATGTTGGAAGCGGCAAGCGATGCAGGCATCATCATCCCGACCCTGTGCCATCACAAAGACCTTTGTGTGGCAGGGAACTGCCGGGTCTGTGTCGTCGAGGTGGCCGGGCAGAAACGCTTGTCGGCAGCCTGTGCCACGCCCTGTGAAGAAGGCATGGAAATACTCACCAACAGTCTGAAAGTCAGAAATGCACGAAAACATATCATCGAATTGCTGTTGTCGGAACACAATGCCGATTGCACCAAATGTTACAAAAACGGCAACTGTGAACTTCAGAAACTGGCTTCGGAATACAAAATTATGACCCAGGATTTTATAGAACTGGCCCCCTTGCGGAAATATTCCATTGATATGTTTTCGCCGTCGATTATTAAAGACGACAGCAAATGTATCCGCTGCCAGCGCTGCGTGCGCACCTGTGCCGAATTGCAGGGGGTAAATGCCCTTACCGTGGCCCACAAGGGCTCGGAAATGAGAATTACCACGTTTTTCGAAAAGTCGATGAATGCGGTGGTTTGCACGAATTGTGGTCAATGTGTGAACCATTGCCCGACCGGTGCTTTAGTGGAAAAGAATTACATTGAAGAAGTATGGGAAGCTATTTCCGATCCCACCAAACATGTAGTCGTACAGACAGCGCCTGCCGTGCGTGTGGGACTTGGCGAGGAATTGGGCTTCGATGTAGGAACGAGGGTTACCGGTAAAATGGTGGCTGCCCTGAAACGGCTCGGCTTCGATTCGGTACTTGACACCGATTTTACCGCCGACCTCACCATTATGGAAGAAGGTACCGAACTGCTGAGCCGCCTGAAAAAAGTATTGGTCGATAAAGACCCGTCAGTACGGATCCCGATGGCAACTTCCTGTTCGCCGGGATGGATCAAATACATCGAACACATGTATCCTGAATATTTAGACAATCTGTCGACCTGTAAATCGCCGCAACAGATGTTCGGGGCGCTGGTAAAAACCTATTATGCAAAAGCGAGAAACCTTGACCCCGAACGGATTGTTTCTGTTTCGATCATGCCCTGTACCGCCAAAAAATTTGAAGCCAACCGGCCCGAAATGCACGACAGCGGCTACCGCGATGTGGATTATGTGCTGACCACCCGCGAACTGGCCATCATGATTAAACAAGCCGGTATTAATTTTATGAAGCTGGAAGATGCAAACTTCGACCGGCTTATGGGCGAATCGACCGGGGCCGGCGTTATCTTCGGGGCAACCGGCGGAGTGATGGAAGCCGCATTGCGTACTGCCTACGAATTGGTTACCGGGCGTGAAGTCCCATTTGAAAACCTGAACATTACCCCGGTCAGGGGAATGGAGGGCGTGCGCGAAGCATCGGTAGTAATCGATCATCCACTGAAAGCCTGGGCTTTTCTCGATGGGGTTGAACTGAAATGTGCTGTGGCCCATGGGTTAGTCAATGCAAAAAAAGTGATGGATGCTGTAAAAAGAGGAGAGGCCAACTATCATTTCATTGAATTTATGGCCTGTCCCGGCGGATGTCTTGGGGGCGGCGGACAACCCATCCCGACAAATCCCGAAATCAGGCAGCGCCGGGCAGAAGCGATTTACGCAGAAGATGCAGGGATGCCCATCCGAAAATCGCACGAAAACCCGGAAGTCGTTAAAATTTATAAAGATTACTTGGGCGAACCTTTGGGTGAAAAATCGCACCACCTGCTTCATACGAAGTATATTCCGCGAAACAGGTACTGATGGGTTTATGATCCGTTATTGATGAATGCGTTTCCTCGTTTGTCTTTTATACAAAGACCACACGCCATTTGTCATTCTTAATTAAACCGGAAAAAGTCCTCGGGGAAATCGCTTTTAAGGTTCTAATGGAAAGACAGGAATATTCTTTTACCTGAACTCTTTGCCGGGATATGATAACTTTTTAACAACCATGTTCAAATAAAATTTGCAGGAACTCAAATCTTTTCTGTCCTCAGGCCGGACAGGCCCTTCCTTTTCCAGTCGATGAAAAGGAAGAGAAAAATCTTGTCCCAACGAACCCTCGTCCGGGCGTTGGGACGGCTTGCCCACCGTTCTGATGTTGCTCTGCCCGTCATCTGTTCTTTAGTCTTTTTTTCCTAAGCGGCGGCTCTTTTTGGATACTTTTTCCGGCTGTTGGGAAAAAGTATCAGCCTGTCCGGCTTGAGGACAGGGAAAATCACTCAGGTAACAAACTTTCTTTATTGAACCTTTTCTTCAAAAAATTCTAAAAGCGATTTCCCGAAAAAAGTCCCGTGAAAACGGGACTTTTTTTATATTTGTCCGTGATGGAATATTTCGACACATATCATTCTCCCATTGGTTTTCTCACCGTCTGCTCTGATGGGGAATCGATTACACGCATTTCTTTTTCCGAAGAAAAACCGGATACAGTTATTTCCTGTACGGTTGTTGTTTCCGCAATAAAGCAGCTCGATGAATATTTTCAGGGGAATCGCATGGTGTTCGACCTTCCGCTTAAGCCTAAGGGGACCTCTTTTCAGAAAAAAATATGGAACGAGTTGGTAACCATTCCGTTCGGTCAACCCGTTTCGTATACTCAGGTTGCGTTGAAAACAGGTGATGTCAAGAATGTGCGGGCAGTAGGGACTGCCAACGGGAAAAACCCGGTTGCCATTCTTATACCATGCCACAGGGTGATTGGTTCCAACGGAAAATTGATAGGATATGCGGGAGGGCTTTGGCGAAAAAAATGGTTGCTGAACCACGAAGCCAGTCTTAATCCTGTAAAAAATACTCTTTTCTGACTTTCTTCCCTGTTTTTTTATCTTAAAAATGCAACGGTTGTGTTTTTTTTCTGTCTGTAAAAATGAAACAGAAAATTAAAACACATGAATACCTTTCGATCCATAATTATTTTTCTTTTCGCATTACTTACTGCAAATCAGATTTTTGCCCAGAGCTATGGAAATTACAGCAAAGTGCCTTTCGCTATCGGACTGTTTCCACCTTTAACAACCAACGGGACCAATGCAGGAAACTGCGTTAATCAGCTTTCTCTAAATGTTATTTCCGGCTATTCGGCTGGTTTGGCCGGAATGGAATTTGCCGGTTTCTCGAATACCGAACGTGATTTTGTTCGCGGGGCACAGTTTGCCGGGTTTGGAAATTTTGTTGCCGGAGAGTTTACCGGTTTTCAGTTCTCCGGCTTCGGAAACTTCAACAAAGGAGTTTCCAACGGGTTCCAGTTTGCCGGATTCTCAAATTTCAATTACGATCAGGCTGACGGAGTTCTGGCAGCAGGTTTTGCCAATTTTACCAACGGAAAGTCGCTGGCCGTCCAACTGGCCGGATTTGCCAATTTTTGCGAAGATGTTGAAGGCGTTCAGGCTGCCGGTTTTACCAATGTGGTAAAAGGAAACGGTAAAGCCATTCAGTTGGCCGGTTTCACAAATATCACCATGGGCGAAGTAAATGGGGTCCAGGCCGCAGGGTTCCTGAACTATTCAATGAAGAAAATGCAGAATGCCCAGCTTGCCGGTTTTGCCAATATCTCAACATCCGACGCAACAGGACTGCAAATAGCAGGATTCTCCAACATTGCAACAGGCAATATGGAGGGCATCCAGATTTCCGGTTTTTTGAATGCTGCAAAAAAAGTAAACGGATTGCAACTGGGTTTCATCAATATTGCCGACACAATTGAAAGCGGTATTCCCATTGGATTTTTAAGTATTGTGCGAAAAGGGTTCCGTGAGTTGGAAGTATCGTTCGGCGAAGGGTTGAACGTACAAACTGCCTTTAAGATCGGGGTCGACAGATTTTACAATATTTTCGCAATCGGCACACAATTTCTTGGTGCCGGTTATTGCTGGGGATATGGTTACGGTATTGGTACCCACCTGTTTAAAGCCGATAATTTCAGAAGTCAGCTTGAACTAATGAGCTATCATATCAACGAAGGGAAAAGGCATACCAATGTGTATAACGGTTTGCAACAGGCCAAATTGACCTTCACCAAAAAAATTAACAACCATTTCAGTGTTTTTGCCGGACCAACCATCAATTTAATGATAACCGATAACCGCGATGGGTTCGAAAGTCATTTTGCCCCGTATAGAATGGTTTCGCATACCGGAAGAAATGCCACACTCGAAGGATGGTTTGGCTTTTTAGCCGGCATCCGGATCAATTAGCCTGAAATTTGCGCACGTCTTTACCGACGTTTTCATATAAAATCCTCATGGCTTTTGGCACGGGGATTTTTTGATTTCATACTTCTTCCATTCTCAACTTCTACCATTCTTCTTTATAAAATGTTTCGAATCGCCCCATTCGCCGTAACCTATTTCGCTTCCTGAAACCTCAATCCGGGCTTCGAGACAGTTCTTGCAAAGTGATGCATCCTCGTCTATACACGGTTTGCCTTCATACAACTGGTATTCTTTCCGGTAGTCGCAGGGTGTCAGATTGGGCATGATAACGTTGGCTCCCACTTTTACCGCTTTTTCGCGGCCAACCGGGTCAATCGCCTGCAATGCAGTTGCTGCGGCAATGTTTATATCGGGCATCAGCAGGCGTAGCGAGGCAACCATTCTCAGCGCTATGTCAAACCGTTCTTGTTTGGGTTTCAGCAAATGACGGTATTGGTATAGTGGGGTGTCTTCATGCTCGACGTACGGGCCCATCCCGATCATGTCGATATCCATTCTTTTGAAGAAAAGCAAGTCGTCGGCCAGATCGGCGAAGGTTTGAAACGGAAACCCGATCATTACCCCGGTACCGGTCTGGTAGCCGGTTTCTTTTAAAAGATGCAAACACTCTATCCGTTTTTCGTATGAATGATGCCCGTCGTCGGGATGGATTTTTCGGTACAGCACTGGGTTCGACGATTCAATGCGCAACAAATAGCGGTGCGCCCCGCTTTCGAACCAGCGTTGGTAGGTTTCCCGGCTTTGCTCGCCGCACGAAAGGGTAATCCCCAATTCGCCGTTCGACAATCTTTTAATTGCTTTCAGCAAGTAGTCGACCCGGTTTACAAAAGCCGGCGACGACAATTCGCCCGATTGCAGGACTACCGAACCAAAACGGTTTTCCCATGCAAAACGGCAGGCTTCCAGAATTTCGCTGTTAGCCACATCGTACCGGGCGACATGTTTGTTGCTTTTCCGTATCCCGCAGTACAGGCAGTCTTTCGAGCAGATATTCGAAAATTCAACTAATCCGCGAAAATACACTTTGTTGCCAATAGTTTCTATTTTCACCTGATTCGCTTTTTCAAACAATGCAATCCGGTCGTCCCCCCCTGCCTGAAGCAGACGGATCAGATCATCTTTTTGAAAATCTGTTTGTTGTAGTATGTCACGAAAAGTTTTCATCCGTTGCGAAGATAAGAAAATAGTTGTTGGCCTTGATGGGAGGTATAGCAGGAGTTCTGCATGGCATTTTGATGTCTAAGTTTTTACTCCACCCGTAATACGGGTTCAAGCCTTTCGGGCGGCGTATCTCCCGTATAACAGACTTTTTCAAGGTACAAACCCGAGGGTGGGGCTGTGAGCTTGGCTACCCGATCAGAGGGCTTTTTAAAAAACGATTTCACTTCGTGAACCGTGAGTTTTCCCCTTCCGGCTTCCACCATCACCCCAACCATACGGCGTACCTGCTTCCAAAGAAAATGACTCCCCGAAACACGGATCAGGATCAGGTCGCCCGATTCGGCAATTTCGATATGGCTGATCTCAACCAGTGTCGATTTGTCTTCGTCCGATTTTTCTGAAAAATTACGGAAGTCTTTTATACCAATAAACAGCAATGCTACCTGTTTCATTTTTCCAATATCGAGCGGGTCTTTTACCCACCAGACCATCTTCTTTCCGAAAGCCGACGGACGTTTCGATATCTGGTACAGGTATGAACGGTGTACCGCATCGTAGCGGGCATGAAAATCCGGTGCTGCCTGTTGTACATGAGTAACCACCACATCGTGTGGCAACCGGTCGTTCAGTTGATGTTTCAATTGCCGGGGATTGATATTTCGGTCCACGTCAAGGTGGGCTACCTGTCCCAGTGCATGAACTCCTTGATCGGTGCGGCCTGCACCGTAAAGCTCTGTTTTTTCACCGGGGAAAACTTCCCTGCAGGCATCGATCAGTATGCCTTGTACCGATTTGGCGCCTTTTTGCAATTGCCAGCCCGAATAACGAGTCCCGTCGTATTCAAGGGTGAGTTTGTAACGTGCCATGTTTCTTTTTTTGCAAAAATAACCAAAAGAGTTTGGTTTGAAGCGCGTCTTCCTGAACTTCCTGTCATCCGGTAGCCCGGATTCCAAGGGCTGGCGTTCCCATTGTGATTTCGCTATTGGATTACGGAAATTTGCCCTGTACCTGGGGACAAAACTGGATAATCGGGATAACTATCAGGGCTCAGGTGTTGTGATAATTACAATGTTATCCTTTTACCAATTTGCGGTATTTGATACGGTGCGGCCCTGTATCGCCGAGGCGTTTTTTCTTGTTTTCCTCATATTCCGAATACGTGCCTTCAAAAAAATGTACGTGCGAATCACCCTCAAAAGCGAGGATATGCGTGGCAATACGGTCAAGAAACCAGCGGTCGTGCGAAATAACCACGGCACAACCGGCAAAATTCTCTAAGCCTTCTTCCAGCGCCCGCAAGGTATTTACGTCAATATCGTTGGTCGGTTCGTCCAACAGCAACACATTGCCCTCCTCTTTCAGCGCTATCGCCAGGTGTAGACGGTTGCGCTCGCCCCCGGAAAGTACACCACATTTCTTTCCCTGGTCGGAACCCGAGAAATTAAAACGCGAAATATATGCGCGGGCATTCACCTGGCGGCCCCCCATCGCGATCAGTTCATTTCCTCCTGAAATCACGTCGTACACCGATTTTTCCGGGTCAATATCTTTGTGGCTCTGATCGACATACGAAATCCTCACGGTCTCGCCTATTTCAAAAGTTCCCTTATCGGGCTGTTCCTGCTGCATGATCAGACGAAACAATGTGGTTTTTCCTGCGCCGTTCGGACCAATTACACCCACGATCCCGTTGGGGGGCAGGGTAAAATCCAGTTCATCAAACAGTAAGCGGTCGCCGTATCCTTTGGCTACATTGTTGGCAATAATCACCTTATCACCTAAGCGGGGCCCGTTGGGGATATACAATTCGAGTTTTTCCTCTTTCTGTTTTACATCTTCGTTCATTAATCTATCATAGGCATTTAGGCGTGCTTTCGACTTGGCCTGTCGCGCTTTCGGCGACATACGAATCCATTCCAGCTCGCGCTCAAGTGTTTTCTGCCGTTTTGATCCCTGTTTTTGTTCTGCCGCTAAGCGTTTCGACTTTTGTTCGAGCCACGACGAGTAATTTCCTTTCCACGGAATGCCCTCTCCGCGATCGAGTTCCAATATCCAGCCGGCCACGTTATCGAGGAAATACCGGTCGTGTGTGATGCAGATGACTGTCCCTTTGTATTGCTGAAGGTGCATTTCAAGCCATTGTACCGACTCGGTATCAAGGTGATTGGTCGGCTCATCGAGCAACAACACATCGGGTTCCTTCAGCAATAAACGGCACATAGCCACCCGGCGTTTTTCGCCTCCCGAAAGTTCAGCCACTTTCTGTTCCCCGGGTGGGCACCGGAGGGCATCCATTGCAATTTCCAGTTTAGTGTCGAGGTTCCAGGCATCAAGCTGGTCAATTTTCTCCTGAAGTTTTGCCTGTTCTTCAATAAGTTTATCCATCCATTCAGGGTTTTCCAGCACTTCCGGCTCTCCAAATTTCAGGTTCACAGCCTCATAGGCCTTCAGAACATCGGCGACTTCCCGTACTCCTTCCTCAACAATCTCCCTGACGGTTTTGCTTTCATCCAGCAAAGGTTCCTGTTCGAGGTACCCGACCGTATAACCTGGTGAAAACACCAATTCTCCCTGAAACGATTTATCCAAACCTGCTATGATCTTCAGTAAAGTAGACTTGCCTGAACCGTTCAACCCGATGATCCCGATTTTCGCCCCAAGGAAAAAGGAAAGAGATATATCTTTGATCACTTGCTTTTGTGGCGGGTAAGTTTTACTCACCTTATACATTGAGAAGATTATCTTTTTATCGTCGCTCATATTTCTGTTTTTATATTAATCTCTATCAAATTCGCTTTATCAACCAGCAAACCCGGCTTTCCGGTGAGCAAAATTAATGCTTTTTACCAATCCGAATGCGTATTTTTATCCCGTTACTCAATGAAAATTTATGAGGATACTGGTAGCAGACGATAACCCGGTCAATCAAAAACTTGTTTATTATACCCTGAAACGGTTTTACGAGATTGAAACGGCAAATAACGGGGAAGAGGTTCTTTCGTTGGTCAAATCGAAGCCCATTGATTTGATCCTGATGGATCTTGCTATGCCTGTGATGGACGGCGTCCGTGCAACCGAAGAAATCCGGATGATGGAAAAAGAAGGTAACAACCGGATCCCAATTATCTTTATAACTACCAGCGATATTGAAAAAGACCGGGTAAACTGCCTGTCGATCGGAGCCGACGATTACCTTGTAAAACCGGTCGATACGGAAGTATTGATTGCAAAAGTCCGCCATTATCTCAATCACGAAGAATTGTAACCCCATTTTTTATCCGGATCGTACAAAAACAGTCTCTCTGTTGAACGGGAAACATTTGATATTATCTTCCCTGCTTCCCGAAAAGAACTTTATCTTTAACAGTTCAAAATGGAACGATGGCCCGGTTAAAAATATACAAAGCATCGGCAGGCTCGGGAAAAACATTTCGGCTGACTGTTGACTACCTGAAACTGATCCTGAAGAATGAAAGTTCGTACCGGAATATACTGGCGGTCACCTTCACCAACAAGGCAACTGCTGAAATGAAATCGCGCGTACTGAACGAACTGTACGAAATCGCGTCGGGCAAACACGCTGCCAGCATAGAAACGCTGAAGACGGAACTAAATATGTCAGAAGGGGAAATTGCCCGACGTGCCGAAAAATCACTGAACCGTATATTGCACGATTATTCCCGGTTTTCCATTACCACTATCGACAGTTTTTTTCAGCGGGTCATCAAGGCATTCAACCGCGAGTTGGGCATTCACTCGGCATATAGTGTCGAACTCGATGAAAACTTGGTACTGGACGAAGCAGTCGACCGGTTGGTGCTTTCGGTGGAGGAAGATTTGCGCCTGCGTGCCTGGTTGAAAGAGTTTGCCGAGAATAAGATCAGCGAAGGACGCGGCTGGAACCTGAAGGCAGACATTCTCGACCTGGGACGGGAAATATATAACGATTCGTTCCGTAGCCTTAACCATGAATTGTATGAAAAACTCAACGATAAAAACTTTATTTCCGCATACCGCGGCGAACTGAACAAGATTATCCATTCATTTGAAAAAACCATGCAGGGGTTTGGAAATGGAGGGAACCGCATCATGGCCGAAAACGGTCTTTCCGCCGATGACTTCAAACGCAAAAAAAATGGCCCGGCCAACAGTTTCAGTAAACTGGCCGGCGGCGATTATTCCTTCACTGCAACCTCGATGAAAGCAGCCGAAGAGGAGGAAGAATGGTATGTGAAAAATGCAAACGAACGGGTGAAAGCAGTTAGTGGGAAGCTGATGTCAGTACTGCACAATGCCGTTGAGTTTTACGAACAAAATATTGAGAATTATAATACTTCACGGGTGATTGCCAGTCAGTTGTATGTGCTTGGCATTTTGGTAGACCTACGCAGGATGGTGCACGATATTTGTCAGGAAAAAGGGATTGTGCTGATCTCCGATTCCGGCCATTTTATCAAACAGATTATCGATGATTCCGACACCCCGTTCATTTATGAAAAAACAGGCGTGGCATACAATCATTTTATGATCGACGAGTTTCAAGACACCTCGGCGCTGCAATGGGACAACTTCCGTCCCTTAGTGCTTAATTCGCTGGCCGAAGGTCATTACAATCTGGTAGTAGGCGATGTAAAGCAGGCCATTTACCGTTGGAGGAAAGGTGACTGGAACCTGTTGGCCGGTAAACTGGAAGAGTCGCTTGATTTTTTCGGCGCCGATCATGAAGTGCTCAATAAGAACTGGCGCAGTTGCGGGAATATCATCCGCATGAACAATACCATTTTCACGCTTGCACCGGCCATCCTTCAGCAACATTTCGCAGATGACATGGACGAAACCGATCTGCAGTATATTTCCGGGTTACGGCCCATTGCAGAAATTTATGCCGACCGCCTTCAGGAAATTGCGAGAACAGAACTTACAAACGAAGGATTCTTCAGGATTCAATTCATGGAAGCCTCCCGTGACAAGCAGGAAGAAAATGAGAAACGGATAAAAACGGAATTGCTGGATCAGATTAAATACCTTCAGAATAAGGGGGTCCCTGCCCGTCGGATGGCCGTGTTGGTACGTGAAAAAAAGGAAGCGCGGATCATTGCCGAGCTGTTTCTGGGAGAAAAGGACAAACCCGAAAACAGCCCTTTCAATTTCGATGTACTTTCGAACGAATCGTTATACCTGAATAATTCGCGGTTGGTGGGCTTCGTGGTTTCTATGATGCGCCGGGCAATCAGCCCCGACGACCCAATCATCCTGGCAACGCTTAATTTTCACTATTATTCTTACCTCTACCCGTTTTTACACAAAGCCAATTTACTGCCCGATTTTTCTGGCGAAGGACAAATGCAAGCCAGCCTTGATTTCACACAGGCCTACTGCCCCAGTCTCGCCGAACAGTTTGAGGAT
The DNA here is from genome assembly GCA_034003625.1 of Prolixibacteraceae bacterium. Lineage (GTDB taxonomy): Bacteria > Bacteroidota > Bacteroidia > Bacteroidales > Prolixibacteraceae > GWE2-42-39. The sequence goes on along the minus strand of JAVEYG010000035.1, from coordinate 4,415 downwards.
ACGGATGATCCGGGGAACAGCTTTGTCTGTTTTCTGAAAAGTGAAACATTCCGCCAGATGATGAGTGGTAAATCGCTACAAGAGATGGTTTACGGTATCAGCGAAAAGTTCAGTCTCTTTAGCATGAAAAACGAACTGGCATATTTGCAGGCGTTCATCGATCAACTGGCGGTATTCGAGCGGGGAAATGCCTCGGAAATTACTTCGTTTCTGAGCTGGTGGGACGACAATGCAGGGAAGATCACCATCCCGGTATCCGACACCATCGATGCCATCAGTATCCTTACCATCCATAAATCGAAAGGACTTGAGTTTGACCATGTGTTTATTCCGTTCTGCGACTGGTCAATGCGCCCCAAAAACAATCATGCGCCCCTACTTTGGTGCACCCCCGACCGGCCCCCTTTCAATGCGCTGGAGTTAGTTCCGGTGAAGTACGGGAAACAACTGGCCAGGTCTGTTTTTAGCAAAGAGTTTTTTACGGAGCAATTCAATACCTGCATTGACAACCTAAACCTGCTTTATGTGGCGTTTACCCGCGCCCGGTCGGGTTTGTATGCGTGGGCGCAAACTACGGGAAAAATGAACACGGTGGGCGATCTGCTGAAAAAAACGATGGGGCAAAATCCGGATGGTCCCGGCGATTTACTGAAACTGAATGAACTGTATGACGAACAACAATCGCTGATTGAACTGGGCTCCTTTCATCACGGAGAAAAGAGGACAAAGAATAGCGTTCACAATATCCTGCTCGACCGCTTTGGTTTTTCCGATTTTCGCAAACACCTTTCGATACGGAAAAATGCGCAAGACTTTTTCAATACGGAAGGAAAATGGACCGGGGCGGTCAACAAGGGAAAGATCATCCACGAAATTTTATCGGGTATCCGGCATCGCGATGAACTGGAACGATCGGTGCACAAAGCAGTTTTCTCCGGGAAAATATCTGAAACAGAAGCTGCCACATACATACGTGAAATCCGTGAAATGCTGAACGACCCCGAAGTGTCTGAATGGTTTGACGGTACCTGCCGGGTGATCAATGAACGGAACATTCTCAATAACGGGCCACAGGGGATGAAACGCCCCGATCGTATCATGATGAAAGGCGAGCTGCTGATTGTAGTTGACTATAAATCAGGAGAATATGAGCCGGAAAGATACAAAACACAGGTGCGTTCGTATATGGCCCTGCTCAAACAATGCGGTTACCCGAATGTGAAAGGTTACTTGTGGTACACGAAATTCAATAAAAGGGTGGAAGTATAATCCGGTTGTAAGAGAAGATATTTTCCAAAAAAGAGTTCCATTCAACGCATAAAAAGATTCAAACCACCCAATGGATCAGTGAAGAGTTTCTGATATTCTCCTATCAGCATCCTGCTTATGGTTCCCACGTTGCCATTTCCAATTGGTTGTCCGTCGATTTTTACAATGGGGGCTATCCCTTTGGTGGTACTGGTAATAAAGACTTCATCGGCAGCAAATAGTTCATCGGTGCTGATTTCTTTTTCTGAGAAACCGATTTGTTTTTCGTGCAAAATATCGATCACAATGCTGCGGGTGATCCCTTTCAGTATACCCTTTTCAGGAGTAAAAACCTGAGGGCCGACAACCACAAAAACATTGCTTTTTGTCGCCTCAAAAACCTGTCCGTTAAAACAATACAGTATTTCGACCGCTCCGTGTTTTTTCAATTCGTTTTCCCAGAAGATGCCCGGCAGGTAATTGGTCGATTTGGCTTCGGGAAGAAAACGGGCATATTCCTTCGTAATCAGCGCCGAGCCTTTTGTGAACATCTCGTCCGGGTACGCCGGCAATTCAACCGGTACCACATATAAATCAGCCGGATAAGCCTCCGGACCGGCGGTATCCACAGGCACCGCAAAAAATTTCAGCCCGTAATAGTTGCCGGTATTTTTTTCAGCCAGTGTTTTTACAATGGTCCCGACTTCGGTCATTGAATACGGAATTTCGATGCGCAAAAGCGACATGGTACGGAAAAAACGGGCGAGGTGCCGTTCAGCGCAAAACGGTTGCCCGTTCACTACCTTCATAAAATCGAAAGCGGTATACCCACGGTTCAGCCCGATACTGTTGGCGGGAACGGCAATCAGCGGGGCATCGCAATAATTGTTTCTACTGAAACCTGTTCTCATTTCGGAAGAAAAACAACATTACATCTTGAAAATCCCGTCTACAATTCCGTAGGCAACCGATTCGCCGGCGTCCATCCAGTAGTCGCGCTCAAAATCGTTTAAAATTTGCTGCAAAGGCTGGTTACAGTTTATGGCCAATATTTCGGCGGCCTGCTGCTTGGTTTTCATTATTTGTTTGGCGTGGATTTCCAAATCGCTGGCGCTCCCCTGCAAATAGCCGACGCCCGGTTGGTGGATCATCACTTTCCCCATCGGGTAAATGAACCGTTCGCCCTTTTGCCCGGCTGACAGTAGGATGGAACCCATTGAAGCCGCCAGACCCATACACACGGTCGAAACCGGTGACGAGATAAGGGTCATGGTGTCCATAATGGAATAGCCGGAAGTGACAACACCGCCGGGACTGTTGATGAAAAACGTGATTTTTTCGCCCGGGGCAACCGATTCAAGATAAAGCAATCGGCTTACAATATCTTCAGCCGACTCGTCGTCGACCTGCCCCCATAGGAAGATTTTCCGCTGTTCGAGAAATTTCAGGTCAATCTGTTTTTGCACCGACTCTTTTTTCCCGTTTTCCGTTTCTTCGCAATTTCCTTTGTATATCATATTCCTTGTAATTTTATTCGTTATACCGTTTACTGTCATTCATTACAAAAATTAAATGACGAGTACTCGCATTTTGTTTGATCTCCGGGAACTATTGTATGAATCTGCTGCCTTTTTCCCTGAGCGACAAACTCATAACAGAACCGGGATATTTCATCGAAATAATCCCGCATCGGTCGGCTGGCCCATTCATGTTTTCCGCCACAAATAGTTATCAACCAGTATGGTTTTCCCAGCTCGCGAAGTTTTTCGGAAATGGAATACCCGCCGTGCAGGATGATATGTCCCGGCTCACTTTCTTTGCAGTAGTGATGTGGGGCTGTGGCGTAAGGTACCAGATTGTCGCAGGTGCCGTGAAAAAACATGGAAGGAATGGCTGATTCATCGTATACCTTTACCAGGTCGGGAATAGCCCCGGCCATGCTGATAACGCCTGCGTACGACACCGGCCCTGAATCAAGCCCGTAACAAAACGGAGGCTGGTAGGCGGCATTCAGCACGGCTTCGGCTCCGGCGCTGCCTCCTCCGAGAATAATTTTTTGTGGATTGATACCAAATGTTTCGCGTTGCTGTATCAAATACGAAGTGGCATCCTGAATGTCTTCCACCGCCGCCTGAAAAGTTGCCCTTTTTTCGCTGGCCGGGCAATTGCAGCCAAAAGCCGTTTCAGTACCTTTGCGGGTCAACCGGTAACTCATCGAAACAGCGGTATAGCCCATTTTCGCCAGACGGGTACAAAGATCCTTTCCTGCCGAACGGTTGCCTCCCGAAAAACCGCCCCCGTGTACATACAGAAACACCATCTTGTTTTTCTCGAACTCCAGCGCCGGTGTATAAAGGTCGAACATCAGTTCTTCCCCATTCTTGGTAGCATACGTATAGGTACTGATGGAAACGGTATCAGTTATTTCGGCCTGATAACGTTGTGCTTGTGATTCTCCGAAACAAAAAACGATTGTGAAACAAACAAGCAATAATTTTAAAATTCTCATTTTTTAAGATGCTTATTGATTTTGTATCTCCGAAATTTGTTTTTGTTAATTTTCAAAATGATAAAGAAAAGTCAGCAGGCCGGTCATTACCGGTTTGGGGCTGTCTTTCATTTCCATGCGAATATCGAGCTGTACTTTGGCAATTCCCCGTAAGTTGGAAATGGAATGCAGTTTTACGCGTACCCTGATTTCGCTGTCAACAATTACCGGCTGGCCAAAACGGACATTCTCAATCCCGTAGTTGATCATCATTTTTACATTTTTCACTTCTATCAGCTGCATCCAGAAATAAGCCAGCATCGAAACAGAATAATACCCGTGCGCGATGGTTGCCTTGTAAGGCGATTCCACTTTGGCGCGTTCCGGATCGGTGTGTATCCACTGCCAGTCTAAGGTGGCGTCTGCAAATTTGTCGATGTAATCCTGAGTCACTTTCAGGTATTCCGAAACACCGATTTCTTTTCCCAGGTAACTGGCAAATTCATCGTAACTGTTGACAGTAATTGTAGCCATTTTTTTGTTGTTTATATCCATTGCTGTCCCATTAAAATTTAAATATGTTCTTTGAAATATTTGAAATTTAGCTAATTATAGCGATTATCAGAGCGAACGGACTTGAATTTTAGCTTTGCATCAGATTAATCTGATAGCATATGTT
>JAVEYG010000034.1:0-44521 GCA_034003625.1 Prolixibacteraceae bacterium | reverse complement strand
TTCGAACAAACATAAATCAAAAATACAGAAAGAATTAACACCCAAAATGACACGTAACGCAGGCCTAAGTGCCTCTTATTGTGTTGCTTGTGGTTTTATGGAAAATTGAGCGCGGAAGTCAGGAGAAGTTGGAACAATTGCTTCATAACTTTTTCGGCAACTCGTGTTTAAATATCGACATCTTTGATAAAAACGGCAACCGTCACACTCCCAGAGAATGGTTTATTGCACCATTGGAAGTAATTGAACAAGCCATCCACATGATTATTTCTGGTGAAATTGTGAAATATAAATACGACTCAATAAATAGCTCAATAATTAATACAAAATAAAACCATGAAAATTGCCTACGCAAATCGAAAAATCAACTACTTTGAGTTATCGCCAACCTATATTCAGGGGTCAAATATGGAGGATTTTATTTCTGTTTTTAGCTTAATAAAAGAATTGCAGAATAGTAAGAATCCTGAACGCTTCTTTTACAATGGTGAAAAAACCTTGTATATGACCGATATTAAGTTTGATGATGAACACAAACAAATTAGGGGTAAGCTACTAAATATTCGCATGGATATTTTCCCTGAATTAATTGATACAATTAGCAATGTCGTTCGAGATATTGAAGCAGCGGAATCCGAAGGTGTTGTTGAAACAAGTCATTTTGTTTTATCATATAAAAAAGATTCTTTGCTGTTATCTTTTGAGTTTAATCAATATGGCCCTCGGATTTCTGATTTTACAGGATTTCTGTCAAATAAGGCACAAAAATTAAATGCATTTGAAAAACTTGACTACAATCCATATTCAAGAGACGATCTTCCTAAGTATAAAAGAAGGATTAATCGTATTTCAACTTTAATCGCTAAGGTTCATAAGGATAACTACAAGAGAATAAATGATTTCGACCGAGAACTTTTTGACGCATTTGACACAGCAAATAAAATTTCCGAATCGGAATATGTAACTTTAGACTTTAAATATGGCTATCATGAATTAAAAGGTTCAATGAAGATAAGGGGTAAAATTATGAATATCATTGATAGGCTTATTAGCGATAAAACTGCAACAAACGTTTTTGACACTTTGAAAGTAAAAGCCGAAGATGAAGATCATAACAACCGTATTAAAGAGTTTGATCTGTTGAATATTTGGGTTAAAAGTGAGTTAAAAGTGGAGAAGAAAACTAAAAGTAGAGCTATTGTTAGTGCTGATATTTTTCAAAAAATGCAAGATGAGTTACAAAAGGAATTTGGCAGATGAAGAATATTTTAAACATATATATTAAGCGGCCTTTACTTTATGACCTTTTTATATGTGCATTTATTATTACTGTCATTGAGGTTTTCAATGTTCTTTCATTAAGCATTACATTAGATTCTGCAAAATCAACGATATCAGATATTGTAAATACTTCAATTTCTTTAGCAGGATTTATTCTGGCAGCATTGACCATTATTGTAACTTTTAAAGATAACATTGCACATAGAGAACAATCAAATCCAAATCCTAAATTGAACGATTTAAGTGGGCTTGAATTAATCTTTAGCAGTAAACATTACAAAAGAATTATTGGCGTTTTCTCTTGGGCAGCAGTCATATACATCTCAATTTTTTTACTTTTCTCAATTTTAAAGTTATTCCTATCCAAGATTCCCGAGAAATTTTATCTGGATATTGTGTTAGTTGGAATATTGTTGATTTCATTCACTATCTTCCGCAGTTTACTTGTATTATACAACGTTATTAAACTCCAGATTAACTCCAAATAAGATTTTTGGCTATATTCCCCAAAGCTATTGGTACATAACGTGCTATTCTATAACAAACCCCACAAAATCCAACGCACAACCTGAGTTTGCCATAGAATCACGCTATGTACAATAGCCCCACAAGCCCTCCCACGCAGGATGCGAGCGTTCGGCTCTCTGCACATCATTTGCTCAATTAGAAACCACAAACAGCCCCACCACCCGGCTAAGGTGCAGGGCATTTATTGTTTTACGGCCAATGTCTGCGGCAGGCGGCTTCCGCTTCTCTCCATTACACTTCAGGAGCTGCATTTCATTTCGCCACCTTTCGTTTCTTTCCGTTCATTGTCAGCCTCCAGCCTCGGCAACCCGCGCAAAAGTGCCTCCTTCATTTCTTTTCGGTTTTCCCCCTTCACAAAAAAATACTGTCCCGCTTTTGAATTCCCATCTGTGTGCAAACCCACACTTCAAAAGCAGAAACAGTATTTACCACCCCAAAAACCTTCATTCCATTCAGTTGCCACCCTTGCTTTTCCCAACCCGGTCAGCGGTATGCCCTGCGGTATTGTTCACCCCGGTCTTTTTAAATGATTAGTTGGTAGATTTCATCCATATCCATATCCAGACCGATATTAAGCTCGAAATTGCTTGGGCAAATATTTCTCTGGTCAGCTGAAAAAATAGTTGCTTATTCCAATTAGTTGGGTCATTTATGGGAAACAATAAGAGTGATCTTTCTTTTGTTCGAATACACAAATCAATCATATAATCCATTAGGTCTTTATCCGCAATAAAATGAGGCGTGATTTCATTACAATGATCATCATTGATTACCCTGAATTCTATTTGTTTAGATAAATCAACAGGCAGGCAATCATCATCTTTTCTGTTAATTCGTAATATTCCTTCTTTAATTGCAATTGGGGTTACAGCATCTTCCCACAGCTGTTCTATCTTTCCATGCAAGGAATCTGAGTAATAGTTTCCATTTTTTGGTTTTGTCATATCCGTATCCGTTGGTGGGTCATCTCTAAGGTCACAATGCATTGGCACGTGTGCATCAACAATATAGTGGGATAACATTAAATACTGATACATTATTTGGTTCATCGTGCAACGGTCATTATATCTCCTCAATTTGTCCATATCAGAAATAACGCGTGCTAAATGATCAACTTTATAAGGCAATCCGCCGCCGCCTGAAGCTCTGTAATATTTATCTCGATGTATTTCTTTAGCAAATATCTTACTCCCCGGAAATTCATCTTCAGTATACAGTTTAAATGTATGATATTGTACCTTATCATTTAAAATATCATCCGGAGCCCAGGAAGCTTCACTAATCATGTCTTGATAATGCATTAGCATTCGTTGCAGAATTTTCCCCTCCCTCCTCATTTTTGTTATTGTGGTTGTAGATACCTTCTGTCCTGTTTTTAAATCTTGCAGATTGCTGAGACCTTCATAAAGGAACTCAATGCCTTTAACAGCTAAATAAATATGGGTGTTGTGTTTCATTTTTGAATACTTTAAAATTTTATTGTAAGGAGTTGTATGTCTGTGAATTTCGGAATTACATTAAAATTAGTTCATATTTTGTAAAATGTCAATAAGGTTTCTTATTTGTCTAATCAATTGAACGCATAGTCAAAGTTAAGCGCCGGGGCTGAATCCTTCCAAAAGACTACGGCATAAACCCACAATCTCAACCCACAGCCTATTTATTCCGTTTCCTTTTGTCCGGTTCATCCCCTTTGCCTTTGGGATGCCTAAGCGTTCAATAATGCCTTCCTGTGCAATAAATTTTTCCTATTCCTGAAAATGTGCAAAACAATGCACATCAAAGCATTAAACCCCTAAATAATCCATTATTAAGTTGATTGTTGTATGTTGCAAGGAATGGATGAAATGCGTTTTTATTCAAGACTAAATCCGCTCCAAATCCAAATTAAAAAGTGTCAACAAGTAATAAATAACATCATGGGAAAAATTTCACAAGGGATATTAGGCGGGTTTTCCGGCAAGGTCGGAAACGTCATCGGTGGCAATTGGAAAGGTATCGACTACATGCGATCAAGAACAAGTCAAAAGAAAGATGCCAATTCCATAAAACAGCAAAACCAACGGGCTAAATTCAGTGGTTGCATAGCATTGGCAAATTCAATTATGAGTACAATCATTCTACCCATTTGGAATAAAAAAGCGATTAGAATGACCGGCTATAACCTTTTCGTCAAAACGAATCTCCCTGTTTTTGACACGAATGGGGCAATAACTGATTATTCAAACCTCAAAATTTCAGTTGGCGACCTTCTATTGCCAACGAATTTGGTCATTAAAAACAATGGGGCTGGGAATGGCGCACTTCTGGCAACGTGGAGTGATAACTCAGGAACAGGGAATGCCGCTCCAACCGACAGGATAAGGGTGCTGGTTATATGCGATGGGGAAGTGGTTGAAATGCAAGGATTAACCTTCTCAAGACAAACAGAATTCGCCAGTTTCAGTATTCCGTTTGGATCAGGTAAAATCGTCCATGTTTATGCTTTTTTTGAAAATGAGAGCAAAACAAACTTCTCAATCAACAATTATACATTGTTGACTATTACCTAAAAAAATCAAACAAAAGAAGGATTTGATCAATATTAAGTCCATACCAAGTCCAAGTCATAAAAATGATAAACAATTAAAATTTCAAAAACATGGGTACAATTAAACAAGGTATTTTAGGTGGTTTTTCCGGCAAGGTCGGAAACGTCATTGGAGGCAATTGGAAAGGTACCGATTATATGCGTGTAAAACCTGCCAGTGTTGCAAACCCTCAGACCGACGGACAAATGGATCAACGGTCTAAGTTCTCTACGGTTTTAGGCTTCTTACAACCAATCAGTGAGTTTGTCAAGGTTGGTTTTAAAGGCTACGCCATTAAAATGACTGCATTCAACAGTGCAATGTCGTACAATGTGAAAAACGCTCTTACTGGCGATTATCCCGACTATGAGGACTACGCAAATACTCTGGTAAGTCGTGGTTCTTTGGCTGGTGCTTTAAATCCAACGGCTGTTTCCGAAAATGTTGGTGAGGTCTCTTTTAGCTGGGATGATAACACTACCGAAGGCAACGCCAATGCAACGGATAAAGCAATGCTTTTGGTTTTGAACCCAACAAAAAAGGAAGCAGTTTTTATAACTGATGGCGCAGCCCGGTCTGTGGGCACTCAAACTCTCACTGTGCCAGCAAACTATTCCGGTGATGATGTGGTGTGTTTTATAGCATTTATTTCCTTAGATGGCACTGTTTCAAACAGTAAGTTTGTAGGTGAAATAACTGTATTTATTCCGCGATAATCGATTGATTCTCCACAAATAAAACCGTCTTCTTTTCAGAGGGCGGTTTTTTGTTAGTCATTTTGTTAGTTAAAACAAAACAGACACTTATGAAATATTTCATAAGTGTCTGTTTTTCAGTTGTCCTGCCAGGGCTCGAACCTGGACTCTTCTGATCCAGAGTCAGACGTGTTGCCAGTTACACCACAGGACAATTTCAACAGTTGACCTACCAGGGCTCGAACCTGGACTCTTCTGAACCAAAATCAGACGTGTTGCCAATTACACCATAGGTCAATCATTATGATGCCCTTTTTCTAAGGACGGTGCAAAATTATATTTTTTTTCTTACCACCGAAAAATTTAGCTAAAAAATTAGGATACTTCCCGGGAATATTCACCTTAGCGGATTTATACACTGTGTCTTGTTTGCCGGTATAGCTTTTGCAACAACTTCTTCCCTCTCGACCGGATGCCTGCACTCGAATGGCATTCCATTTCGTGTTTGATCAGTTCAATTAATTCGTGTTTCAGTTCTGGTTCATCTTCCGATATGTTGAACAGGATTTGCATGGCATGCACCCTCACTGCCACCGGCTCAACGGCGGAAGTAAAATGACGGATGCAGTAATCGAGCATCAGTGTTGCTTTTTCTTTCGGAAGAGGATAACAACTTACTAATTTCAGAAATTCGCGTTTTTTACTGCTATCGTTGGTAGTTTGCAGAAAATCAATTACATCTGGGATATATCGCGCCAACTTCCCCGGATACTTTTCATGTACTTTGCTGATCATCCAACTGGCCCGCCAACTGCCTTCTAACCTGTCGTCCATCGAAACAGCCAGCAACACATCCAGATATTCCGGGTGTTCTATGAGATATGCGGTTACCGGCGCCAGGTTTTCCCATAAACCAATAATTTCACGCAAGTCGTTTTCTGTCACGAAAAATGTTTTTTTGTTCGTCATAAAGATAGATTTTTATACCATTGCAGAAAAATTGCCACGATGATCAATGTGAGCTGCGCCATAATTGTGAAAGAAGAAAGAATCCTCGTTGTTCAGCGCGGACCCGGGACCAGCCACCCGTTTCAGTGGGAATTTCCAGGAGGAAAAGTCCGGGAAAAAGAGACGGCTGAAGAATCAATTCTCAGGGAAATACAGGAAGAACTTTCGGTTGAAATTGAAGTTCTGGGACAACTCAGAACAATTGAACATGATTATGGAATAAAACAAATCCGGCTGATACCTTTTCTTTGCCGGATTAAAAGCGGATCGTTGCAACTAACCGAACACATTGCTTCACGTTGGATATTGCCCGGCGAAACCCATATACCTGACTGGTCGGAAGCCGACCGGAAACTGATCGGGGAAAACAATGATTTTTTCAGCAACAGGAAAACGGACTAAATCAACCCGGGGAAGATTATGGTCACTACTGCAAAAAATGCGGCCCACCCCACAATGGATATCATCATGTAGCCAAACACATTCTTTGTTCCTGAATAATATCTTTTCAGGAGGAATGCACCTACCGGTATGCTTAAAATAACCGGCGAACCGATGATGATCCCCCAGAAACCATATTTTATCTTCAGATTTACCAACCAACGGTTTTTCTTTGTAAAACGAAATTGTTCACTCGATTTTTTACGAACTTCGCAAAGCTTCTGATATTTCATTTTTACAAATTCAGGGACAATTTTACACAATACCCATTTATACTGCCGGAATCCACTGATCATCAACTCGCTCAGGTAATAAAAAAAGAAAAAACCTGCAATGCCCCCGATCATTACCGAAACAATGGCCTGTTCGTAAGTAAGCCCGATTATCAGCGCATACGGAAAGGAAAAAAAGTATTTTACCGTGGCCAGCAAAAAAACATTCAATAATTTCAGGATGACTACCATGTTCATATTTCAATTTTTACCCTTTTAAAACGACAAAGTTGCTGAATTTGTTTTATGAAAATTCAGTTATTAAGATGATTTTTAAAATATTAACATTTTTTTCAGACAAATCCGTCCCTCCCTTCCAATCTATGGGCAGTTCATTTTTCCGGCCTGATAAAATTTTCCCGAAACGAAGGGAAAGATTCCACATTCTCGAAATAGTCCCTGCTGCCAATCATCCGGGGATTAACAGTTTGCACATCCATCATCGTCAGGCTCCGGCTTTCCAATGACTGCTGCTAATCGTCCGTAATGAATTGTTTATTTGCATCGATAGATGCCAGTACATATTTTCCTCCTGCTTTTCTGTAACCAACAGAAATATTATCAGTTACATTCAAAATTTGCCCGTTTTGTGACCGATCACCCACACCGAGGGAGCCCAATAACCGTTCCGATCGCTTAGTCAACAACCGCTTCCTGCTTTTTCCCGTCTTTCAGTTCCAAATAATCTTCGGCATCACTGGCTGTGCCATACAGCGTTCCTTCAATCCCGATGTTCGTGTATGCAATGTCTTCGCTTGTTCCGCGTAATAATTCTACCTTTTATCATATTTCCCTGGCTCAGGGAAATCATTGAAGAACCGGCTATTATGATAGATCAATCTCTTTATTTCGAAATCTCCAGCATCCGCAGGATCGGGATTTTTGCTTTCTCTATCACCTCATCGGAAAGGGTTACTTCGGGCAATTCGTGTTTCATGCAGACATACAATTTCTGAAGGCTGTTCAGTTTCATGTACGAACAGTCGTTGCAGGCGCAGGTCGAATCGTTGGATGGCGCCGGGATAAAGATTTTGTCGGGGCAGGCTTTTTTCATCTGGTGCAAGATGCCGCTCTCGGTAGCCACGATGAACTTCTTGTGAGCGCTTTGTTTTACGTGGTTCAATAAAGAGGTGGTCGAACCAATATGGTTGGCTATCAGCAATACCGGTTTTTCACATTCGGGGTGCGCAATAAATTCAGCATCGGGATGCGCGTCCATCAGGCCGATAATTTTTTCTACTGAATATTTTTCGTGCACCATGCAGGCGCCGTCCCACAAAACCATGTTTCGCCCGGTGATACTGTTGATGTAATTTCCGAGGTTTTTATCAGGGGCAAAAATCAGTTTTTCATCTTTGGGAAAACTGTTTACAACTTTCTCGGCATTGGCCGAGGTGCATACCACATCGGTCAGTGTCTTCAGATCGGCAGTGCAGTTCACATACGAAATTACTTTATATCCGGGGTATTGTGCTTTGAATTCAGCAAATTTGTTGATGGGGGCCGATTCGGCCAGCGAACAACCGGCTTTCAGGTCGGGAAGCAGCACTTTTTTGTCGGGATTAATGATTTTTGCCGTTTCGGCCATAAAATGAACGCCCACAAACACAATCAGATCGGCAGTGGTTTTGGCAGCCTCCTGCGCCAGTCCGAGGCTGTCGCCCACGTAATCAGCAATGTCCTGTAATTCACTGTCGACATAATAATGGCTTAAAATCACGGCGTTCTTTTCCTGTTTCATCCGTTTAATTTCTTCAACCAGTTTGATGTCCGGATTTATCGGCTCGTCAATAAACCCTTTCTCTTCCAACATTTGCCGGATGCTGAGCTCTTCCATTTTTTCTGTTTTAATTTCCCAAAATGAATTCAGGCAGCAAAATTATGAATTCATTTTAAAAAACACAGGAGCAGGGGTTTTGTTTTCGGGAAAGATGGGTTTAGGCTTAACATTGGGGGCTTGGCCTATTGTTTATTATGTCTTACAACACATAAACGACAGGCAACCTTTTTAGTTAAATCAGGATCAATACACGGGGTTTCGGATTAGATTTTATAAACGGAAAAATTTATGGACTTTAATTTGTATTGCTATGAATAGAGCGTCACCAAAATAAAATTCTGACATTAACCGGATTTCCCGGGTGAAATTAATTCTATAACAAAAAACAAAAGAAATGAAAACTATTATATCAATATTATGCTTATTGTGCTTGATAACATATAGTGAGAAAAGTATTGCACAAGAAAGCAAGAGTAGTTTACTATTTAGCGGAATACTCTCGCATTATATCCGATCAGGAGAAAAGTCTTCTGTGGAAGGTTTTTATAACTATCCAGTGGATCCCGGCCTTGAAATAGTGTACCAGTATAAATTAAATAATTCTTTTTTTATCAGCTCGGGAATAAATTTCCAACATGGGAGAATTGCCAATTACAAACATTCAGAGGATCGGCTACGTTTTAATGAATTAAGTATTCCATTGGTTGCAAAGGCAATGCTTTATTCCGGTATCAAATCTCAATTTTATATCTCTTCGGGTATTTCTTTAGGCTGGCTCACAGGCTTTGATTGGGAAAGCCCTGATAGTGCAGACAACTGGAAAAGAGTAGATTACAGATATGACGAAGACGACTATTCCGGCGATAATTTTTTTATCGATATTTTGTTTAGCCCCGGTGTTGCGTTTAAATCCGGTAAAAATGGGTTCTCTGTTGCCCCTTATTTTAATTTCAGGCTCAATGATTATTGGATAGGGAGTTTTAGAGAAAAATTTTATTATGGAATAAAAATGAATTATCAATTAAACTTACAGAAAAAATGAAAAACCATAAATTAATCAGTCTCTCATTAGGAATTCTGTTTACCCTTACAAATTATGCACAATCGAATGCTGTATCTCAGGAGTTTTCAGTTGGATGGGCTAATTTGGGTTCCCGTTTTATTCCGCAAAGTACAGAGTATGACTATTCAAACTTCGATGTTTTTTCTCCCGGGTTTGAATTACAACTTGGTTACCATTATCACGGGAATTGGACAGTAACTACCGGGGTAAATTATCAATCCCAGTATTTTAAAACTATTTATTCGTGGAATAGCTATAACTCTCCGCCATACATTTATACCATTACAAACAAAGAAATTTGTGTGCCGGTACTGCTACACTATAATTTTTTAAAAACAGGAACTTCAGGCGCTTTAGGGTTTACAACCGGTGTTTACTTTGCATTCCCCCGTGTTCGACAGGAAATTTACAACTCCGACGGTAATCCGAAAATCCCCAACGACTCAAAATATTTTTTCTTTGAGTACAGGCCTTACAAATACAGTTACCTGTACCTGGGTTGTGCGTATCAAAAATCAATCAACCCGAAAACAGAACTGTATGCCGAACCTTTTTTGTGCCATATACTTAAAGAAATTCACAACGGAAGTATCGTAACAAAAGAGTATCGGAAGAACTTTTGGTACGGAATCAAAATAGGGATTAACTATTCACTAAAAATTAAAAATCATGAAAAATAGTATTATTGTCATATTGTTTGCTTTAGCAGCTTTTACTGTACATGCAGGAGATACAATTTTTTAATGCGGTCCCTAATACCCGATACTGGAACCCTGCATATATGCAACAAAAATTTAGTGATGAGTTTAACGGGACCAGCCTCAACCAGAACGTTTGGTATGTAGAGTTATGTGCGAATTCTTTGTCTAACCCTGAAGGAGAACCTGATAACATTGCTGTAAGCAATGGCACGCTAAAGCTGACGGCCCGGTACAGCCCTAATAATATTGATAATAATTGCTGGGATGGTACTCATAATGTGACAAATTATACTGTTGCTTGTGTTTGGTCACGGTGGTATCCATACCGATTTAAATACGGAAATTTTGAGGCGCGATGTTTCATGCCGGCAGGAAATCACTTCAATTATGCTTACTGGCTTTGGGGTCCCGGTGGTGATGGATACCCTCAGGATGGTTTTACCTCTGAGATTGATATTGCTGAAGGGTGTGAATGGGAGGACGGATCACACCATAACATGAAAAGCACATTTCATCTTTTCCCGCAACCTGGTGATGAAATATCTCTTCCTGATGACACAAGTCATGGCTATGGAACAAGTTATGAAGGATCATGGCGTATTTATAAAATACTTTGGAGTCCATACGAAGTTATTTTTTATATTGACAATAATGAAGTCTGGAGAAGGTCAAGATATTATACAGGCTCAGACACTGAAGGAAATGATGTTGGGATGAATCAGATTGTCCCAAATGTATTATACAAAGATCGTAATTGGTTTCCCAACGACGAAATGGCAACAATGTTCCAAATGCTTATTACAGATTACATTAATTCATCTTCTCTTCCTGCTACAATGGAAGTGGATTATGTCCGTGTCAAACAATTCTTTCTTGCTCCGGAAATTACCTGTCCCGATGTAATTTGTTCAACTGGTTCGGGTACTATAACTTTAGATGTCGATCAACAGGCAACGAACATTACATGGCAGGTTTCTCCATCCCAATTAGTAACAAACTCAAGTGGTTCGGGATTGACGGCAAACCTAACAGCTGCTCCAGGTGCATCGGGAGAAGCGACTATTACTTTTTCGTTTCAAATGCCCAGTGGAGAAACGTTTACTGCAGAAAAAACTTTCTGGGTAGGTATTCCCCCCTTGCCAGAAGTTACATCTGATAATGTTTATCCTTACGTATGGACAACCGGATATGGTGAACCTGCTGCAAAAAAATACACCATTTTAACAGAGCAGGATATCGTTGTTTATGATGGGAATCTGGATACTTATGGCGGATTGATCGAAAGTTTTGATTGGACATGGTATCTTGATGATATGGGATTATTTTACGACGAGTATGATCATGGCACAGGGGGTAAAATGTATATTTTTCATGAGCCAGGCCTTTTTAGGGTTAGAGCAACCTCAACAAACAATTGTGGCTCAACCAGTATCTCAAATCCAATTTACATTGATGTGATACAGGATGAATACTGGTTATCTTTATCTCCCAATCCATCTTCGGGTGAAACAACCATGGAGCTAAAGAGCAAGAAAAAAGATAAACCCGATAAAGAAGTTGAGTGGGATTTGGAAGTATTCGACCAGGTGCAGTCGTTGAAAGCCAAAAAGGATAAAATCAGGTCAAATACATACAAATTAAACACTTCAGGATGGAGAGAAGGTATTTATATTATACGTGCAAAAGTTAAAAACAAAATTCTTACAGAAAAGCTAATGGTAACCGATTAGTTTTTCAAATGGATAATGCAAGGTTACCTTGCATTATCTTGCAAAGAAAGGAATTAGCATCATAAATCCGGTCTAATTTACAGGGACCGGATTTATATTGTACAACCAGATTGATTCCATTTCTTTTTCAGAGACGGGACTTCCGCTATTTTTTTGATCCTATTTTCCTAAAACAATCGTTTCACCCCGATCAGCTGTTTCACTTCTTTCAGGGTTTTCTGCGCCGATTCACGGGCTTTTTCGGCGCCCATCCGGGCCACGCGGGCCAGGTATTCCTCATCCTGAAGAATGTCCAGTATCCGTTCGCGGATAGGGGCAGTAAATTGGATGATGTCGTCGGCCAGTTGTTTTTTCATGTCGCCGTAACGGATTTCGCATCGGTTGTAGGCTTCGTCGAATCGTTGCACGATTTCCGGGTCGGAAACAATTTTCATCAGCGTGAAAAGGTTTTCAATCGGTTCAGGTTTGGGCGAGTTCATCACGGTTGGCCCGGCATCGGTAACCGCGCGCATCACTTTTTTGCGGATGTCTTCGGGCGCTTCCACTAAGTTAATGGCGTTGCCTTCCGATTTGCCCATCTTACCGCTGCCATCAAGCCCCGGCACTTTAACCAGGTCGGCGCCATCGAAGGTAAACGGTTTAGGCGACGGGAACACCCGCGAATGGTACATCCGGTTGAAACGCTTGGCAAACCGGCGGGCCATTTCTAAATTTTGTTCCTGGTCTTTCCCTACCGGCACAAAATTGGCCTTATGGATGATAATATCGGCAGCCATCAACACCGGGTAAGTCAACAAACCAGCGTTTACATTTTCGGGGTTTTGCCGGGCCTTGTCCTTAAACGAAGTAGTACGTTCCAGTTCGCCCAGGTAGGCATTCATGTTCAGAAAAGTATACAACTCAGTCACTTCGGGCACATCGCTTTGAATGAAGATACAGGCTTTTTCAGGATCAATTCCGCAAACAAGATATTCGGCCAGCACCTGTTTCACCCCGGCCTGTAAATTTTCGGGAGTCGGATGGGTGGTCAGCGAATGCAGGTCGGCAATAAAAAAATAACAGTTGTAATCTTCCTGCATACGGATAAAATTGCGCACGGCGCCAAAATAATTTCCCAGGTGCAAATATCCTGTTGGCCTGATGCCACTTACTACGGTTGGTCTCTTCATGCTGATATGCTTGTTTCAATTCTGCTGCAAAATTAACCTGATTCCTTGAATCACAAAATTTTATTTTGTGTGCCGCACAGAATGAATTTTATTACCGTTTGGCCTTCTTCCCTAATGTTCTTTTTAGTGAGCTGATAGAACCGAACCCTCCGATTTGGACCAGTTCCTCTTTAGTTGCACCGGGATGTGTTTTTAAGTAATCTTCGATATGTTGGGTCCGGTACTGGTTAACAAACGAGTTGAAGTTCATCCCGAAATTTGTATTAATAACGGCTGAAAGATAGGTCCGGTTGGTGCCAATGTTTTTACAAATGCCCGTGAGGGTTAAATCGGGCTGGAGGAAAGGCTTTTCCTTCTCAAAATAATCGACCAGTTTTTGAGCAAGTTCTTCATCCCGTAACTTTGTGTTTCTCTGATTTGCCACGGAGGGTTCGGGGAGGGGCAACCATCCCAGTTCGGGTTTTTCCTGCTTAAACGACCAAAGGCCCACCACCCAGATGAAGGCAGAAATGGTAAAAAGAAAGAAAACCAGAAACAATTCGTTGCTCTCGTGAAATGGGTTAAACATGTAAAAAGCAATACAGAGCAGGCCAGCGAATACAAACGAAAAATTAAACCATCGTATCCAGTTGAGCGAGAAATTTCCAATATTAGAGAATTCTTCTTTCAGCTTTTTCTCATAATTCCCGGAAATACGGATCAGTTTTACGGAATAGTAAATTACCTGGAGAACAATAAAAAGTACGTCGGCAACACGAAAAAAAGAAACCACCTTCAGGTTGAGGCTTGTGAATTCAATATCAGTGCGATAATTGGTCAGATAATAAATCCGTTCTTCGTGGTCCAGCGTCCCATAAAAAAGAATAGCTGATGTAAGGCCAAACGCAAGTCCCGGAAGGAGATGGAAAAGCTCTTTTCTACATTGGGTTTCGTCGGAAACAATGGCTTTAACGTACAGGTAGACAGACGGAAAAATCCACAGTACCGTGGCAATATGAAAGCTATGGCCCGGAATATAAATTTCATACAATTTTTGAAAATAAAAATAGTTGCCCAGAAATACGAAAAAGGCATTCAGAAGGGCAAATGTCATCACCCGTTTGGGAAGGCTTTTCCCCGAACCAATAGAAACAGTAACCGCCAGGATAAAGGGGATAACAAAGGAGGAGATCAGTAAAGTAAGTTTAAAATGATCCATATGCAGGTTGATTACTGTTTGTCAGGCAATTGGTTTCCTGTTGCATTACTATTTTACGTTTTGAGCCCCTGTTTTTTACGATTTGAGCCTCGTCTGCTTTCTACTTTGGTTAGCTTCGGGTTGCGATTCAAAAATAGCAAAACAAATGAATGCATTAAAACCCTGTTTTACAGGAAGGGTAAAAATCCGTTCAAAAAAAGATGTTTTACAACTGAAAATATGACTGGGGAGGACTCAAAAACCGGAGGGAATGGCAGAAAAAGAGTATCTTAGACATTTGAAATCTAAAAAACCAAAACTATGTCATTTTGTTCATTTTGTGGAAACCAGATTATTGAAGGCGCGGTTTTTTGTGCAAATTGCGGAAAGCCGGTAGCGCATAATCAATCAGTACCACCGCCCGTTCCTCCGGTAACTCCTCCCCCCATCCCGCACCCGCAACCAACTCCTGTACCGTTGCCGCAAACCGGCAGTATAAAATTTGAGATTATCGAAAAAGAGCGGCTTAATATGGTTCGGGCCGAGCTTAAAAACAGTGCGTTTCGTTACGAATCCGGGGGCTTGCACTACATGCAGGGGGCACTCGAACTCGAATCAAACGTACCGGGGGCCGGGTCTATCCTGAAATCGATGGTGACACGCGAAAAAATTGTGAAACCCGTTATCAGTGGAACAGGCGAAGTATTTCTCGAACCGTCGTTCGGAAATTTCACCATTCTCGACCTGAAAGACGAAGAATGGATACTTGATCGCGGCGCGTATGTTGCTTCCGAAATGGGCATTGAAATCGGGGCATACAGCAACAAGGCGGTAAGCGCATTGTTTTCGGGAGAGAAATGGTTCCAGACAGCCGTTTCGGGTACAGGGAAGGTAATTATCCGATCAGCCGGACCGTTGCAGGAAATTAACATGGTAAACGACAAATTAGTGGTTGACGGGGCTTTTGCTGTGGCACGCACATCGGGGATCGACCTTCAGGTAAAAAAGGCAACCAAAGGTATTTTTTCGACTATGGTTTCCGGAGAAGGAATTGTAAATACGTTTACCGGGACCGGCAAAGTACTGATTGCCCCGGTTGAAAATTACGTGAACACGCTGATCCATATTGTACGGGGTATCGATTATAAAATTCAACGGTTAGGAAATAAATCGTAAAAAATGATTAAAACCTTCATTATTTCAACCATCGCGGCATTGCTGTTTTTTGCACAACCGGCAAACGCCCAGAAAGTATTGAACCAGACCGAAACCCACTGGGTAAACGAAGCAAAAACGGAATTGACAAGGGCGCTTACCGATATGGACATGAGCGAAGAAGAACGCATCCGGGTTATTGAAAAAAGCGCCCGTACCCTGAAGGAATATGGACAACCCCCCGCCTACCCGACCGGAAAAATACCCGTAGCCGAGATGATGGACATGAACTTTGAACTGTGCAAAAGAAATATTACGGAATTGAACGACTGGTGGCTGAAATTGAAGCAAATATCGAAGGATGAAAAAATAAAACTGATTAATGCCATGCAAATTGAAGTGACAGAAAAGCAGATCGAACTGATAATACCGGGGGGAAATGGTGCTATTCAGCTTTCGCAGGAAGCCATCGGAAACGTTTTTGGCTGGAATACCGTGGAAGGCCTTAATGCGGGAGAAACAAACGACGCTAACGAACTGGCAAAATGGTTCAAAACACTGGTTGAAAGAAATGAACTGACAGAAAAGATCAACCTGCTGGTTAATGACGAGAAGGAATCGCTGAGAAAAATCAACGAAGACCGCACCAAATTTAAAATCACAGAAGCCAAACTCCGCCAAAAATACAAGATGGCCGAAATGACCACGCAAACCATGCAAGGGTACGCAGGGGCAAAAACGGCTGAAACCGGCTCCCCCAAAACCACTGCTTCTTCAGGCAACAATCCCAATTTTATCACAGGATCAAAAAAAATACAACCAATCAACGTGCTAATTGGCACCTGGCGGTTCGGCTTTAAGGAAACGGGATATTTTTATTGGACCTTTAATAATGACGGGTCGTTTGTTTTTCAGGATAAAATGAACGAAGGCAGCGAAGACCGCACCGGAAAATACATTGTTGAGGGAAATGTTTTAAGCATCTACAATTCCGACGGATGTGAAAAAATATTGGGCAAATATCCTTTCCGGCTCATCGACAATGAAATTCATTTCAACAACATTGAAGACAAATGTGTAGAACGGCATCTGACACTAAACCATATCTGGAGTAAATAAAACTTTTTTAATGATTTTCAACCAGATAAAAGGAAACCATACAATTGGGGTTGTGTTGTTTAACCGGAACCTTTTATATTTGGTTGTTGAAATATCCGAGGAACTCAGGAAACCAAAATTATATAATGCGGCATTTTCTCTCCATAATCTTATTTTTTGGACTCTTTCCCGGAGTATCTGCTCAGTTATCCATTCTTCCGGAGCAATTACTGAGTGAATATGTACAGATCGAATCGGTTACCGGGAACGAAGCGCCTGCCGCTCTGTTTCTTCTGGAGAAATGCCGCGAAGCCGGATTAAATACATTTATTTTTCACGACGAACAGAATTCTTTCAATTTTGCCGCTTCGTTGTACCCCCTTGAAAGCGGTAAGCCCAATGTGGTATTTCACTCTCATTGCGATGTGGTACACGAAGGAGACAGCGCCCAGTGGACGTATCTGCCTTACTCAGGAACGATTGCCGACAGCGCAGTATGGGGACGGGGTGTGGTCGACAACAAAGCCATGTCGGTTATGGGGCTAATGGCCCTCGGTAGTTTTATCGACACGGCAAAGAGCCGAGATCTGCCATTCAATTTCACGATGCTGGTTGTTTCCAACGAAGAAGAAGGCGGGCAACTTGGCGCCGGAAGGGTAATCAACGAATATCTCGATTTGTTAAATCCGGTCGTAGTCTTCGGTGAAGGTGGCGCCGGCATGAAAAATATATTGACTTCAGACCCTAAACGGACAGTATTTGGCATTTCTGTCATTCACAAACAGGGGATGTGGCTTGAACTGAGCCTGAAAAACAACAGCAGCGCCCACGGGGCAATTGTTTCCGATGACAATATAAACGTCCGTATGGTGAACGGACTTCACCGGCTGGGGCGACAAAAACGCAAACTAAAAATAACCGATGCTTCCTCGTTGATGGTAAAAGAACTTTCCACGTACGAAAAAGGGTTGCTCCGGTGTATATTCCGCCACCCCCGGTTCTTTTTCCCACTGGCCAAAAAACGGATCTTGAAAAACCCTCTCCTTTCACTGATTTTTACCGACACGTACAATATTACCAACATCAACTCGCCCTATTCCCCAATGAATAGTGTGGCTGGTGAAATCCGGGCCATTCTCGATTGCCGTTTTCTGGAACCCACTTACGACGAAGATGTGGTCCGCCGGATCAGCAAGAAAACAAAATGCCCGGAAATGGAAATTCAGGTGCTGAAAAAAACACCCGGTGCGTTGTACACCCACCCCGACCGTTATTACGACTGGCTGCGGAAAGCCATCCTTCAAAACACTCCGGGTGCAGCGGTGGTCCCGATGTTATTCCCCGCCATTGCCGACAACAATTATTTCCGCAACAAGGGGATCCCCACCTACGGGTTCTTCCCCTGCCGTTTAGAAGTGGAAGATATAAACCGGATTCACAACACCAACGAACAAATATCGTTTGGCTGCCTGTACCAGGGAATAGATATTTACAAAAAACTGATACAAACAGCTATCTCGGAACTTCCGGGAAAAGAAGAATAACTACTCTGCAGTACAAAATACGGAAAGTTTAGGTCCAGAAATCAATGCAACTGATTGCATCGATTCAAAAGCAAACGATTAAAAAAAATTGCAAATCATTAGCAAAACGTTTTGTATACGTCGGAATAATAATTAATTTCGCTCCGTAAAAATTTAACGTATGTATTTAAAAAACATGTATACAGGGGATTGGTGTTGGCGTTGGCAGTTTTAACTGCTGAACGTAAACAATATGCCTGTTGCATGAAAAAAGATAGTTGACCTCTTAAAGGGACATGTTGTTTACACAGCATGTCCCTTTAATTTTAAAAACAAAAATTTATCAACTTAATACTGAAAACAAAATGACCAGACAAAAAAAGATTTTTTTGGAAGAGTCGGAAATGCCAAAACAATGGTACAACCTTGCCCCCGACCTTCCAACGCCTTTGAATCCGCCGCTGGGGCCCGACGGCAAACCAGTCTCTCCGGAAATGTTAGCACCGGTTTTCCCGATGAACCTGATTGAACAGGAAGTCAGCACCGATCGTTGGATCGATATCCCCGAAGAAATCCGTCAGATATTGTTTCAGTGGAGGCCAAGCCCGCTGATCCGCGCCTACGAATTGGAAGAAGCACTGGGAACCCCTGCAAAAATATTTTACAAAAATGAAGGCGTTTCTCCTGCCGGTAGCCACAAACCCAACACTGCCGTAGCACAGGCATGGTACAACAAACAGTTCGGGATTAAAAAATTGACGACCGAAACCGGCGCCGGGCAATGGGGTTCGGCCCTGTCATACGCATGTGCACAGTTAGGGGGAATTGAATGCAAAGTGTACATGGTGCGCGTCAGTTTCGACCAGAAACCGTTCCGCAAAATGATGATGCAAACCTGGGGCGGTACCTGTGTTGCCAGTCCGAGCACCGAAACACAGGCAGGTCGCAATATTCTGGCTGAGTATCCCGACACGCCGGGAAGCCTGGGAATTGCTATTTCTGAAGCCATTGAAGAAGCTGTAATGGACTCGTCGGGGCAAACCCGCTATTCTCTGGGTTCAGTATTAAACCATGTAATGTTGCACCAGACCATTATCGGGCTCGAAGCTAAAAAACAGTTGGCCAAAGCAGGCATTTCAAAACCCGACGTGGTAATTGGTTGTTGCGGGGGCGGCAGTAACTTTGCCGGCATTTCGTTCCCGTTCATGTACGATAAAATTAACGGGGCCGACATCCAGATCATTGGCGCCGAGCCATTTTCGTGCCCGACACTGACCAAAGCCCCGTTCATATACGACCATGGTGATGTGGCCAAAATGACTCCGCTGTTACCTATGTACAGTTTGGGACATTGTTTCATCCCGGCACCTATCCACGCAGGCGGTTTGCGTTATCACGGCATGGCCCCACTGGTTAGTGCTGCATTGCGCGACGGATTGATGGAAGCACAGGCCATCCACCAGAGCGAATGTTTCGAAGCCGGACTTTTATTCTCGAAAACCGAAGGGATTATCCCGGCGCCGGAAACCACCCACGCCATTGCACAGGCCATTCGTGAAGCCAAAAAAGCAAAAGAAGAAGGAAAAGAAAAAGTAATCCTTTTCAACTTCAGCGGACATGGCCTGATGGACCTGGTAGGATACGACAAATACATGCACGGACAACTTTCCGATTATGAATACCCTGAACATGAAATAGAAGTGAACCTTGCCCAGTTGAAAGGTTACCCTCTGCCAAAATAAAATTAACGATGAAACAAACCAGGCAGGTTTTGAGAACCTGTCTGGTTTTCAGGTATATAAAAATCGTTTTATGTTTTTCTTCGGCGTTTTTTCAAATTCCTGGTCAACCAGCTCAATACGCGAAATGTGTTCGTAACGTGGGAGCTCCTTGTTTACCCGGTGCCGGTTTTCGTTCATCACATGGATCAGTTGCTCTTCGGAAAACGAAGCCGACTGAACGCTTTCCTTATCAGGATAAACCAAAGCAACAAGTTTTCCTTCGCGCTCAATGACCACACATTCGGCAACGTAAGGTTGATTGGTGAATTTATCTTCCAGCTCTTCCGGATAAATATTTTGTCCCGACGGGCCAAGTAACATATTCTTACTCCTTCCCCTGATAAAAATGTAATTATTTTCATCAACCACTCCCAGGTCGCCGGTATGCAACCAGCCATCGGCATCGATAGTAGCACGGGTTGCTTCTTCGTTTTTATAATACCCCAGCATTACATTTTCTCCTTTTACCAGGATTTCACCAACAACATTATACGGGTCTTCCGAATCTATTCTCACTTCCATCCGGTCAACTAATTTCCCTGCCGAAGCAGGTCGGGTTGTTTTCCAGGCATCGTACGAGATGAGCGGGCCACATTCGGTCATGCCATAACCGATGGTGAACGGGAATTTTATTTTTCGGAAAAAACCTTCCACATCGCGGCTGAGTGGGGCCCCTCCGATCACAATTTCGAAGAACCTTCCACCAAATGTTTCAATTAGTTTGGCCTTTATTTTCTTTTTCAGCACGGAAGAAATACCGGGAATGCCCAATAGCACCTTTATCACCGGTTTTTCGATGGTTGGCTGGATGCGTTTCCGGTATATTTTTTCGATAACTAATGGAACCGACAAGATCAGGTGCGGACGTACCTCGCTGAATGCCTGCGTGATAATCTGCGGTGTGGGGGCCTTGGTTAAGAAAGTAATGTGACACCCCATGGTCACCGGGAATAAAAATTCGAAAAGCAAACCAAAAACATGCGCCATCGGGAGGAAAGAGACAATTTTATCGCCCGGCTTCAACGGCATGTGTTCCTGTGCAAAAATAATGTTCGACAGGATGCTCCGGATCGGCAACATCACTCCTTTTGTAAAACCCGAGGTTCCGGATGTGTAAGAAATAATACAAAGTTCCCCGGTATCCGGTTCTTCCAGCTCAAAGTTTTGTGGATTTACTTTCCCTGCAAAACCGGTTTTTAAACATTTCTCTGCCGTTTCTTTCAGGTTTTCGCTACGGGCAAACAACGGGCGAAAATCAACCAGGCTCAGGATTGCCTGAATGCCGGGAATTTTTTCGGCTTCAATTTTTTCGAGTAAGAGATCGTTCCCGAAAAGCATCCTCGATTCGGAATGATTGATAATGTGATGAACATCTTCAGGATTAAAATCGGGGAGTACCGGAACCGCAACAGCCCCGTAACTTACAACAGCAATAAATGAAATTCCCCAGTTGGAAGCATTCCGTCCAAACATCGCCACTTTGTCTCCTTTTCGGATACCGCTCTCCTTGAAAAAACAATGGATATTCCGGATGATCTGGGCAGCTTCCCCATAAGTATATGTCCCTCCCTGAAAATCGGAAAACACAGGTAGTTCCCAGTTTTGCCTGAACGATCGGGCAAAAAGGGCAATTAATTTTTGATTATCCATGCAGTTCGGTTTATGATCGTTGTTTTAAATATGATCCTTTTTCAAATGACTTTCCCCTGAAAACGTTATCTTCTGACGGAGGTTACATTTTCAGGCTGAATTTAGATATTTTCAGCTAATTTTTAATGCTGCCGGATTTTTCTACATTTGTCTGATTTTACAAAATCAGTAAATTGAGAAACAATCAGACTTTACAAACCGCGGTATGCAGAAACCGGCAAATTATCTTTGTGAGCCTGATGCAATGCTAATTTTAAATTTTACACTGATGAAAAAATTGTTTGGAATGATATTTTTAAGCATGCTGATCGGCAATGCGTTGGGTCAGAATGTCCAGTTGCATTATGATATGGGTAAGGACAGAGGTTATTTTACTTCGACGGTTGAAATGTTTAAACCGGACAAGTTGGGAAATACTTTTTTCTTTATCGATTTCGATTACGGCGTCGGCGATGTGGAAGGGGTGAGCCTTTCATATTTCGAGATCGCCCGTTGTCTTAAATTGGGTAAATCGCCCTTCAGCTGGCATGCCGAATACAATGGCGGGTTGCTTCAGGATCATACAAAAACAGCGTATACCATTGATAATGCATGGTTGACCGGACTTGATTATTCCTGGAACGCAAAAAACTTTTCAAAAGGGGTTTCGCTAAAAGTTTTATATAAAAATATCGCCAATACAATTGACGATAAGCCTAATAGTTTTCAGTTCACAGCTGTTTGGTACCTGAATTTTGCCAAAGGGAAAATGTCTTTTACCGGTTTTGCCGATTTCTGGAAAGAAAAAACAGATTTCTTTCTTAATGCTTCCCCCGGAACAACAACCAAATTTGTTTTCTTAAGCGAACCTCAGTTGTGGTATAATTTCAATAAACACTTCTCTGCAGGAAGTGAAATTGAACTTGCATCAAACTTTGCACTCCATAAAGGATTAAAGGCCTGTCCAACACTGGCTTTGAAATATTCATTCTGATCCTTTCCCCCACTTTTGTTTACCTCGTGCAAGGAACAGGGACATGGCCGGCTTTCGATGAACGCCGGCATGCCGGAAAAATTTAAAAAATATATACCTGTAATTTTATTTATTCTGAATTTTTATCCGATCAGGTGCAAATCACTGTGTATTAATATGTTATTTTATATGACGCCACTTTTTTATTTATTGCATTGAAAAAACGGGCAATATTTTGGAGATTCCTGCATTTCTGGCATGGCTTTTGTTTCAATAAAACACAGAAAACAAATTGCCTCAAAGCCATAAAATTTGTACCAGTTAGTTCAATATAGAAACACCTGAAAAGGTAGAAAAAAAGGGAGCCATGTCCATAGCTCCCTTTCTATTTTTAGGCCTTTACCTGCTGTTCAACGTGTTTGTATCAACCCGTCGCAAAAGCAACGGCCAGAAATTTTGCTTTCAAAATCCGGTTACATATCCCGGCCCGTTTTCTATGATAGGTATCCGCAAAACCCTTTCGACATACTGGAAATAATAAAAGAGTTTATGATTGATTTCAAGCCCGTAGTCAATATTGTCTTCATAGTTGATCGGGTTGTTTAGCAAATGTCCATGAGGAAAACTGTTGATCTTTGCATTCCACGCATGGGTATACTGCCGGTTCCAGTTTTCATAATATTCCTGCGAATGATACCACTCGGGTTTACTGTTGGCAATAAACCATGTTTCGAACCCCGGCTCCATTACAATTATTTCGTACTGCGTACTGTCTTCAGCCATATTGTTCTCCGCAATCCCCGAAAGTTTTTTGATTGGGCTGCATGAAAAGATCAAAGGGAAAACCATAAGAGCAATCAGCGTCTTCATATTATGTATTCTTTTATTTTTCCATGTTTGTTTTTACTCTTTAATTAAAGAATTTGATACATTTATTACCAAAAAAATATCAGGAAACAACATGTTTGATTTTTTAACCGACATCTGGCCACAAACAACAAGCATCATCACTCCTCTTTACATTATTACAACAATTTTTATTGCTGTTTTAATTGTACTTGAAAACCGGAGTCCGGTAAAAACCATTAGTTGGGTGCTGGTGTTGGTGTTGATCCCGATCGGGGGAATTGTTGTTTACCTGTTTTTCGGACAGGAGTACCGAAAACGAAAAATGTTTTCACGAAAAGGATTGCACGACCTGGAACAACTTCGTAAGTTGACCACCGAACAGTTAAAAGTCCTTCATCAATATAAATTCAGTCAGTCGCTGCACAGCAAAAGACATTTGATGAACCTGTTGCTGAATAATTCGAATTCGGTACTGACCAACGATAACGAAGTAAAAATCCTGAAAAACGGAAATGAAAAATTCTCGGAATTATTTAGCGAGATAGAAAAAGCCCGGCATCACGTACATCTCGAATATTACATTATAGAAGACGATGAAACCGGAAACTACCTGCGTGAACTGTTGATCAGAAAAGCGCGTGAAGGCATCGAGGTACGTCTGATTTATGACGACGTGGGCAGTTGGGAACTGAATCGAAAGTTTATCCGGCCAATGGAGAATGCAGGCATCCGGATCGACTGTTTCATGAAAGTGCGCTTTCCGAGCCTCACGTCAAAAGTCAATTATAGAAACCACCGGAAAATTGTCGTGATTGACGGACAAGTTGCCTTTACCGGCGGTATCAATATAGCCGACCGCTACCTGAAAGGAATTCCCGGGGTTGGTCCCTGGCGCGATACCCACTTGAAAGTAACAGGGGGCGCCGCTACTGCCTTGCAGATTATTTTTATGGCCGACTGGTATTTTGTGTCGAAAGAGATTTTGCAGGGCGACCAGTATTTTAAACCCTTCAAAGCCGGCAACGGAAAGGTGGTGCAAATTTGTGCTTCGGGCCCCGATTCAGATTGGGAAAGCATCCATCAGGCTTATTTTTCAGCCATAGCCACAGCAACCAGCTATGTGTATATTGCCACTCCGTACCTGCTCCCTACGGCCGATTTATTGTCGGCCTTAAAAACAGCCGCCCTCAGCGGCGTCGATGTACGCATCCTGCTGCCTGAAAAGTCGGATGCCCATATCCCTAAATGGGGGACTGAATCGTATATCGGGGAACTGATAGAAGCCGGGATAAAAATTTACTTTTACCTGGCGGGGTTCACCCACAGTAAGGTAATCATTGCCGATGGCGTATTCTCAACCGTAGGCACTGCCAATGTCGATTTTCGAAGCCTGGAAACTAATTTCGAGGTAAATGCCATGATGTATGATGAAGAACTGGCAAATAAATTAACCGGGTATTTTCTCGATGATCTTTCGCACAGTTGGGAAGTATCAGCCGAAGAATGGAGAAAACGGTCATGGTACCGGAAAGCCAGGGAATCATTTGCCCGTATCTTCAGTCCGCTGTTGTAAATACAGTAGGAGAAAGGTATCCGGGAATATGAAATAACCCGGGATAAATGTTCCGCTATCCGTCATACAAGGTAAAAAAAGAAGATTTATATACAAGCGGCAGGATTTCCCGGATTGTACCGTAGGCAATAATAGCAGACATCAGAAAAACTGAAAATAAGTATTTCAACCAAAGAAAAATCAGAAAAGATCATTTATTTTTCTGAAGATGAAAACCATTGAAACAAAAAAAACCAAAATCGCTGCAACTTTTATTGCTGTGGTTTTGGTTTTGTGGTTTTCGTCCTGTTCTTCTTATCGAAACGGGTTCATCAGAATTTCGTCTGCCCCGGGGAATATTATTTCGATGAACATGGATTCTCTTCAACGGCAAAAAGAAGAACTGAACGTGCAGGCAGTAGAAATTATTTCGGGTTTCGATTCGGTAAAAATCAGAGAACAAGCCATTCCTCCGGCATTATTGAACCGTCTCTTCGAAAATCTGCAGGCACATTACCGGCTCGATTCGGTTCATCACCGGATATTGTATACATCCAATAATGATTCACTGAAAACAACTGCCCGCGGCAGCCTGATCAGATCGGCAGCCGGTTACCACCTGTTTTTTCAGCACCGGAAGGATTTGCGAAGGATAGTTAACCGGGGCGACCAGGCATTTCATGTCACAAAGAAAACTTTGTTGCATTCGCAGCGTTTTTTGTGGGCCCCTGCTAACCGGGAACTGTTGAAACATACTCTTCCCCAAAAACCGGTACGCCATTCCAAATGTCGCTTCCTCTGCCGCAAATGTACCGACAGCGGTCATGCTGCATTTTATCAGACGACGGGTTTTCTCAGTGAATTGTTCGGTCGTTCGGTTGCCCGGATTCATAAAGAGCCGGAACCGGGAAAAAATGTTTCGCGGTTGATGCCCTATCTTCAAAAATGGGATATCGTCCTGCAAAAATCACCCGGAAGGCTCACCGACCGGTTCATTCCCGGTTATTTCGGCCATGCCGGGATTTATATAGGCGATAGCGTGTTCATCGAAAGTATTCAGGATGGGGTGATCACAACCGGGCCCTTTCATTTTGCAGAAGGAGGCTCGTTTCTGGTAATCCGTCTGGACTCCATTTCGGAAAAAAAAGAAAAACACATACAGCAATTGGTACGCTCCCAGACCGGGAAAAAATACGATTTCAATTTTGATGTCAACTCACCCGATTGCCTGTTTTGTACTGAACTAATATCTCTTGTGTTTGACGATATCGACTGGAAAACCAGAAAGTCGGCAGGAAGAATTACCATGTGCCCCGATAACATCATTGAAACAGCGCTGTCAGGCAACACGTTTTGTTTTCCGCTTTTTTTTGATGAAGAACAACTGATCGAAAATCCGTCGCATGCTTTTGTTGAATCGCTTCTAAAAAAAGAAGATGGAGATTAATACAGCTTTTTGCGTTTCACAAGATACGAAAACAAAACCTGTTTAAAATCGTCGTTAATGTCGGCTTCAGTCATGTCGATGTGGTATTGACCACATTTTACTTTCAGTTCGTCAAAATAAGCCTGCATTGCTTTCCGGTAATTTCTTTTTAGTTCATGAGGCGAAAATTTCAGGTGTTCGCCCGATTCCAGATCGATAAATCGGTGCGGGCGGTTACCAAAATCAAAATCCTGTTCCTGTCGTTTGTCGGTCACATGAAACAGCAAAACTTCATGCTTATTGTAACGCAGGTGTTGCAGCGCCGAAAAAAGCTCATCGGGCTGTTCGCTTTCCACCATATCGGAAAAAATAATTACCAGCGAACGTTTGTGAATATTTTCAGCAATGGCGTGGAGCGCTTCTACCGTGTTGGTAATTTTCTTCAGTTGATAATCTTCGGGGTTAAGCAGTCCGGCCAGTTTACCGTACAACAGCTCGGCATGTACCGGCGACAGCCGGGCTTCGGAATGAAATTCAATCTGATCGGAAAACAAAGTCAGCCCCACTGCATCGCGCTGTTTACGAAGCAAATAGATCAACGCAGCGCTGCAATATACCGAAAAAGCCAGTTTGTTGTGCTGCTGCTTTTTCCCTTTGTCATACGGGAAAAGCATCGATGACGAATGGTCAATCACGATCTGACAGCGAAGGTTGGTTTCTTCTTCGTATTGTTTCACATACAGACGCTCCGAACGGGCAAACAATTTCCAGTCGATATGCCGGGTTGATTCGCCCTGGTTGTACTGGCGATGCTCGGCAAACTCGACCGAAAACCCGTGAAAAGGGCTGCGGTGAAGGCCTGTGATAAAACCTTCCACTACTTCCCTGGCAATTAGTTCCAAATTGTCAAACTGGTGAAACTGCTGTATGTCGATTAATTTGTACACGGATTTTTATTCAGGAAGGAAAAAGAGCGGTCCAAAAACCTTGTGTTCCCCTGTGTTTTTACTCCGTGTAGCTCGCCCGGCAAATCGGGACAAATTGTGGTAAAAAGTAACTAATTTAAAAGAGCTGCTCACAGAGTTTCTCACAGAAAAGTTATCGTAATGTTTTTGGACCGCCCTTTGGTTTATTTCAAACGGTTATAACAACGATTCAACTTTACTTGCTAATACGGTTTTAGGGGCGGCGCCCACATGTTTGTCGATTACCTGTCCTCCTTTGATAAACAGCAATGTCGGGATGTTACGTATGCCGTATTTCGAAGCTGTTCCGGGGTTGCTGTCGACATCCACTTTGGCAACCACCAGGCGACCGGCATATTCCTGTGACAATTCTTCCACAATAGGGGCCACT
Source organism: Prolixibacteraceae bacterium (assembly GCA_034003625.1). GTDB lineage: Bacteria > Bacteroidota > Bacteroidia > Bacteroidales > Prolixibacteraceae > GWE2-42-39. The sequence goes on along the minus strand of JAVEYG010000034.1, from coordinate 16,764 downwards.
ATACGGCAAGGGCCGCACCATTCTGCCCAAAAATCAACAACTACCAGTTTATCCGACTGAAGAACAAGTTCTTCAAAATTTGCATCATTCACTTCTAAAGCCATAACTCACTATTTTATGTGTTTAAATTACCTCCCGGTTACAGACGACAAAATTAGCTCAATTAATTTTAAAAGCAATGTGTTCATGCTCTTCAAAAAAATTGATCATTTCATTGTTAATCTCTATCCGGGCCGTTCTTGAAAACATCTGAAGCGACCTGTTTGTTTCCGTATCGCGAATGTTAAATTTCAGAATTACAGCACCTTTGTTCTTTGCAGTGAGAGCCTCAAAGTCGGAAATAAATTGTACAGTGAGAGCTTTCAACGGCATCATCACCGTGATGCTTTTCACTAAGTTTTTGCGTACTTCCTGCAACAAATCAATCCGGCTGACCTTGAATTCGAGCTGGTCGGAACCAAAGCGGTTTTGCACCGAACCTTTCACCAACAGGAACAAACCAGGTTTACAATATTTACTGAATTCGACATAGTCTTTAGCGAAAAAAAACATTTTATACGAATCCGCATAATCGGTCAGGGTCATAGAGCAATAAGGTTTCCCCGTTTTTCCGAAGGCTTCGCGGGCTTCGGTCACCATTCCTGCAAAGGTAAGGTCTTTCCCCTTCAGGTTTTCAATGCCGTTATTGAGATCGCTCAGGGTGATACCTTTCGATGTAAAGTTATTGATTTCCAACTTGAATTCATCAAGCGGGTGCGACGACAGGTAAATACCGATCAGGCTTTTTTCCTTTTCTAAAAGAATGATGCTTGGCCATTCGCCCACGCGGGGAGGCTCGGGTTTTTGGATCACGCCCACGCTCATCACATCACCAAAAAGCGATTGTTGGGAGGTGTTCGACTCCTGTTGTATCTTGTTCCCATAACGGATCAGTTTTTCAATGAACGATGAGTCGCCGTCTTTTTCAATTTCAAAGAACTGGCTGCGGGTGTATTTCCCGAATCCATCGAACGCTCCGGATATTGCCAGCGCTTCGAGGTTTTTCTTGTTTACCGACTGAAGGTTCACCCGCTCTACAAAATCGTAGATATCACTGAATTCGCCACCTTTTTCCCGGGCCCTGATGATGTCCTGAACAGCGCCTTCTCCAACTCCTTTTACGGCGGCCATCCCGAAACGCACATTGCCGTTTTTGTTTACCATGAATTTAATGAAACTCTCGTTCACGTCCGGCCCCAGCACATTGATGCCCATGCGCTTGCTCTCTTCCATTAGTTTGGTGATTTCGGTAATGTTATTGAGATTACGGCTCATGTTGGCCGCCATAAATTCGGCAGGAAAATGAGCTTTCAGATAGCCTGTCTGGTAAGCAACATGCGCATAACAAACCGAGTGCGATTTATTGAAGGCATAGCTGGCAAAAGCTTCCCAGTCTTTCCATATTTTTTCGATCAATTCTTCAGGCTCTCTTTTTTTCTCTTCGCAACCTTTTATAAATTCGGGATTGGCCTTACAGCCTTCCATGAATTTCAGCTTCAACTTGTCCATCATGGCCTTCACCTTTTTACCCATTGCTTTACGCAACGAGTCGGAGTCACCGCGGGTAAAACCGCCCAGGGCACGCGACTGCAACATTACCTGTTCCTGGTAAACCGTAATCCCGTATGTATCTTTCAGGTATGGCTCCATCAGCGGATGGTCGTATTCGATTTTTTCACGTCCGTGCTTCCGGTTGATGAACGAGGGAATGTATTCCATCGGGCCGGGACGATAAAGGGCGTTCATGGCCACCAGGTCCTCGAAACGGTTGGGTTTCAGTGCCCGAAGGTGTTTTTTCATCCCGGGCGATTCAAACTGGAAAATACCGGTTGTGTCGCCGCGACTGAACAGTTCAAATGTCTTTTCATCGTCGCCGGGAATTTTGTCAATATCAATGGTAATCCCTTTTGAAAGTTTGACGTTTTCAATGGTTTCCTTGATAATGGAAAGGGTCTTCAATCCCAGGAAATCCATTTTCAGCAGGCCAATACTTTCCACGAAACGCCCGTCGTACTGTGTCGTGTACAATTCCTCGTCTTTGGTGGGCATGATCGGGATATGGTCGGAAAGCGGGTCACGGCTGATAAGGATACCGCAGGCGTGAACCCCTGTTTGTCGCACCGATCCTTCCAATGTTTCGGCAAATTTCAGGGTAGAGCGGATCAGGTCGTTATTTGAATTTTTTTCCTGTTTCAGTTCAGGGCTGTCGTGATAGGCCTGTGCAAAGCTCATTTTGGGCGCTTCAGGCACTAACTTGGCAAGGCGGTCGGCTTCGGGAAGTGGCAGTTTCAGTACCCGGGCCACATCGCGGATGGCCAGCTTGGTTGCCATTGTACCGAAAGTACAAATGTGCGCCACTTTATCTTTACCATATTTATTGGTCACCCAATCGAGAACCAATTGCCGTCCGTCGTCGTCGAAATCAATGTCTACATCGGGCATCGAAATACGGTCGGGGTTTAGAAAACGTTCAAACAGCAGGTCATGTTTGATCGGGTCAATATTGGTGATCCCCACACAATATGAAACCACTGCACCTGCCGCCGAGCCCCGTCCGGGACCTACCAGGACACCCATATTCCGCGCGGCATTGATGAAGTCCTGCGTAATAAGAAAATATCCGGGAAAGCCCATGGTTTTAATGGTGTTCAGTTCAAAGTCGATACGTTCTCTGACGTCTTCGGGCATCGGGTCGCCATACCGTGGTTTGGCCCCTTCATAAGTCAGGTGTTCCAAATAATCGGATTCCAGTTTTACCCTTACTATTTTTTCGTAACCGCCTAACCGTTCATAAGCATCCTTTCCGAATTCGGATAAAAGCATTTCTTCCGAAAACTGCTGCCGGTATTGTTCTTCAGTGGCAAAATCTTCGGGAATGGGGAACACGGGCATGATCGGGTCGGAATCGAGGTTGAACTGTTCAACTTTGTCTGCAATTTCGTTGGTATTTTCGAGAGCCTGAGGAACATCGCTGAATAAGCGGTTCATTTCTTCCGTAGTTTTAAACCATTCCTGCTTGGTATATCGCATACGGTCGGGGTCGTCTATATCTTTACCGGTGTTCAGGCAAATTAGCAGGTCGTGGGCATCGGCATCTTCGGCATTGATAAAATGCACGTCATTGGTAGCAATTACTTTTATCCCGTATTTTTCAGCGAGTTCCAATATTTTTTTGTTGACAATCACCTGCCTGTCGTATACTTCCTGCCTCATTTGCAACAATTCGGAAGGATGACGCTGCAATTCGAGGTAATAATCGTCGCCAAAAACCCGTTTGAACCATTGGATCGCTTCTTCGGCTTCCTGCAAGTGCCCGTTCATTATCTTCTGTGGAATTTCTCCTCCCAAACAAGAGGAAGAAACGATCAGCCCTTCGCTGTATTTTTCAAGAATTTCCTTATCAATCCGGGGTTTATAATAAAAACCTTCGATGTTGGCAAGAGAAACCAGTTTGAGCAGGTTTTGATAGCCGGTTTTATTTTTTGCCAGCAGTATCAGGTGGTCGCCCGACCGGTCGAGTTTCGCATCGTTTCTGTCGTGCCGCGACCTTGCAGCCACATAGGTTTCACAGCCCAAAATCGGTTTTATGCCTTCTTTCCGACATACATCGTAAAATTCTTTTATCCCAAACATATTTCCATGATCGGTCAGCGCAAGGGCTGTCATCCCATCGCCTTTGGCTTTCGTTACCAAGCCGCGGACACTGGCCGCCCCATCCAGAATGGAATATTGTGAGTGTACATGTAAATGCGTAAACGGAACCATAATCAATGATTTATTTTTAAGTAATAACCAGTTGCGGAAACAGTGTTTCGGAAAGTAAATTTACGTAATTCGGCAGCGAATATCGGGTGATGTTAATAAAGATTGAAAAAATGTAAATCCTCTGGTATACGGGAACGGTTACTTTTTTTCAAGCGAAACCAGCACCCGACAAGCCAAGTCTCCTTCAAAACCATGGCTTTGGGCAAAGCGCAGCAATTTGGCTTTTTGGTCGTACTGATTTTTGGCCGTTGTTTTTTTTGCTTTTCCCTGAAGCAGTTTTTTCAGGGTTTCACGGTATGCATTTTCGTCAATTTCGGTTAATGCCCGGGCAATGATTTCAGAAGAAATATTTTTTTGCCGGAGCATGTAAGCAATTTTTATCCGGCCCCACTTGTTAAAACGGAATTTGTCCTTTACAAAAGAAACGGAATAACGAACATCGTCGATAAATCTTTCAACAACCAGCTTTTTTAATATTTCTTCGGCTATTTCTTCATTGGCTCCCCAGCCAGCCAGTCTTTCCCTGATCTCGGAACTGCATTTTTCTGCCCGGCTGCACAGGCTGGCGGCCCGTGAATATAAAGTATTGAAATCGTCCATTTATACTGATTTACAGATTAAAATGCTTCCCAAAACAACAAACCGGAATATTTTTCGGGCTGAAGCATGTGTCTCCCGTTTTTGTCAGGAAAAAAAATATAATTTCTGCCCGTATCTTCAAAAGTACAAAAAATCAGATCAGGATCAATCTGACGAGCAAAATGCTTTTTAGAACCGAAAAAATCACTAATTACAGGAGTATGTTTTCTGAATCTGTTCTTCACATGGCCCGGGCTGTTAGTCGTGCATCCCCGGAATTTTACCGGTCCACAAGCCCCGGGCTTGCCGGTGTGCCTCGTTGATGCTGGCATTCAGTTCGAACCCGATCAGCAAAATAACAGAAAGGATGTATAAAAGAAACAATACGACCAAAAGTGTTCCGATGGAACCATACAATTTATTGTACTGCCCGAAGTTGTTGATATAGTAAGTAAACCCGATGATGGCAAGCATGCTCAGGATTGTTGACAGAGTACTTCCGGCAGAAATAAAACGCCATTTGGTTTTTTTCGCCGGAGCCAGGAAATAAAGGAACGAATTGCCAAAAAAGAACAAAGCAACAATAAGCGCCCATTTTCCCGACAGCAGCAAAAATACGTAAAATCGTCCTTCAGGAAGCCCTCTTCAACTGCAATGTTTATCAAGCGCTGCCCACCGGTCAGCAGGGCAATGGTGGCGGTGAGCAGGAGAGAAATGATAATCAGCAGCACAATGGCAATAAACCGTTGGCCCAGCCAGCTGCGGCGCTCGAAACTGTGCAGCGAAGCATCGAACGCGCTCATCATGGATGCCAGTCCGTTGGTCGAAAAAATAAGGGCCATGAAAAACCCCAAAGACAATAAATCTCCTCGCGGACGGGTTGGGGAGATAATATCCTGTACTGTACCTTCGATGGCAACAAAAACATTGCCCGGAACAAGATTATGAATCAGGGTGAAAAGTTCGTTCTGGAAATTTTTGATCGGGATATAAGGAATCAGCGTAAAAAGAAAAATAATGGCCGGGAAAAGCGCCATGAAAAAGCTGAAAGCAATGGCCGAAGCGCGGGTGGTAATTGCCCCGTCGACTATACTTCGCCAAAAAAAGACACCCACGTCGTATAAAGGAATCCCGTCGAACCCGGGGAAAGTGACTTTCTGGGCCCGCAGCATCGACCTTTTCCACAAACAAATTGCCTTATGTGCAATTTTTTGCAGCATCAGGCCTGCTTTTCAATACGGAGCTGATGGATCATTGCCTTGCCGCCAGTCGTTTTCAACAGGAAAACTACGCGGAAATTTCCTTTTGATGTTTCGAGGCTACCAATAGCATAACCGGCCCCTTCGTTTCCACTCTCACGTTGGTGTATCAGCGAGAAATCTTCGGGCGGATATTCCCTGAAAAATTTGGCAATCAGTTGCTGTGCCTGCGATTTGCTAAACACATCGTCGTGCCCGGGCACCACCAACTCGATGTTCTGGTTGAAATATTCGGCCAGAACTTTGTCGTTGCCCGATTTAAAACTTGAAATCAGATCGTCAGGAATTTGGGCAGATATGGAAGAAGTCAGCAAAAAAGTTGCCGTAAAAATCAGGAGGATATGCAAATGTTTGTTCATGATCACTGTATTCCGATTAAAATAGTTTCAACCCAATTAATGGCAAATATCGTGCAAATTATTTTAGGGAACGAATACCTTTGTAAAGGTAACAAATTTAAGATCGAAAAAGTGTATGAAGATAAAGTTGCTGGTAATCGGTAAAACAGACGAGAAATACCTGCAAAACGGGCTTGAGATTTTCAGTAAAAGAATACCTCACTATATTCCGTTTGAAATAAAAATCATTCCCGACCTGAAAGACACCCGTAACCTTTCCGGGGCCCGGCAGAAAGAAAAGGAAGGCGAACTGATCCTCCGGCAACTGGAGAGCGGCGATGAACTGATATTATTAGACGAGAACGGACAGCAATACAGTTCGGCAGGTTTTGCACGGTTTTTGGAGAAAAAAATGTTGTCAGGCACCAGGTATCTGGTTTTTGCGGTGGGGGGCCCTTATGGTTTTTCGGAACAGGTTTACGGAAAAGCCGCTCAGAAAGTAAGTTTATCGCCAATGACTTTTTCGCACCAGATGGTACGACTGATATTCATGGAACAACTGTACCGGGCTTTTACGATCATTAAGGGCGAACCATACCATCATGAGTAACGAAATTGTTAACTGAATTTTGCATCATGGAAAACATAAAAAAGTATTACTTCCTGATCGTTTCCATCGTCGTTTTCGCCGCTGCCATCTTCATGGAGTATGACGTGATGCACAACCAACCGGAGATTCGCCTGACAGACCATTTTCAAAGCACATTCCTGCTCCAGGAAAAAAAACTTGACCGTTACATGAACCGGATTGCTGGTGCAATTGACTCGGGAAATATTAACAAGAGTTATATTGCTGAGTTTGCATATCTCATCCCGACACTTGAAACAGAAGGGCTCGGGTTCCTGATCCTGAAGCAGGATGAAACGGTTTTCTGGTCGGATAACCATTTCGGTTTTTCACCTTCACAGTACCGGCAATTAAAAAATGAAAAGGTAATTTTTTTGCCAAATGGCGTATTTTTTGCCAAGCACCTGACAATCAAAAATCATCAGATCATTGGCCTGATCCACCTCAAACACAAATACCCGTTTGAAAACCAGTACCTGAGAAACAGTTTTGTAAAGCCTTTTGATTTACCTGACACATACCAGGTAAGCATTGAAGAAAGTCGCAATTCGATTGCGGTAAAAAATAACGGCAACAATATCGTATTTCACATACATCCTGTCGGAAAAATACGATGTACCAAAACCGATTTGTATTTCCCTGCATTTCTATATTTTACAGGGTTTATACTATTGCTGTTTTATGCACGCCGGGTGATGAAGGAACACCGGGAGATTTTTATCCTGAAAATGTTGGCGCTGGGCGCCGCTCTTTTTTCGGGATACTGGTTGCATGTTACCCTCGGGTTCCCGATGCTGCTCAAATCATTCAGCTTTTTTGGCCCTGATTATTATGCCGGTTCCGTATGGATACCTTCGCTGGGCGACTTTCTGTTGCTGACTTCCCTCTTTTTTTTCTGGAGTATCAATTTTTCCTGGGAGTTCTCGGTTTCGCCCCGGAGAAGCGGCTGGTCGCTTGTCTTCTCATTTTTATTCTCCGCGATGATGTACCTGTTTGCCGGATATTTTATCAGTGATATGATCCTGAACAGCAACATTTCGTTAAAACTCAGCAGGATCAGCGATTTTGACCTGCACAGTCTGGCGGCATATTTTTCCATTGCATTTCTGTTGTTTTCCACTTTCCTGATTAACCAGAAAATAGTCCGGGTCAGTAAACACTTTATCGGGCGAAAACATTTTTTGGCCATTTTCCTGCCGATAGTCATACTTGCAGTAGCGCTGGCATCCGTTTTCCGGAACGTGTATTTCTTTATGGCCACTCTTTTCCTGCTTACCAGTCTGATTCTATTTCTCCTGAAACAAAGGCAGACGCCGCGTTTTCCGTTTTCGGTGATCGTGTTGTTCGTGGCCCTGTATTCCGTATTTTCCGTGTTCATTATTTACAAACAGTTGACAGTCCGCGATCAGCAGATACAAAAATTAATGGCGGTGACACTGAGTTCGGAACACGACCCTGTGGGTGAAGTTTTCTTAGCCGAAATCCAGTACCGGATGGGTACCGATCCGGTGATTCCCGGCTTGTTCAATACTTCGTACGATGAGCTGGAGGATTACCTGATCCGGAATTATTTCAGCGGTTATTTTTCGAAGTTCGATATTCAAACGACTATTTGTACCGGTTCCGACAGTGTTTGGGTACAACCCGACAATTCGCTGGAGCCCTGTTTCGCATTTTTTGATGAAATGATTGCCAAATCGGGGACGAAACTTCCGGGCTGCAATTTTTACCACATGAACAACATGAACGGGAGGATTTCCTATCTCGGGAAGCTTCATTATCCCGGAATATCCGATTCGCTGGGAGTTTCAATTTTCATTGAGCTGAATTCAAAAATTGTTTCCGAAGGAATTGGTTTTCCGGAACTGCTGATGGACCAATCGCTTATCAAACCCAATAAATACAAGGACCTTTCGTATGCAAAATATTTTAACAATGAACTGGTAAACCGGAACGGTGAATATGTGTACAACTCATACTTCCTGTCATACGGAATTCCGCCGATTCAAAAAGAATTTCAGTTGTTTCGCTGGGACAGTTACAACCATTTGGTATACCGGCTCGGAAGCAGCAATTTTATTGTGGTCAGTAACCGTTCACTCAGTATTTTCGATTTTCTGATTTCATTTCCCTATATTTTTGCCTTTTACATGTTGTTTACGCTGGTTTTCGTTTTCTTCGGAAATTCGGCTTACCGGAAGCAAACTGTTCCCTATGATCTGAAATTTAAGATACAGGCGGCCATCATTTCCGTTGTTCTTATTTCCCTGATCGTTGTTGCCGCAGGAACCCTGTTGTACAATATTCAGGACTATAACAAAAAACACCAGGCAGGACTACAGGAAAAAATGCGTTCCATCTCCGAAGAAATTACCAGCCGTCTGGCCGATTCTGATGAAGTGACCCCCGACCTGCATGCCTGGTTGCTCCGCGAATTGCACAAATTATCGAATGTGTTTGAAACGGACATTAATATTTACAACTTCAACGGCGAATTGATGGCCACTTCCCGTCCCGAAATGTTTAACAGAGGAATTATCGCCACCCGGATGAATGCCCAGGCATATTATCAGTTAGTGGAAAATTATGTGGCCAACTATTTTCAACCGGAACATATTGGAAGCCTGTCATATCTCTCTGCGTATGAACCTATTCTGAACAATAAGGGCAATTACATGGGTTTTCTGAACCTTCCCTACTTCACACGGGAAGACAACCTCGATCAGGAAATCTCAACGTTTATTGTTGCTTTTATCAATTTATATGTCATTTTGTTCCTCGCCAGCGTCATTGTTGCGGTGCTGATAGCCAACCAGATTACCCGCCCATTGAGCCTCATCCGCAACAAATTGAAGAGCATCCAGTTAGGAAAAAAGAGCGAACAGATCAATTACAATGCACAGGACGAGATTGGCGCATTGGTGAAAGAGTACAATAAAAAAATAGTTGAATTGGCCGAAAGCGCCGAATTACTGGCAAAAACCGAACGTGAGCTGGCCTGGCGCGAAATGGCCAAACAAATCGCCCATGAAATAAAAAATCCGTTGACCCCGATGAAACTACATGTCCAATATCTTCAACGGGCAAAAAAGGGAGGCATGGAGATAAGTGACGCCCGGTTTGAAAAAGTTACACAAACCCTGATCGAGCAGATCGATAACCTGTCGGACATTGCCTCCGGGTTCTCAAATTTTGCCAAGATACCACAAGCAAAAAATGAAGTGATCGACTTGGTTGATAAACTAAAAAAGGTGGAAGAACTGTTCAGGGCAAATCCGAAAAACAAAATCTCCTTGCAACTGAACGGGATCAGCAATTTGTTGATTTATGCCGACCGAGAACAGATATCAAGCGCGTTTGTCAACCTCATGAAGAATGCGATTCAGGCAATTCCTGAAGACCATGCCGGAGAAATTCTTATTGCGTTGAAAAAGGAAGGGACCCGGGCAGTTGTTTCGATATCTGACAACGGTACCGGCATTCGCGAAAATTTACGCGACCGCATGTTTGAACCCAATTTCACCACCAAAACCAGTGGCATGGGATTGGGTTTGGCCATTGTAAAAAAAGTGGTTGACAATTTACAGGGACGCATCTGGTACGAAACCGAAACTGATGTAGGGACTACATTTTACATTGAAATACCTGTTTATACCGAAAAATGATGAAACTTACCGTTCTTGTCGAAAATACCGCCGGAAATAAATGTCTCGCCGAACACGGCCTCTCGTATTTAATCGAAGCCGACCGGACCATTTTATTTGACACAGGGGCTTCCGACCTTTTTATTCAGAATGCCCGTCAACTGAACATTGATTTGGAAAACGTGAAAACTGTAGTTCTGAGCCACGGCCACTACGATCATTCCAACGGGTTGTTTTTTCTGAAAAATAAAAAACTGATTTGCCATCCGGACACGTTCATTGACCGGTACCGGAAGGCCGAAGGAACGCCCTTGGGAATCCAGCTTGACCGCAACAAAACAGGAAAACTTTTTGAAGTAGAAACCAGCCGCGAACCGCTCCGCCTTTCGGAACAAATCTGGTTCCTGGGCGAAGTGCCCCGGCGGAACAATTTTGAGTCAAAAGAAACTGCATTCATGCTTGAAGACGGTTCCGACGATTTCACACTGGACGATTCGGGATTGGCAATCGTAGGCAATGATGGGCTGATCGTGGTTTCGGGTTGTGCCCATGCAGGCATTTGCAACACAGTAGACCATGCCATGCGAATTACCGGCCAGCAAAAAGTACAGGCGGTAATTGGCGGTTTTCACCTGAAACGCAATGATGAACTCACCCGGCAAACCATCGAACACCTGAAAAGACTGAATGTACAACAAGTAATTCCGGCACATTGTACCATGCTTCCCGCGCTGGCTGCCTTTTATGCCGAATGGCAATTCGTTCAGTTGAAAAGCGGCAATATGCTGAAGTTTTAAAAAATTTATTATGTTTGGCAATTCTGTTTTCTTTTATCGAATATCCACTATCTCAATATTTCTCCGTTTTCCGCAAACTTTTTTCTATTTTTGCAGGCTTAAAATAAATAGCTTTCAACTAACAATCAGATAGAAATGGAGATCCCCGCAAAGTACAATCCTGCTGAAACAGAAGACAAATGGTATCGTTACTGGATGGAAAAAGGCTTTTTTCATTCGGAACCCGACGAACGTGAACCTTACACAGTAGTCATTCCGCCGCCCAATGTAACCGGCGTACTGCACATGGGGCATATGCTCAACAATACCATTCAGGACATTCTGACGCGCCGCGCCCGTATGTTGGGTAAAAATGCCTGCTGGGTGCCGGGAACCGACCATGCATCGATTGCTACCGAAGCGAAAGTAGTTGGAAAACTGAAAGACCAGGGAATCTCGAAATACGACTTGAGCCGCGACGAGTTCCTGGAACATGCCTGGGAATGGACCCACAAACACGGCGGCATCATTCTCGAACAGTTGAAAAAATTAGGCGCTTCGTGCGACTGGGAACGGACCGCTTTCACCATGGACGGACCACGTAGCGAATCGGTTATCAACGTGTTTGTCGATTTATACAACAAAGGGCTGATTTATCGCGGCGTGCGCATGGTCAACTGGGACCCGGCAGCCAAAACAGCCTTGTCCGACGAAGAAGTGATTTACAAAGAAGTACAGTCGAAACTGTATTATCTGAAATATAGGATTGATGAAGGCCAAGCCCCCCTTAGTCCCCCAAAAGGGGGAGAGGAAAAGGAGGGCGAAGCCAACTCCTTCCCCTTAGGGGAAGGTTGGGATGGGGCTTCTTTTGTGACCATCGCAACAACCCGTCCGGAAACCATTTTGGGCGATACCGCTGTTTGCGTGAATCCCAACGACCCGCGTTTTACCCACCTGAAAGGCAAACGGGTGCTGGTACCGCTGATCAACCGCTCCATTCCGATCATCGAAGACGAATACGTGGACATGGAATTCGGTACCGGCTGCCTTAAAATTACGCCTGCCCACGATGTAAACGACTACGAAATAGGGCTGCGATTCAACCTTCCGAGCATCGACATTTTTAACGACGATGGTACGATGAGCGAAAAAGCCGGATTGTACATTGGTGAAGACCGTATGGTGGTACGCGAAAAAATTATGCTTGACCTCGAAAAAGCAGGCAATGTGGCCAAAGTAGAGGATTACACCAATAAGGTAGGCTTTTCGGAACGCACCCACGTACCCATTGAGCCCAAACTGTCGGCCCAGTGGTTCCTGAAAATGGAAGAATTGGTAAAACCTGCACTGGCAAACGTGATGGACGATACGATTCAGTTCCATCCGCCGAAATTCAAAAATATTTACCGCCACTGGATGGAAAACATCAAAGACTGGTGCATCAGCCGCCAGTTGTGGTGGGGCCACCGTATTCCGGTGTGGTACATAGAAACCCCCTCTAACTCCCCCGAAGGGGGAGAACAAAACCATAGTTTTGTTGTGGCTGCAACCGAAGAAGAAGCTCGTAAACTTGCTATTGAGAAACACCCCTCCTTGGGAGGGGACGGGGGAGGCTCTTTCTCTCTCAAGCAGGACGAAGATGTGCTCGACACCTGGTTCTCCAGTTGGCTGTGGCCTATTTCGGTGTTCGATGGCATCCGTTATCCCGACAATAAAGAAATTCAATATTATTATCCGACCAACGACCTGGTGACGGCTCCTGATATTATTTTCTTCTGGGTGGCCCGCATGATCATCACCGGCTACGAATACCGCGACCAATATCCGTTCAAAAACGTGTATTTTACCGGAATGGTACGCGACAAACTCCGCCGGAAAATGTCGAAATCGTTAGGCAACTCGCCCGATCCGCTCGACCTGATTGCCACTTACGGTGCCGACGGCGTGCGCGTGGGAATGCTGCTTTGCTCACCCGCCGGCGGCGATTTGCTGTTCGACGAAAGCCTGCCGCAACAAGGCGCCGGTTTCGTGACCAAAATATGGAACTCGTTCCGTTTGGTGAACGGCTGGCAGGTCGATCACCACATTCCACAACCCGAACATTCGCGCCTGTCCATTGCCTGGTTTCACGAAAAATTCAGTCAGATTGTGGCGCAAACCGACGACCACTTCGACAAATTCCGCATTTCAGACGCACTGATGAGCGTGTACACCACGGTGCGCGACGAGTTCTCGGGCTGGCTGCTCGAAATGGTAAAACCCGCCTACCAACAACCCATTGACGGGAAGACCTATCAGGAATTGATTGATATTTTTGATGAAGTGCTGCGCTTCCTACACCCGTTCATGCCTTTTGTAAGCGAAGAAATATGGCAGTTGCTGAAAGAGCGCAAAAACGGTGAAAGCATCATGGTCAGCGCCTGGCCAAAATCAACCGGCTACGACGAAACCATGATTGCCCGGTTTGAAGACGTGAAAGAAGCCATTGCCGGACTTCGTACCATCCGCACCAAAAACAATATTCCGAACAAAGACCAGATGGAACTGTCCGTAGTTCCAGGCGACAAAGGTTTTGCGCCCGAATTCAATCCGGCACTGGTAAAAATGGGTAACTTGTCGGCCTTGAACGTGGTTGCGGAAGAAGTAAAAGGCGCTGCTTCGTTCTTAGTAAAATCAACCACGTTCTTCGTCCCGCTGGGTGAAAAAGTAGACGTGGAAGAAGAACTGAAGAAACTGCAGGCCGAATTGGATTACGCGAAAGGCTTTCTTGCTTCCGTATTGAAAAAACTAAGCAACGAACGCTTTGTGAGCAGCGCCCCGGAAGCAGTTGTGGCCACCGAACGCGTCAAACAGGCCGATGCCGAAGCAAAAATTAAAGTGTTGGAAGAACAGATTGCAGGGCTGAAATAAAGAAATATTTTGGAATTAGCAGAAAAGGGGATTTTACTATGGGTAAAGTTCCCTTTTGTATTTTTTGAAAGTTAAACAGCCTGAAAAGTTGTATATTTGGATATTATCCATTTTCACAAACGATATAACAAATTAACGGAATAGATTGAATATAAGGAGGAATCTTCATGATTACAAGGATTAAAATAAATGGATTCAAAAGTCTCATAGATATTGATCTCTATTTGGGCCCATTTACTTGTATTGCAGGGGCGAATGCAATAGGTAAATCGAATTTTTTTGATGCACTTGCCTTCCTTTCAAATTTAGCAGATAAAACTATTGTTGAGGCTGCTAAATCAGTTAGAAGTGAAAGTCAGAAACATTCCAATATTCGGGATATCTTCTTTAAAAGCGGAGCTGAGTACATGCAAAAAATGGCATTTGAAGTAGATATGATTATTCCGCAAAAAGGAATAGATGATTTAGGCCAAACAGCAGAATCTAAAATTACCAGTCTTAGATATGAGCTTGAACTAAAATTAAATGAAGAGACAAGTGATAAAGAACCAATTGAGATTACCAAAGAAGAATTAAAACCGATTAGATTAACAGAGGCTCGAAAAAACATATACTTTGAACATTCCATAGAATGGCTTAATTCAGTTATTACAGGAAAGAGAGCAGGGACTCCATTTATTTCTACAATAGGAGGAATTATAAAACTACATTCTGACTCGAAAGAAAGAGGTGGAAGAACAACTGAATTTACAGCACAAAAAATGCCTCGAACTTTAGTTTCAACAGTTACAGCAGAATCACCAACAGCCTTTTTAGTCAGGCAAGAAATGCGAAACTGGACGATGTTGCAATTTGAACCAAGTGCTTTACGCCAACCTAATTCTATTTATGAAGTTAAAAATGCAGTAGTTACGGCCAATGGGCTTAATCTGCCAGCTACCCTTTTCCGATTAAATAATGAGAAAAAAGACAAAGACGTTTACCAAGGACTAACAAATAGACTAAAAGGACTTGTTGAAGATGTTTCGGAAATTGCTGTTGATAAAGATGAAAAGAGAGATTTGCTTACATTACAAATAAAATTTAAAAGTGGTCTTACCTTGCCAGCACAATCGTTGTCTGATGGTACATTACGTTTTTTAGGATTAGCCATTATTGAAGAAGATAGTTTTGGAAGTAGCCTAATCTGTTTAGAAGAGCCGGAGAATGGTATTAATCCAAAGAAAATATTGGAGATGGTTGATCTTTTAGAAAAAATGGGCACTGATACAGAGTTTGCTGTTGATGAAGACAATCCTTTACGACAGGTTGTTATTAATACCCATTCGCCCGGAGTTGTTAGTGCTGTAGCTGATGAAAGCCTTTATTTAGCTAAAAGCAAAGAGGGCTTTCATGAGGAATTCAACAAGAAAATTACATACACCTGTTTTTCTGCGTTAAAAAATACGTGGAAAACTAATAATTCGTTGGCGCAGATAACATCTCTTGGCGAGATAAATGCCTACCTGGATAAAACTGTTGATATTGCCAGTTACAATGAAGTGTATGAAGATAAAATCAGGTATCAGAAGGCCATTCCTTCATCGTCGCAGAAGAAAAAAACAGTGGTAGAAAATGTTATTCAAAGTAAAATTGATTTTGGCAATCTATGAAGGATATCAAATATACGCTGATTGCTGACGGCAGTTCTGACATGATTCTGTTAAATATTATCAAATGGTCGTTAGATAACTTATATCCCCGGCTCCCAAATGAAGGAAGTTTCGCAGACTTCAGACAAATGAAAAATCCACCAAGACGATTAACTGATAAAGTGCGTGAAGCAAAGCTGTATTATCCGTTTGATATTTTATTTGTACATCGGGATGCAGAATCTACTAATCCAAGAATAATACATAAGCGAATTCGAGAGGTAAGTAAAGAACTAAGTGTGGATGATGTCAGAAAAACAATCTGTATTATTCCGGTAAAAATGATGGAGACTTGGCTGCTTATTGATGAAAATGCGATTAAGAAGGCAGCCGGGAATAGAAACTATCGAGGAAACTTTATCCTACCCTCATTAAGAAGTTTAGAAAGGGAGAGTCAGCCTAAAGAATTATTGCATAGTTTATTACGAGAGGCAAGTGGTAAGAAAGACCGGAATCTTAAAAAATTCAATATCGATAAGGCGGTTCACTTGGTTGCAGAAAATATTGAAGATTATAGCCCTTTAAGAAATTTAGTAGCATTTCGGGCGTTTGAAGAGGAGTTAAAAAAAGTAGTAGATAAATACTTGGAAGACTAAAAAAATCAAAGGCTTCCTTGCTTCAGTAATGAAAAAACTGAGCAATGAACGTTTTGTAAGTAGCGCTCCTGAAGCTGTTGTTGCCACCGAACGCGCCAAACAAGCTGATGCCGAAGCAAAAATCAAAGTGCTGGAAGACCAGATTGCAGGGCTGAAGTAGATTTTTAATCCGCTTATTTTCGTTTTTTTGATGTTTTTTTCCTGCTTTTTGATTTTTTGACAAAGCGGTAACCCACAAAGGCTACAACCAGCACCACTCTCCGGAAGCCAGATGACCCATGCCGCTGAAGAGATTATCGCCTTTTGCACGGCTCCACATTTTCGGGAGCAGAATACCATAAAAATTCAAAAGAATATCCAATAAAAGCAAGTACCAACTGAAGCCTTTACCGGGATTGCTTTCTTGCTGATCTCCTGACTTCTGACGTTTAGTGCGGTAACAAATTCCATTTTGATATAAGACCGGCAAGTTGAGTTATCAGTATTTCTTTCGTTGGTGAGCGGAATGTGAATATTTCTTTGGTCAGTCGATCCTGGAT
>JAVEYG010000005.1:0-149339 GCA_034003625.1 Prolixibacteraceae bacterium | reverse complement strand
TTTTTGAGGTTCAGGTGACCCTGCCTCAGAATGGACAAACCATCAAAAAAACATTACTCTTGACCGAAGAACAAAAGTACCTCGCCTCAATTTTTCATTTTGGGTGTTAAAACGTGGAAGTCAGGAACCATATCTGACGGCTGATATTCTTCCAGTTTTTTTCTTTGTCGATTTTTTTATACAGAAAACTGTTGGCCGACTGACGATATATTTTTTCAGCTAACGGTAAGTATTTTTTTACTTCTTCCGAATCCTTTATGTTTTCAAACTCCTCATTATCTGAAAGACTGAGGCTGTTGTTCACCTTCTGCACACACAATTCCCAAACCCGATTATTGTCCATTTTTCAATACGCTTTAAACCATTGCACCTAAAGGACGCACCAGATTAAAAAAACAGTGACAACAAAATCAAATTATTTTATAGTTTCTGAAGAAAAACAACAAAAACAAATCATCTTTGCTCAGTTTGTCGCGCAGGAAGCCGTAAGCCCGCGACATTTGAGTATTAACTGTATTGACCGATATATGAAGGATTTCCGCAATTTCCTTGTACGTTTTTCCGTTAAATACCGCCATTTCAAGAATTTTTCTTCGTTGCTCCGGAAGTTCATCGATCAGCTTTTTAACCCTGATTATTGCTTCTTCTTTTTCAAGGTTATATTCCTCTGCCGGGGTATTTTCAAGTTTTCCGATGATACTGTTCAGATCATCTTTCCGGCTTTCGGGCGATCTCAAATAACTGTAAATGGCATTGCGGACAGATAGTAGCAAATAATGTTTTAATGAAGACTGGATGTCGATCGTTTCGCGTCGTTCCCATATCCTGACAAAGCAGTCGCTCACAAGGTCCTGGGAAAGTTCAAGATTATTAATCACCGAGTTGGCATACAGGCAAAGCGATGAGTAATACTCATCGAATAACAAGCGGAATACGGTTTTATCGCCTGCCTTTATTTTTTCCCAAATTTGCTCATCCATCTGGCCAATTTGGTTACAATTTTAGCAATAAATTCTGAATTGGGAGGTTCATGCTGCGTACCAACGCAAGATATGCTTCCCGTTAATCCCCTTTACACAATTTTCCGGTTTGTTGCGTCCCACTCTTAACCATGCGTTTTTCGACATACGAGCGGTGCCCTATGATGCAGGTAATCCTTTCCTGGCAGGCCATCTCGATATTGGCGCCGGGCGTGCCCCCGTTGTGGATGCAGTGCAGCCATTCGCTCAGGTGAAGGGGGGTTACATCGACCGGGCGGCCATTGACGACGGTGGTGGCGAGCTCCGCGAAGCATCGTAATTTTCAGAAGACGAAGAGGTTGCCTGAAAGCTGATAACCTCTTCGTCTTTGTTTTTCACCATCCTTCTGCCTGTGTGCATAATGGGTTGGTTTGTATCTCCTTGCTTGGGATCGGCAAATACGAAAACTTCATCGTGAAATTGGCCGCTCTTTCAGCCGTCGAGTTGTTGATCTCATTTTCCAGCATGCCCCACCTGCGCAGATCGTAAAAACGTTCTCCTTCACAGAATAACTCAATGGCCCTTTGCCTGATAATATCGGCCATCACTTCGTCGTTTGATACAGTAGGCTCAAGCAGGTTCAGATTGGCACGCTGACGAATCTGGTTTAAGTACCCGATGGCTTCCGGCTTGTTATTTTTTCTGAATTCAGCTTCGGCAAGATACAACAGGACATTGGCATACCGGTATGCCCGTATGTTTAACTCCGATTCAGGAACGATTTCTTTTTCGGCATAATTGGCATAGGTATATTTCCGGACATAGATTTTTGACTGGTTGGCCGGTTTTACCGATGTGGCAAAGGGTTTGAGATAATAAACACATCCGGGATAGTTCCATGCAATTCCTACGCGCGCTCGGATATCAAAATTACCATCTTTATCCAGTTCAGAAGTAAAAATCTGGTGCATCTTCGGGGCGCAGTTGCATATATCCCAGCCCCCCACATCGCCACATGCAAATACACGGTTCATCGGAGAGGTCATCATGGCGCCGGAGCTTTCCTCTCCCCAGCGACCGGTTGCTGCATCTATTTTCTGGTAGCTTACTTCAAATATGCTTTCACTGTTGTATTCATTTTCCAGATCGAAGTTATGGGCGTAATCATCAACCAGTTTATACGTATACGGAGATTTGGTCAAAGGCTCCAGCGCAGCCATTGCCTTGTCCCATTGTTCCATGTAAATGTATAGTTTCCCGAGGTAAGCCAATGCTGCACCTTTCGATGCCCTTCCGTTGTTCCGGGCCTCAACGGGCAACAATTCGGCAGCCTGCTTCAGGTCTGTTTCCACCTGGGCATAAACTTCTGCCTGAGGCGATTTGGCTAAAGGAAAACTTTCTGTTGCCTGCGATGCCTTCAACCGCAAGGGCACATCTTTAAATTCCATGGCCAGGAAAAGATAATGAATCCCTCTCAGGAACAATGCTTCCGAGAGTATTTCATTTTTGAAATCGGAAGAAAGTTCACTTTCCTGAATATGTTCAATCAATAAATTGGCGCGATAAATTGCAGAATAACATTCTTCAAACATCTGGAAAGAATATCCGTTGTTCGGTGAATTGATGAAAAGGAAAATCTGGTATAAATCTTCTGTGTCGTTCCGGACAGAGACATCATCGCCCCGGTAATTCCGTATTTCGAGCGCCCTCACATTGTAATAACCTCCGTATGGATTTCGCAATGGAGTATACGTGGCAGCCAAAGCCTGAAGAAAATCACTTTCGGTTTTGAAAAAGGTATCGGTAGTAATCCTGTTCGGGTTTACCTGCTCCAGATATGAATCGCAAGCTGAAAAGATAAATAAGCCTACTATAACCAGTGCTATCTTAATTTTCATGATTATTAATTTTAGAATGAAACATTTATGCCGATCGTTATGGTCCGGGGCAACGGATAAGTATATCTGTCGACTCCTCTTTCCAGGGCGCTTCCGCCGTTTACATCGGGGGTAAACCCGGAGTAGTTGGTATACGTGTACAAATTATCT
This sequence comes from Prolixibacteraceae bacterium, assembly GCA_034003625.1. GTDB lineage: Bacteria > Bacteroidota > Bacteroidia > Bacteroidales > Prolixibacteraceae > GWE2-42-39. The sequence goes on along the minus strand of JAVEYG010000005.1, from coordinate 146,332 downwards.
GCATTAATATATATTCTTGCAGTCCCGAAATACGGAAAAACAGTTTTAGGCACATCGTATCCGAGCTGCAGGTTACTTATCCGGAAATAATCGCCGCTTTCCAGGAAACGGTCCGAATCGGTACGGGCATTTTGATTGGGATCGCCCCAGATCAAACGCGGAAAGCTTGCAGCGGAATTGCCGGTATGCCAGTAACCGAGAGCAGCGGTTGAATAGTTGGTGCCTTTGCTGATGTCTTCCAGGTCGGGGCGCATCGAATTGTATATTTTAGCGCCAAAGTTCGCCTGAAGGCCGATCGTGAGATCAAAATTTTTCCACTTTAACATGGCGTTCATCCCTAAACTCAAATCGGGGAAGGGCGATCCTTTGTAAACGCGGTCATCGTCATTGATTTTTCCGTCGTTATTGGCATCTTTGAAGCGGATATCGCCGGGTTTTGCATTGGGTTGAATCAGGTTGCCATCCTTGCTGTGAGCACTAACTTCTGTTTCCGAGAGAAACAGGCCATCCGTTTCAATCAGCCAGAAACCGCCGATTGGGTACCCTTCCAACGATTTTGTTGTTGTTGCACCCGACTGGTTGGGTTTACCGCTCCAAATCACCTGGTCGCCGGTCCCCATTTTAACAACTTCATTGTTCACTGTACTGGCCACAAAGTTGAGCGAATAATTCCACTCTTTCGACAGATAGTTATCCCATCCAACCATCAACTCAAAACCTTTATTTCGAATATGTCCGGCGTTTTTCAACGGGTCGTTCCCTGCACCTGTTGAAGCCGGGATCGGTACATTCAGCAAAATATCGGTGGTATTTTTTATGTAGTATTCCATCGTCGTTTTTAGCCGGTTGTTGAAGAATGCCGCATCAACACCCAAATTGGTCATTTTCGTATTTTCCCATTTGATGGAAGGGGAAGCGAAAATCTTCGGGAAAGCGCCGTTCCACATAAGCGTCCCGTCAATTACATAGTTGATATTGGCTGTAACGTCGGAAGAGTAGAGGTAATTGCCAACTTCCTGGTTTCCCAATACTCCGTACCCGCCCCTCAGCTTTAACATATCAAGAAACCGGATATTCTGCATGAAAGCTTCTTCACGGATATTCCATCCCGCAGAAACCGAAGGGAAATTTCCAAACCGGTTTTGTTTCAGAAATTTGGAAGAACCGTCGCGCCGAATGGTTGCACTCAGCAGGTATTTGTTTTTGTACGAATAGAAAACACGTCCGAGATAAGAAGTCAGTGCCGTTACCGTTTCACTACTTCCACCATTGGTTTCAGTTGCGGCATCGATCACCGTGATCCCGTCGGGCATGAATGAGCCGCCGGCCCCCAGGACGCGATAGGTACTGTGTTGAAAAGTATATCCTGCTAACGCGGTCAGTTTGTGGTCCCCAAATGTCTGGTTGAATGTCAGAAGATTTTCAATCAAGGCGCTTTTGGTCTGCCCGCGACTTTCCGACATACTGTTTCGGTTGCTTTGGTTTAAGCCCATGTTGTAATGAGGAGTGAAGCTGTAACTATAACTTCCCCTCAGATCGGTATTCACGTTCAACTTATATTGCAGACCAAAAGGAAGGTCGACCATTGCATAGGTGTTCACGTAGGTTTTGTAGTTTTCGTCCTGTTCTTTCTGCAGATTGATAATGCCTACCGGGTTTGCCCAGGTAATTGCATCTCCCCAGGGACCATTGTATCCACCGTCTTTGGTTTCGTCATAAATTGCATAGGTGGGAATCGAATTCAGCATTGACCCAACGATTCCTCCAACCCTGCTTACTGTTCTTGTTACGGGGCTGGTTTTTTCGTAGGATACCAGCAAATTTTCACCAATGGTTACAATCCCTTTTTTAAATTCAGTTTTTACCTGAATATTCATCCGCTCGTAATCGGTCTTAATGATGATCCCTTCCTGGTTGGTATATCCGCCTCCAACGTAATATTTAAAATTCTTGTTTCCGCCCTGTGCCGATAGATTGTAGTTCTGCATCAACCCGATCCGCATCAATTCATCCTGCCAGTTGATATCGGCCTGTGGCGCCAACGCCATATCCAGTGCCGGTTTTCCTCCTGCTTCACGGGAGATTGTACTGATATTGATCCATTCTTCAGCATTCAATACCCCAATTTTTTTCGTGGTATTTTGAAACCCGAGATTGGCCGATACGGTAATTGTTGGCGTACCGGCTGTATCACGCCCGCTTTTGGTGGTCACAATAATTACCCCATTAGCCGCCCTTGAGCCGTAAATAGCTGCGGATGATGCGTCTTTCAATATATCAATGGTCTCAATATCATTTGGGTTCAGAAAATTGATATTATCCATATACATGCCATCGACAATGTAAAGTGGGGCATTATTATTAAATGTCCCAACCCCGCGAATCATGACACTTGAATTATTTCCGGGATCGCCTCCCCTGGATACAATTTCCACACCCGCAATTTTTCCCTGAAGCGCCCGCAAAATATTTGTATTGCTTTCCACATTCAGATTCTCAGCTTTCATGTTCGCTACGGCGCCGGTTAAGTCGACTTTTCTCTGGGTCCCGTAACCAATGGCAACTACTTCCTCCAGCCCGATGGTTTCTTCTACCATCGTAATATTAACAGACGTTTTACCAGATATGGGAACTTCCTGGCTCTTCATGCCCACAAACGAGAATACCAACGTAGCATCAGCCGGCACATTGGGAAGGGTATACTTTCCGCCGAAATCGGTAATGGTTCCACTGGTGGTGCCTTTTATAATTACTGAAACGCCCGGAAGCGGTTGTCCTGCCGGGTCGGTCACTTTGCCTGATACGATTACTTGTTGACTGGCAGCAAACACATTGTCACGGGGCGATAAAATCACCTGGCGGTTAACTACCTGGTACGAAATATTGGTTTCACGCAATAATTCCGTCAGTGTTTTTTCCAGGTTCAGGTCAGTAACATTAATCGATACCCGTTTCGACACATCTATCAGTTTCCCATTGTATAAAAAATAATAATTCGACTGGTCTTCGATGAGTTTCAATATATCTTCGATGCTCGAATTATCCCGGACAATGGTAAACCGTGTGTTTTGGGAATACGCGCTACCGGCCAGTATCTGCACCGTGGAAATCAAAATCACAAACAGCGTTAGTCTCATAGTACTCAAAATTTTTGAACAAGAAGCATACATCAAGCATAGCCTCTTTTTCAAGGATTGCTTTTTTTTCATAAATTTGTGTGTTTTAAATTAATAAAATGATTGATCCTGCTACACAGGATTTTTCGAAGGGAAGTGTCCAGCTTCCCTTTTTGTTTTGGCCAGGGGTTACTTCATATTTTTACTCTTTTTTAAAGATTATTACTTTTCGTTTGCCAGCCCCGGTCCCATCGGGTCTCTGCATTGAAACGAGAGAATAGGCAATGGGCGAGCTGTACGATAACAGCTTCAATGCTTCATCAAGGGTTTCGTTCTCAAAAGTGGCCGTAAAAATATACTCGTTGAGCGATTGGTCCTGTATAACAATTTCGGCATTGAACCAGTATCCCAGCCGCATGGCCACCTCGTTGATCCCGTCGTTTCTGAAAATAAGTTTTCCTTCGGTCCAGCCTAAGTATTTGATCCCGTCTGTTTTTTGTACCTGATATGCTTTCTTTTGCTTGTCCAATACAAGCAGTTCGCCTGCATCCATCTGTTTGTACTGAATTTCCTTTTTCCCATCGGCCCCGGTCAATTGCACCTTTCCCTGTTCGAGATAAACAAAAGCATTGTGGTTATCGGCATAATTGGTAATGTTGAAGCTGGTACCGGTGGCTTTTATTTTATAACTGCCCAGATCGACGTAAAACGGGTGATCCTCATCCGACCGGACTTGAAAATAAGCTTCCCCTTTCAGTTTCACTTCCCGTGTTTTTCCTTTAAACTGGTCGGGGTAGGTTAAACGGGTTCCCGAATTCAGCCAGACTTTGGTGCCGTCGGCCAGTTCAATCTGTGAGCGGACACCAAAAGCGGTTTCAGCCGTTTTAATCGCCAACTGGTTGTTGTCTCCAATGAAACCGCTGAGTTGCCATAAACTGTACACAAGAATGGGAATAAGCAAAATGGCCGCAATTTTTTGATATGCACGAAGCACATTTCTCAAAGCGTAGTGGTTCCTGAACCGTTTTTTAACCTTCGATAAATCTTTCGGGACATTGACCTTTCGCATGGCGGCCAGTCTGTCGGTAAAAACAAGGATTTCTCGCAGCTCGCGATATTCCGAATTATTTTCTTCGGAAGATTGCACCCACGATTTCAATTCTTCCTGCTCCCCGTGGTTTAATCCTCCACGATATTCTGATTGAATGAGTTTATATATGTGACTTTCTTTTTCCAATTTGCCGCGTTTTTGTCTCTATTTCATTGTCAGGACGACAAACCAATGGTTTCCCCCTACGCAAGTACGAACTTTTCAGAAAAAAAACAAACGGGTTACCGGAGAAACTGAAATACTTCGAACAAAAGAAACAAGGGCAAATAATCGCGGAGTTCGGTTTTTAAAATACGCAGGGCTTTGGTCATCTGGTTTTCAACGGTTTTCTCCGACAGGTTTAACCGACCGGCTATTTCCCGGTTTTTTAAGCCTTCAAATCGACTTAGTTCAAATATTTCGCGGCAACGTTCGGGCAATTTTTCCAGGCCTGAGTTCAAAAGCGCTTCAAGTTCTGAAAGAACAAAGGTTTCAAAATTGCCATCGCCCAGGTCCGTTGTTTCCAAAAATGCATGGTCCTGTGGGTTTCTTTTACTTTGCTTCAGGAAATCGAGGCATTTGTTTTTTACCGAAGTAAAAAGATAAGCCCGGACAGAAGCCCGGACAAACAGTGTTTCGCGCTCGTTCCAGAATTTCAGAAAAACATCCTGCACCAGGTTCCGGGCATCGTCTTCCTGAAGTGAAAACATTTTTTGAGAATACACAACCAAGCCCGGATAATAGAAATTGAAGAAGAAATCGAATGCGTATTCTTTTCCTTCCTTCATTTCCTGAAACAGGAACAGTTCCCGGGACATGTCGTTTTCTGCCATACGAAACCATGCTTTGGGTACAAAAGTAAATTATTTTGGGGAAAACCCGGGACGGGGTTACCAAAAGGACCTGACAGGTTTTGAAAGCCTGTCAGGTCTGTGCGGTAAAAATACCGAAAAGAGTTTGTTACCATACCGGTATTTCGTGTTGCCGTTGGTTGGTGTTGCCGGGCAAGTCGTAAGCTATTGCTGTTACCAATATATAAGCCTGATATAGTATGTTGATTTCTACCAGATTGTTCCCTTATTTTTCTTCCCAACAGAAACCTGAGTTTCATGCTTTCTGGAAGAATGAGGGTTTTTTACGTTCGACTAAGTAATCTTTGGCCTTGTATAAAATGAGCTATGGACATTATTGGTAAAAACGGCCCTAATGAACAATTACCTTGAGGCCAAAATCTTATTGCTTATAAATGCCAAAATCCTTTTCCTTCAGTACCGAAAGCAATTGTTCGACAACAGCGGGCTGCTCTCCGGCAATGTTTACCCTTTCAAAAGGATCAGTTTCATGGTCGTATAACTCGGTGACTGGTTGTGCTTCCCTGAAATATTTCGTCAAACGGTAGCGGGAAGTGCGAAGGGTGATACCATTGTTGAAATACCCCCAGGCCGCATCCTCCCAGTTTACCGAGATTTTATTTTCCAGCAAGGGCAACATACTTTTTCCATCCGTTTCAAAGTTCATTTCCACCTGGCACAATTCCATCAATGTGGGGTAAATATCCACCGAACTCACTACCCGGTCTATCTGCTTTCCCGATGATTTTCCCGGGACTTTCATGATGAGGGCGCTTTTCAGGGCCTTTTCAAAGATGGTGTGTTTTCCCCACACCCGGTGGTCGCCCAAATGCCAGCCATGGTCGCCCCAAAGCACGATGATCGTATTTTCGGCAAGCCCCGATTTTTCCAGCTCATCCAGCACCTTCCCAATTTGGGCATCAACATAGCTGACAGCAGCGAAATAAGCGTGCCGTATCTTTCTCTGGTAAGCTTCAGAAGCCGGCTTGTCCAGCGACGGGTGTTCTTCTCCTGCTAGGTAGCCATTAAATTCGCCGCTGTTATGAAGGCTTGCCAGATGGATGTTTTCGGGAACATTGGGGGAAGGGGTCAGTGCAATTTCACCTTCATCATACAAATCCCAATATTTTGCCGGGGCATTAAAAGGCAAATGGGGCTTAAAAAATCCAACGCCCAAAAAGAAGGGCTTTTCTTTTTGCCCAAGTTCCTTCAATTTTTGGACAGCGAGGTTTGCAATCAACCCATCAGGATAACCTTCATCATCCACTTCTGCCCGTTCATAAGGCTTTACCTGTTTGTTCATGCTTTGCCTGTTGGAGCCGTCGGCGTAGCCAAAAAAGGCATTCCAGCCAGTGCCCCATTTGCCGGAATCAAACAACATTTCGTTCCAACTGTGTGGAAGTTCAAGCTCGGTTCCCACAGGCTCTTCATAACCATACAACAGGCCATCCACATAATGGCTGATCTTCCCGATTCCAACCGTGTAATATCCGTTTCTTTTCAGGTGATGAATGAAGGTTTCGGGAACTTCAGTTTCTGGTTTTCCTGAAATGAAAGTACGGCAGGCTTCGTTTGACAGATGTTGTTTTGTCCGCGGATACATCCCGGTAAGGATGCTTGCACGCGAAGCCCCACAAGTCGGGATGCTGACAAAATGATTGGTGAAAACGGTTCCGCTACCGGCCAGCCTGTCGATGTTGGGCGATTTGATGTAATTTGCCCCATAACAACCCAACTCTGGGCGAAGGTCATCGACACAGATAAAAAGGACGTTGGGTTTTTTTGTATTATTTTTATTTGCATGAGTTGTGCAAATGAAAAGTTGAGCCAACAAAAAAGTAGAAATGGTTGTCGTTTTGAATATGTAAACGGGATTCATTGTCATTAATTTTTTAGTATTTCCATATATTTCATGGCATATCTTCTTCCTAATTCTCTCTGTCCTTCTGAATTGAAATGAAGATGATCTCCCCGGTGGTCCAATCCTTCCGAAGAAACAAAACCGAGGTTGTCGTTTCTGGATGCGACAGTTCGAATGATTTGATTGATCTTTTCAAAACACAGCGCTTTTTCATCCGGTTCGGCAAACCTGCCGATTTCCCCCAAAATGATGGGCAACTCGTTGTTCCCGACACTTGCCCTGAATTTTGAGAACAACTGCAACAAAGCATTCTCATAGTCGGGCAAATCGGTGTCATTGGCATTTCGCTCGCCCTGGTGCCACAATATTCCTTTTATGACTCCTTTCTTTTTTGAAAGTTGAACTTTCTCCGTGAAATTAGTAAAAAGCTTTACATTACGGTGTTTCTCATCGTTCAACCATTGAAAAACGGAACTTCCGCCAACAGCGCACGGAACCATCGCAATTGTTACAGAATCGGGTACGTGCTTCAGCATTTCCTGTGCAAAGCTCATTCCGCAATCAAGTGCATCGCTCAACTCATAAAAATGCAAAGGCTCTTTGGCTATAATCCATTCGTTTTCGCTATTGATCGATAATATCCTATCGTTTGTAACTAAGTCTGGTGCTTCAATGGCACCCCGGCCAGCCATATTCGACTGGCCAGCCATTAAGAAAACCCAGACTGTTTCATTAATATTTTCTTTTATCAATTCTTGTTTCGAGGTTTCTTCTTTGGAACAAGAGGTAAATGACAGCAACGAAAACAAAAGCAACAATGCAGTTACTTTAAATATACCTATCTCAGTTTTCTTCATTTCCGGCTAATTTTCAATTCTATATATCCTTTTGCCTCTGTTGGCTGCCCCAGATAAAAATTGTTCTCCATCTTTCTAAATTTCACCTGATCTGACTCTGGCATCCCTTTCGCTGAATATAAAATAAAATCACCGGCTTCATGAATGCTGAAAATTATATTATCAGGATCACTTTCCTGTATATTTACTGTTGCAGGTGCTAAGTATTTATCTGCCCGTCCAATTACAGCCCAGCCATTGTTTACCGGGCACATCAGCAATAATTTATGCCCAAAACCTTTCATTTCGAAATCAATACCATTTTCATCCAGTTTTTGGCCTTCCTTTTCACCCCAGTCATAAACAACCAGTCCTTCTGCCGGAACCGGCCATTTTTCTGCAAACGGTTGTATCATCACCCCCGAATTGGCATAATCATCAGTTGACACATTCGCTGTTAGCACTGCGTTCTCATCCATTGACAAATTATAAGCCGCAATGGCACAAGCTTTATTTTTAAGTGGGGAAATAACTTTATACAAATGTTTGGTTTCATAAAGGGCATCCGAAAAAACACTCTCCGACAGCGGTGCCCCCGGTGCTTCAGGCCGTATCAATAAACCATCGTCATAACACAAAGGCATAATAATCTCCTTATTGAAATCTTCAGGATCATCAGAGAGGTAAATAGGTCCACCTGACATCGCTTTTGTAATTGCCATTGTTTCCCCAACCTGCGAGTCAGATGAGTGAAACATGTCGTGATCCGGCCATAGCGTTTGCCCCAGCCAAAGAGTATTAAAAACCGATTGTAAAATCTGTGATTTCGAAGTGGAAAGATTATTTTTCTGGTAATCGGGACTAGTGCGCATGGTAGCGCTGTGGGTTGCATTTAACAGGTCAATGGTATTTTGAGCACTACAGTTCATCAAACCCAATCCATAAATATTACAGGCTTTTTCGAGCGAAAGCACATTGTAGGTATGTGCCCTTGCCGGATTTGAAGTACCGTAGTATTCGATGGTAGAACGGGAAACATTATCGGTTTTCAGGAAATCAAATCCCTGCGCTTTTACATCCTTCATAAAATGCTTGTAAAACTGTTCGCTGTCGTCAGCATTGTCTTTGGGAATTAAAGCCTCAACATTGATTTCAGTGTCATCCAGATACTGGTTATCCTTCGGATCCTGCTGCTTTTTTATCGGTTGCGGCATTAAATAAGGCGCCAGATCAGTCATCTCGTGATCCGGCGAAATGTTATTCCAATGCATCAACAAGGTATGCCAGATGCCCATCCATTTAATTTTATCCTCTTTTTTACCGGTAATAATCGGGTCCCAGCCATTCGGAAATTTGTTTTTATCTGGTTCAAGTGAAAACATCCGTCCATCTTTTAGCGTTTGATGCCCGTCATCAATAAGCAACCACCTGACAGGGATTTCTGAATTTTCGATGTTCTCAATAGCATCCAGTATAATTTTTTCATTGATATTTTTATGGTATTGTTCCCAGGTACACCAGCCCAAATAATTCATTGGTTCGGGGTATTCTTTTTGAGATCGCAGGCTTAGCTTGTCCTTGTATAATTTAGAACTGGCGAGCTCCTTCCAAACCTCTGCAACGGATTCGTATATGTTATTACTTATTGCCCATGCTAATAGTGGGACTTCAGTGCCATCCGGGACAGGCTCTGTTCCCAGGGTTCCATAGTCCACGATCAATTTCCCATCGTCCCTGATTTCCAACCAACTTACTGATGCTGTGCCCGACAGGGGCATGATAGTCATAAATTTTCCATCAGCCAATTTGAAAAGCATCAGCAGAGCACGTTTGTTGGGCATGGGAATTCTAGGTGGAATAGGATTCTTTGGAACAAAAATAGAAGTCATATCCGTTTTTCCCACCCACGGAAACATCCGGTTGCTGGCCCCTATCCATCGAAACATATTGGAATCGGCAGCCACATGGCAGTATTGAGTAAATTCAGGAAGAATGATTTCCCTTGAACTCGTTTCTCCTTTGGCATCAGGCGCACTAAGTACAACGATATGGCCCTCATTTCCATTGGCTAAATCAATTTCTGGAGAATTGCCCACATCTGACATGCAAGAAGTCAAAAAGATAAAAATTGTAGAAAGGAATAGTAACTGAGATATTTCTTGTTTCTGTATCATATTGGATTTCAAACTATTTTTCACTGGTATTATTTCTTTATTCAGTTTGTTAAATTTTATCATATTTCAAAAAGAGAAATCCCGGTGTTTTTGCAATAGAAAAGCTAATCTCCCCATTTTCATTTAAAGTGACCTGACTTTTTTCATTGGTAAGAATATTGGTCAACTGAATTTTTGCTCCGGGTTCTAAATAGTGAATTTTCAACTTTGCGGTTTGCTCCCCGTTATTTAATTCGCGGAACACCATTAAATAGCCATTACCCGTTTCCGGATTATAATTTTGAAATCCCGTCCAGCTTTTGTTGTCGGGTTTATCGCCAAGTGCAAATACATAGCCTTTGTACATTTCGTCCCGTTCAGCTTTATACTTTGCGATAATTGGTTTGAGTTCAGCTCTTGCCTCCGGCGACAGGAATTGTAATTCAGTAAAAAATATGGGGCTCGACATCAATGTAATGGCAAGATTATAAGCATGCGTATATTTCAGCGCATCAGTAATTGCCTCCGGTGGTGTAAGGTCTTTGTTCTGAAAGGTGAGCTGCACTTTGTTCAGGTTCATGTAGCTGGCCAGTTCCCAGCCATCGCGCAACACTTGCCAGGGTTCATACTGCACGGAAGGACGTATCGTATATGCTTTGCGGTTCGCCAAATAAAGGTTTCCACAGTCGCGTCCGAAATAAAATCCCATGCGTGCGGGCCTTTCGGTAACATCCCAATTTACAACGGCAGTGTAGCTCGAATACGTTATTAAATCGCGTGCCTTGTAATACAAATTATCCAAAGCTTCCTTTTCATAAAGTTTGGCAAAATCCAGTTTAAAGGATTTGAAATTTCCGTCATCATAATTCGATTTCAACGTATTCGAGGGGGCAGTCCAGGCATTCCACAAGCCTAAGCGAATCCCTTTCTCCTTTGCTTTTTCCCTAACCTTTCCAAAACGATTTGGATAAATATCGTAGCTTTCGGGCATCAAGGTCCCGTCTAAAAGTTGAGGCAATTCACCATTTTTATAGGGGCGAGTCGGTCCCTTTGCTGCCGGCAACCAAATCTTTTCACCTTCCCGTATTTGCCATCCGTCATCAATCTGAAGGATATCAATACCCAGCTCAGCACAGACTTCAATTTCCGTCAACACATTTTCTTCTCTGGCTTTGTAACAACATTGATCCGATTTATCTTCCGAGCCCCAGGTATTAGCCATTATAAAAACGTCCCTGTCTGGATGAACCGGATAACGAATCCGGTCGAAACGCTTAATTTCCATTTGTGCGGCAAGCTCGTCACCCTGATAAAGAATCAACCAATTGGCCCAGCAAAACTTGTATTCGTTATCTGTAAGATCATTCGGGCGGAGGCCTAATCCGGTTACGATTAGCTGATTTTCTTTTCGTTCAAAGCCACCAGTCTCCAATGCCTTGGATATGTCCGTATGATTTTGTGATTCTTTCAGAAGAATTAGCCCGCCTGTTCCTCCGGCAGCAATCAGGCCGCTCGTTATTTCTGAACTTCCGTTTTCAGGAATATTTTCTGTCGTCAATATTTCATACGGGACAACATCAGCTTTCAGTCCGGCCCGATACCCAAAAGCGGTTACCTCATCGGGTTTAACAGCCAATTCAATTGTTTCTGAGATTCCCGGTTCCAATGCTCCATCGCCCATCTTTTTACCGGAAGGCGTTTTTAGCCAAATCTGTGTACGCAGTCCGGGGGCATTCGGGTAAGCCCAAATCATATATTTCAAAATGGTATTCCCGTATTCTATTTCCACTTCAACCGTAAGATGTTCACTGGTAAAATGTTCGTCATCATCGCGAAAGGCTTTCAGTAACAGTAGTTTCCCTTCACCATTTTCTCCGATATTCCAGTCGGCAGACTCTCCGGAACCGATTGCAACAACTTCTCCTGATGAATTTTTTATTTGTGTTGTTGAAAGTCCCGTTCCTGTCCAAACCCAGGTACGTTCCATTGCTCCTGTAGAAACAATCAGCAGGTTATTTTTTGTATAGGCTTTTGCGTTTTCAAATGACGTATTCAGTTTGGGTAAAACTTCAGCGTGCATCAATTTGGAAAAGAAAAGAACTGAAATACTCAATATCAATGTTTTGAAATTCATCATGGTTTATTCTGATTTAAAAAGGTAGAATATCGGCATTTGATGGCATTACTCCAACATGTGGCTTTTCATTTGTTCCAACGAGATTGCCTTGCCAACTGGCCATTTTATTTTTCTGAGGGCCCCAGTTAACCGCATGCTTTAACCAACCGGTTTCTCCATTCCGAATTCCAAACGAATTACCAAAAGCAGCCAGGAATGGTGCATGCTCATCTACATTTTCAACACTTATGCCGGTAGCATTTTTAGTACCGAAATTATAGAAAAAGCAGTGACTGATGATGGTATTGCCAACAGGCAGTCCCCCAGCTTTCCCTAGTTGAAGTATCACTACCCCATCTTTTTCTCCGGTGATCATTTGTGTCCCAACGATAGAAATTTCCTGGGCTTCTGAAATTGAAACTAATGGTTTTGTTTGCCGGCTATGACCATGAAACATGCAACCTACAAATTGAATCTTTCGCTGGCGCCTTCCCATGTTCTGAATGTGTCCACCACAACTAATACGAAGCGCATCATTTGTGGGAAAGTGTATTAACACTCCGGAAAACTGAGTGCTATTTATACTTAGGTTACCTATTTTTTTTCCCCGGGTAATTTGAATATTCTCGGGTTCTATTAACAGGGCAGGATATTCATCATTTCCACAATTGTCAGAGAGAATAATATTAGAAAACATATTTTCGATCACACAGTCGCTTATCCATAATCCGGGACCGTCTGTAGAGCGAACATGAATATCGTGAATCGTTGATTCCTGAAGGTGTCGTAACTTGATTCCGACACATTCTTCTTTCCCATCAATCCATATGTTGTCCATAATAACATCGGATATTAAACCGTCTTCCCCAACTTCTGTTTCGTCCCTGATGGTTGATTGAATTACCGGTCCTTTATACCCTTCTTTCGGAACAATGGTTGTTCCCCCGGTTGAAGTAATCCTGCATTTCGACTGCCAAATATCCAAAAAACCATTAAACTCAAATGGTCTTTCAGATGCATCCAGAATCAGAGTTCCGGGCATATCAGACTTAGTAACCATATAGTCATATGCATATTGCACAGCTTCAACATCAGAATTGAAATCAGAGGTTCGAAAATTTCCTCGTTCCGGATGGGTAGATACCATTATCCCCGCTTCCAATCCGCTATTTAAAGAAAAAGCATGATCTTTAGTAATTGAGGGGCTAAATTTATCTGGATTAAAATCTGCAGAAAAAGCGGTTAAAGGCAAAGTTGCCCCGGCAACTAAAGCAGAATTTAAAAAATTTCTTCTATCTATTTTTTTCATTATTATTTTACTAGTGTTTGATTTTTAGCTTGTTCAACGATCCGAGTACTCCACTTATCCAGCCAGTCCAGTGATTCAGGTTCAAAACCGGGATTAAGTTCAGTTGGTACGGGGGCTTCCACTTTTTTTTGCCAGTTTTTTAAATCAGTTAAAAGCTCTTTGGCCTTTTGGGGATTTTTATTGCTGAGGTTTTTTGTTTCCCCAATGTCTTCTTTCAAATTATACAATTCAACAGAATGGTCTTCAAAGTTTTCAATTAACTTCCAATTCCCTTTTCGGATAGCGCCTCCCGGAGCTTGCCACAAATAAGAATTGCTGCACCCGTTTCCGTTATAAGAAGTTAAATGCCAGAAAATAGCATCACGAACAAGACGCTTTCCCCCCTCTAAAAGCGGAACAATGCTTTCGCCATCCGTTATTTTATTTTCCGGGATAGCAGCCCCCGCCATTTCAGCCAGTGTCGGGAAATAATCAACCACGGTTACCGGAACATTACTGGTTGAACCTTTTTTCGTTTTTCCCGGCCATTTTACAATTAATGGAACCCGGATGCCCCCTTCGTAAAGATTACCTTTTTGCCCTTTCAGCGGAGCATTGGAGGTCACCATTATTTGCCCGCCGTTATCGGAAGTGAGGACAACAATGGTATTTTTTGAAAGATTCAGCTCTTCAAGTTTATTGAGCACTCTCCCCACTGAAAAATCCATGTAGCTGACCATGGCACCATAATTTGGATTATTTTGCCCGTAAAAGCCTTCTTTCCCTTTGTACTTTTCCACCCATTCTTTTTTAGCATGCACCGGCACATGAACCTGGTAAAACGGGAAATAAATAAAAAATGGTTTGTCTTTGTTTCCATCAATAAACGCACACACACTATCTGTCAATACTTCGGTAATGTATTTTCCTTCCTCTTTTACATTGATATTTTTAATTCCGTCGAAAGGGCTAAAATACGATTTGGGAGAACCAGCCTCACAACCTCCCACATTCACATCGAAGCCCTGATTGGCAGGATAGGTTTCTTCGTTATTACCCAAATGCCATTTTCCAAAACTTCCGGTTGCATAACCTGCACTTTTCAGGACTTCAGCAATGGTAATATCCTCGGGGACAAGATATTTTTTTGACGAAATCCTTTTCAGTTTTCTCATTTTCGATGGTGTGTTGGCATACGCATCTACCGAAAAAATCCCGGTGCGCGGTGGGTACTCCCCGGTCATCAAACTGGCCCTGGAGGGCGAGCAGGTCGGCATCATATAAGCCGATGTGAATTTCATGCCCTGTTCTGCCAGTTTATCAATGTTCGGGCTCATGTAATATTGACTACCAAAACATCCCAAATCACTCCAGCCCAGATCGTCAACCAAAAAGAAAACAATATTCGGCTTTTCCTGAGCTTTTACAATGATGCTTCCTAAAAACAGAACAGATAGCACCCTAATTTTTAAACTGAATGTTTTATTGAAAAAAAGATGATTCATTTGCTATTGAATATAAATAGAATAAATGAAGTGTAACTATTTACCTTCTATACAAAGTAGTTCATTTGTTAGCAGCAGTGACAAAAAAAAAATCAGCTTCCTTATTGATGAATAATAAGGAAGCTGATCTAATCATTCTATTCCGGTTTTTCCTGCGTTACATCCGTCAAAGGTGATATGTTCGTTTCAGAACCGGGATATCCCATATTTTGGTTGATATGCCCCAGTGAATTGGCTTTGATCACACTTTCCTTGATTGGCCAGTAAACATGGTATGGCAGCATCTTGTATATATTCGAAACATTAAGAATTTCATCTTTGTAGAAATTGTTCCGTCTCATTACCCGATCATAAAACCAGTTTTTCTGGTACATGTTTTCAAGGCTGTATCCATCCTTCTTTAGTTGCGCCATTATGTATGCAACCCGTGTCAGTTCAGTTTTCCTCGGTTCTTCCCAATATAATTCCCTGGCACGCTCGTCGAAAATATAATCGATATCCACACTTTGTTTTTGTGTTGCATGTGCCCTCGCACGAACCGTATTGACATCTTTTGTGGCATTTGCGATGTCGCCTTTCCACCAGTATGCTTCTGCCCGAAGCAAATAGAGTTCCGCTAAACGGTACACATACATATCGCTCCAGGCATTTTGTGGTTTAGGACTCCCCGAATCATCAATGTACACCAATTTATTATACATGAACGGAAACCATGTTCGCATGTCGGTAACATATTTAGGATCAAATGGTTTTCCGTAATATTTTGAGCTTGGATTGTTGTAAACGAACCGTTCCATTCCATACCAGTTGTTGTGTGAATACCTAAGATCATTAGGATCTTCCAATTGCATATCTCTGAAATATTGCGACGGCACCATTCGTCCAACTCCTCGCCCGAGTTGTTCAATCATGTTTAACCCTTTACGGTAATCATTATCAGTAGTACCCGCTTTTCCATCAGGATCCTTCACATTGGTAAACCAGGTTGGTCCAGAATCCCGCATCTTTCCTGCTCCACCAGTTCCGCCTTCAACCAGATATTCATCCTGTACGGCAAAAATCATTTCTTTGTTTTCAGCCAGGCACTTGTTGTTTTTTTGGTGCAAATCCCAAATCACATCAAACTCATCCGGATTCAGAATCGGAAAGGTATAAAAATCAGGTTCAGTAGTTCCAAAGCGCTCGGTCATCAGGTAATATTTACCACCATCAATAATTTTCGATGCTTCGGCGATTGCTTTATCGAACTCCCGCAAAGACAGGTAGCATTTTGTGAGCAAAAAAGAACCGGCTGCTTGGTTAATCTGCCCGGGAAGGACGTCTTCAGGAAGCCATTGAACTGCGAATTCCAAATCACTGGTAATTTTCTGCAGGATAGATTCTCTTGAATGCGTGTAAAAATCCAAGCGGGGAGAAGTAACTTCTGTCGCCAAGAAAGGAACATCTCCGAATTGATGCACCAGACGGTAATACCAATAAGCCCTGGCGAAATATCCATTCGCTAAAATTTCATTTTTATCCGCTTCTGTATCGAAATCAACATCGTCAATTCTCGATATAATTATGTTCGCAAATTTGATTCCTTCCCACCCCCTGGCCCAATAACTTCTAACTTCCTTATCATCAGAAGAAGTAGGTGTCATTTGGGTTTCCATGTTGTGCACGATAGAAGCCGGAGGAGCTCCGTTTACTGTAAAATCAGAGTAATTCCATTCTCCTAAAATATCATGCTGATCGGTCAGTGCATATTCTTCCCGATAGAGTTTGTTCATACTGACAATTAAAGCCTCCATGCCCTGCTTGTCAACCAGAGATGACTCTGGAGAGAAAAAGGATTTGGGATCTGGTTCTAGCCAGGATTCGCTACACGCGGTAAAGAAGAAGAATATCAATATTGAATAAACTATATTCCGTTTCATTTTTTTCATTTTTAAGGTTATAGGCTTAAATCAACTCCAAAGGTGAAAATCATTGGTGTCGGGTTGCTAGTTTCGACATCCCAGTTGTATTCCCAACCGGAAATGGCAGGAAGGTTCTGAACGTTGGCAAATACTCTAATCTTTTTGATATCTAAGCGTCTTAACAGATTATTTGGAACACGATACCCAACTGTTATGTTTTGCACCCTCACAAAAGATCTGTTTTCCCACCAACTGGTAGCAGGGCTATTATTATTGGAATACAAACGCGTCCATTCATTGGTTGGATTATCAACGGTCCAGTATGGTGTTATGATCTTATTCAACCGCTCCTGGGCAGTCCTGTAGTTGAAATGTTGATTATTTGCCCCATAATAGCCGAGATAAGAATTTATCAAGAAAGACAAATCAAAATTCTTGTAAGTAAAATCGTTTCGTAAGCTGACCCGGTACCTCGGCTTTTTATATCCTTGAAATACTTTGTCGTCAAAATTGATCACCCCATCATCATTCCCATCCAGCAATTTGGCATCCCCTGGTGCCCGGCCATATTTCAATGCCTCTTCTTCCTCGCCCAATTGCCAAATTCCAAGTACTTTATAATCGAATATCTCATCAATAGCATGGCCAATGTACCAACCATTCTGGATGTCGTCTTCTTCACGTTGTCCGATTACATTACCTTCTTCATCGACTACGTCAACCATATCCCCATAAAGGTGCTTAATTTCATTTCGGTTAAACCAGAAGGAGAAGGATGAGCTCCAGGAAAAATCGGTTTTATCGATGTTGATGGTATTTAAAGAAAGTTCGATCCCCTGGTTTTGAACTTCGCCCAGGTTTGCGAACACATCGGCGTAACCGGTTATATTTGGCAATGAACGCTCTAAAAGCAAATCGGTTGTCGACATGTGATAGGCATCGATCGCACCTGAAATCTTTCCGTCCAACATGGCAAAATCCACCCCCACATTATATGCCGCGGTTCTTTCCCACTTTAATTCCTTGTTGGCGAGGTTTGTGGTGTAAATTCCGGTGACTGACGAATGATCGTAAATATATTTCGTAGTGTTCATTTTGGACAATGCTGCATATTGCCCGATTTCGCGGTTGCCATTCTCTCCCCAGGAAAGTCGTAGTTTCAAGTTGGTCAGCCAATCAGCATGGATGAAGTTTTCTTCTGTGATTCTCCACGCCAAAGCTGCAGATGGAAAAATCGCTCTCGGGTTATCCTGTCCGAAGGCAGAATACCCATCCCGTCGTACAGAGAGGGTCAGTAGGTATTTGTCAAAAAGCCCATAATTTAAACGGGCCATTGCCGCATCTCCCGTACTTCTGGTATCGTCCTGACTAATAGAAGGACTAGCTCCGATCGACAAGTTGTGATAACTCAAACTTTCGTTAGGATCAAACTCCGAATTGTCCTGGTAACTGTTCCAGTAATTGTTTTCTTCCACGTTATACAGTAAGGTTACATCAAAGGAGTGCTCGCCAAACTTCTTGTTCCATTTTAAGATGTTGTCCACCATCCAGTCGTGCAAAGTAACGTCCCGGCGTGAGCCTGAACTTCCTCCTTCTCCCAAGGATACTTTTGATGATCTAAACTGGTAATCTTGCCTGAAATAATACCTGTTTGTCCAGTTTATCCGATAAGAAAATCCGTATGGCAAGGTTAATTTACCGTATAAGTTGGCGGTAAGGTCCCGCTGTTTGTATAGGTTATCCCTGTATTCATACAGATAGGGATTAATGCCTAAGTTGTCGTCATGAGGTTCTACTTTGTAGGTTCCATCTTCGTTGTACAACGAACCAAGCGGACTATTTTTATCATACGCACTGCCTGTATCGGGGAGTCCGGTAGGGGAGCTGTCTTCTTTAAACTGAACGTTCATCCCAACCGCTAAATAATTGGTTACATCAGCTTCCAGGTTTACACGGGCACGAAAGCTTTTGTAGGTTTCATAAATGTCGATCCCCTCATTATCAACATAACCGATGGAAGTATAATAGGAAAGATTATTGGTTTTCCCGGAGAGGCTGATGTTATTGTCGGTTCGTAAGCCAGTTTGAAAAAGAATGTCTTTCCAATCCAGGCTGTTTCCGGCTTTATAATTATCCACTTCAATTTGTTGCAATTGCAACCGTCCATACCAGATATCTGCCGGTGGTGTTGATGTTCCCTGCAAATTGTCATAACCCAACCACTGGTCAACCGTAACCCCTCCCGGGAGATTTGCCGGATTGGAATAGTATCCTGGAGGGCTGGCAATATCAAATCGATCCAGCACATCGGCTCTGTAGTTCAGGTAGCCTTCTGCATCGTAAACTTCTTCCATCTTATTCGGCGTGGCTAATCCGACTGTGCTTCGGACATTAATGGTTGGCTTTAGCTTTGCACCCCTCTTGGTAGTGATAATAATTACACCTGCAGCAGCTTTGGCGCCATAAATGGCAGCGGAACTGGCATCCTTCAATACATCTATCCTTTCGATATCCATTGGATTGATGTCCGCAATATCACCGTTAAAGATCACATCGTCCACCACAATTAACGGCGAATTTCCCGCGCCCAATGAAGTAGGCCCCCTGATCTCAAGGCCGGATGTTCCTTTGGCGGAAGTACTGATACCCACATTAATTCCCGGCAATGTACCACGCAACAGTTCCGTTACATTCGTCGCCGACTGGCGTTCCATTGCTTCAGACCCTATGCTTGCCACAGATCCGGTCAGGTCGCTTTTCTTTGTAACACCATACCCAACTGCCACCACTTCTTCAATCCCAATCGTTTCTTCTTCTAACCTAACATTCACTGACGTTTTACCGGCAACCGAAATTTCCTGCGCTTTCATCCCCACAAAAGAAAACACCAACGTGGCGTCACCGGGGACATTGGCTAAGGTGTACTTCCCGGCGAAGTCGGTAATGGTCCCGTTGGTGGTACCTTTTATCACCACGGAAACACCCGGGAGCGGTTGCCCCGACGAGTCGGTAACTTTCCCGGAGATGCTTTTTTGCTGCTGCACGGTGTTTGTTTCGGCGCCCGACAACACAATCTGCCGTCCATCGATACGATAAGAAACTTCTGTACCGGCAAAAAGGGAACTCAGCAATTCGGTAACTTTTACATCTTTTACCTGCAGGTCCACTTTCCGGTCAACATCAACGATGCTTCGGCTATAAAGGAAGTAGAAGTCGGTCTGTTCTTCAACCGATTGCAGTACCATTTCAACCGTTGCATTCTTTAAATTAACCGAGATATTCGTTTTTTGCGCATAAGTTTTCCCTGCAAAAACCTGAACAACTCCCAGCAAAATAACTAAACAAGTTAGTTTCATGTACATCAGTGTTTTTTTTATTCGGGGATCTAATCCTCCCTGAATAAAGAAGTTAAACTTTTTTTTCATAAATTTGACTGATTTTTTGTTATTACTAAATCAAAATCAGCCCGCCGCGAATGTGCAAGATTCCGGCAGGCTTTTTTTATCTTCTCATTATGTGGATTTTTTGTTGTGTTTTATCGTTGTTCTTTTCTTCGTGAATGGTGTACCTAACCGGCAGAGCCTGTGAAATTAAATCCATACACTGCCCGATTTTTTCATTTTCGAGGGTACAGGTCAGCTCGTACGATTTGAGCTGCGGGTCGCCAATCGTTATTTCTACATTGTACCACCGGCTGAGTTTTTTAATTGCCGATTCCAGTTTTTCGTTACGCATCAACAGTTTACCATCAATCCAGGCAATGGCATCTTCAGGGTTAATCTCGTCGCGGCTTACCCGTTTGGTAGTGGCATCAAACTGGATGCGTTGTCCCGGCACCAGGTCAATCTTTCCGGCTTGCCCTTCGAGTCGTATTTTTCCTTCGAGCAGGGTGGCTTCAAAAAAATTATCAGCCGAATACGCATACAGGTTAAAGTGTGTTCCGGTGACCACCGTGGTCATAATCGGGTTGTTCACAATAAACGGTTTCCCCGGATTTGACTGAACTTCAAAATAAGCTTCCCCATCGACAAAAACCTGCCGGTCGCCCCCTCTGAAATATTCAGGATAGCGGAGCAAGGTGCCGTCGTTCAGCCAAACAAAGGAGCCATCGGGGAGTTCCACTTTGGTGCGGGTGCCGGGCTTGGTATGAATCTCGCGGGTTGCGATCTCAGCAGAAAAATGGTTGCCCTCCGGCGGAAAAAAATACAGGTAGGCACTTAGCAACAACAAAGGGAGCAGCAATACTGCCGCCACTTTTGAGAACAAGCGGTACACTTTTGAAGGGTTGCCTTTTTGTTGTGGGTTTTGCTTCTCCAACCGGTAATGCACTTTTTTCAGCATCACATCGAAATCGGGTTTGTCGCCTTTCATTTCGATACGGGAATTAGCCCATATTTCGCCCAAAATCCTGCGTGCCTGTGACTCGTTTTTCGGATTTATCAACCATTCTCTGATCTGAACCGATTGTTCTGCCGGGGTTTTCCCTTCGAGGTAATTTTTTATTTCCGGATAATCCATGATGCCAAACTTTTCTGTTGCTTACTTACTACGAAACGTAAAGCCTGTTCCCCCTATCCGGATCAGAAAAAAAACTAATGGAACATGATAAAATAGAAAAGAATGCCGAGAATGCCGTCTTTGCCGAGTTGTTCTTTTAGTGTTTTCAAGACTGAAGAAATCTGGTTTTCAACGGTTTTTACTGAAATATTCAGGCGACTGGCGATTTCTTTATTTGAATATCCCTGTTCGCGGCTGAGCTTGAAGATTTCTTTTCGTTTCTCCGGAAACTTGTCAATTATTTGTGTGGCCAGGCTGTTAATGTTGTTGAACTCGATGCTGTAATTAGTTTCGTTGGAAACGATTGAAAGTTTGTCCCCGAAATTCTCTATTTTCCGTTTTTCTGATTTTTCTTTCCGCAACCACGAAATAGTTTCGGAATAGGCAATCGAAAAAAGAAAAGATTTGAATGAAAGGTGTTCGTCAATGCGGGAACGTTTTTCCCATATCTTCATGAAAACCAACTGGGTGATTTCTTCAGCAATGTAAGGTTCTTTGGTAATGCTCAGGGTAAAAGCATACAGGCTTTCGGAATATTTTCTAAACAAGCTGTCAAAAGCTGAAAAATCATCTTTTTTGAGACATTCAACATATTCCCTGTCAGCATTTACCATTTGGTCTGATTAATATGATGACAGCAAAAATAGAAAAAATCAGCCGTATATACGCGCCCTCACATTTATTGGACAAAACAGGATGCTGTTTGAATAAAAAGAGGCTGTCCTTCGTTGCCGGAAATTATCTTCAGACTTTTTCTCTTGTTTTATTTCACTTGAATTATGTGAGACTATTTTAAATTGCTTTGCCTTAATCATTTTTTCTGCAATTTAACATTTCAGGACTATTATTCTTTATAATTTGGTATCGGGAAGGACACTCCGGGTGCGATTTTAGAAAAAAGATGGAATTTTTGGGGGAAAGACAAGAATGAGATACAGCGGCAGGCCATAAATTACGAAACAAACATGCGTGCAAAAAAGTACAAATTGTGGATGGACAAATTGCATGTAAGTTCCATCTGGCAGAACATTTTTATTAAAATAGCCAAACTTGAATCAAAAGATAATCAGCGGTTTTAAAATTTATACAGATAAAAAATATAAGCCTCCTCAATTTTTTGTCGGACCTTTTTTCTTATTTTGAAAAAAAATAGCAATATGCAATCCATTAATCCATATACAGGCCTGCTTATTGCCGGTTACGAAAATTATCCGGCAGAAAAAATGAACAGGCTCATTGATCTGGTCGATGCTGAATTTCAGCAATGGAAGAAAACCTCTTTTCAGGAACGAAAAAAATTAATGCTGAATTTGAAAAAGCAATTGCTCGATCAAAAGGAAATACTGGCTTCGGGAATAGTTGCCGAAATGGGGAAGGTGAAACGCGAAGCGTTGGGTGAGATTGAAAAATGTGCATGGGTTTGTGATTATTATGCTGAAAAAGCAGAGTCATTCCTGAAAAATGAAGTAATAAAAACCGAGGCAACTGAATCGTATATTTCGTTTCAGCCGCTGGGGACAGTGCTGGCGGTGATGCCCTGGAACTTTCCGTTCTGGCAGGTTTTCCGTTTTCTGGCCCCGGCACTGATGGCCGGCAATACCGGCCTGCTGAAACATGCAAGCAATGTGGCCGGCTGTGCACTGGCAATCGAAAAACTGGTTGCCGATGCCGGTTTTCCAAAAAATGTGTTCCGCACATTGCTTATCAGTGGGAGCGAGGTAAAAGCAGTCATTGAAAACCCGAAAGTGAAAGCTGTTACACTGACGGGAAGCACACCAGCCGGAAAATCAGTCGCTTCGGTGGCCGGGTCGGTATTGAAAAAAACAGTATTGGAACTGGGAGGCAGCGATCCGTATATTATTTGTGAAGATGCTGATATTGCCGGGGCAGCACGGCTCTGTGTCGCCAGCCGCTTGCTCAACGCCGGACAAAGTTGTATCGGGGCAAAACGGTTCATTGTGATGGAATCCGTTTACGAGTCTTTCCGCAATGAATTTGTATTTCGGATGGAGGCTGCAACTTACGGCGACCCCAACGACCCGGATACCACGATTGGTCCGCTGGCCCGTCGCGACCTGCGCGATGAGTTGCATCAGCAGGTTACCAAAAGTGTCGGACTAGGTGCGAAGATTCTGTGCGGTGGGTTTATTCCTGAAGGAGAAGCCCCGTTTTACCCGCCCACCGTTTTGGAAAATGTAAAACCCGGAATGCCCGCCTATCACGAAGAACTGTTTGGGCCGGTTGCTGTACTGTTTTGTGTAAAAACAATGGATGAGGCGCTGCAAATAGCCAACGACACAGTCTTTGGGTTGGGCGCCGGAGTGTTTACTTCTGATGTTGAAACCGGAAAAACATTGGCCGAAAAAGGGTTGGAAGCCGGTTGTGTATTTGTCAACGATTTTGTGAAATCCGACCCGCGTCTGCCGTTTGGCGGAATTAAGGAAAGCGGCTACGGGCGCGAACTTTCCCTTTTCGGCATCCGCGAATTTGTGAATATTAAAACGGTGGTAGTGAAATAGATATTTTTCAATCTGCCATTCTCTGCTTTCTTCTGTCATTCCGGCGAAGGCCGGAATCTCATCGTATACAACTGTCGCTTGTTTTATATTTATATCGAACCCGTACCGGGTTCTTTTTCTTCGGGTTGACGCGCTTGCTACTATAATCAAATCCGTACCGGATTTTTCGGGAAACTGATTTATTCAGCAAAAGTTGGCTTATATCAGACAATGCCATCGGCATTGGATTATAGTAAAAACGATAGCTATGGTAAGGCGAACAACCCGGTACGGGTTGGATGTCTTTGGTCATAAATTTTATCGGAATTTCCACATCTCTCCTACGCACAGGCAAAATTATCCGATAATTTACCCCCTGCACCGGTAAAAATATCTGATAATTTTCCCCATCATTAAATAAAAAAGAGTAAGACTATCTGCTTTGCGTCTTTGCTCCTTTGCGAGAGGCATTCTGTACCAGCTCGTCCAGCAATTCTACCCAATCATCGTTGCTATTGAGGCTTTCCACCATTTGAAGTTGGTTGGCCGGTTCTTTTTCAAAAAATTCACGGTATTCAATACCTAGTTCAACAATGGTTTCGAGACAGTCGGCCACAAACGAAGGAGCGGCCAGCAGCACTTTTTTCACCCCCGATTTTTGCAGCGATTGCAGCGTTTCGTCAGTAAAAGGCTGTAGCCAGTTATTCGACAGGCGCGACTGAAATGCCACCGAATACTGATCTTTCCGGAGATTCAGCTTGGTAGCCAGCAGGCGCGATGTTTCGTAACACTGGGCTTTGTAACAATGTTTACCATGTTCAGGAAAATGTTCAAAACACTTGCAACTATCGGCATTTACCTGCGGATGGATACGTTCCACGTGCCGATTCGGTAATCCATGGTACGAGAACACGATGTGATCATATCGTTCAGGCTCATATTTGCTGATCTGTGCCGCGAATGCGTCAATAAATTTTGGATGGCTGTAAAATTCCTCAACAGTATTCAATTCTGCCGGACACCTTTGTTTTTTCATCTGAAATTTCAGCTCTTCGATACTTGTTTCGGTAGTCGACATGGCATACTGCGGAAACATCGGCACCGCGATGACCTGCCGAAAACCCTGCGACTTAATTTCGCCGACAGCTTTTGCAATCGATGGGTTTCCGTAACGCATGCCCACAAAAACGCAGTAATTTTCGTCTGATTTTTCCTGAAGTTTCTGACGTGTATTTTCGCTGTGAAAGATTAACGGAGAACCTTTTTTGGTCCAGAGTTTCCGGTACAATTTAGCTGATTTGGGCGCCCGGAAAGGAACAATAATGAGGTTGACAAGTAATTTACGCCACAACCACGGCAGATCAATCACCCGTGGGTCGTTTAAAAATTGCGACAGGTACGGGCGTACTGCCTTTGTAGTGGGACGGTCGGGACTGCCCACATTGAGTAAAAGTACTGCTGTATCGGGTTGTTGCATTTCCACTTCTATTTTTTCTCTGCGGAACCCGGTATCTTCTCTGTGTTACTCTGTGGTTGAAAAAATATTTACCACAGAGTGCCGCAGAGTTATTCACGGAGAAACACAGAGTTTTTAAATCGTAATTCGTATTTTTTCAGCTATTTCTTTTCCCTGCTTAATTCGGTCCGACATGCCAATGCCGTTGCGCACGTTTCCGGCCAGCAGCAAACCCGGATGTTCGTTTTCAAGCTCGGCAATGGCGCCCAGTTTTTCTTCCGACTCAGGCCCGTATTGCGGGATGGCGTGTGCATACCGGTGAATTTTCAGTAAATCGGGATTGAAATGTTCGAGTCCCATCATCGCCGTGAATTCACGGGTAAGAATTTCAAACAATTCGTTTTCCGGCATATTGTAAATTTCGGGCTTTCGCAGACCTCCCATGAACACCGAAAACAATGCGCCACCTTCCGGCGCCCGTCCGCTAAAACTGGTCGAGAGGTACAAAACACCCAGCAGTCCGCGTTGTTCTTTCCAGGGCACAAGTCCGCCAAAAGCATTCACCGGAATACCTTTCCACTGTCTGAAACCCACCGAAAACTGGACTACTTTGGCATATTTCATGCAGGTAATTTTTTTTACCTTTTCTTCAGCAAGAAAAGGTAAAACGTGCGGAACCGCATGTCCGCCGATGGTAGAAACGACCTTGCTGAATGTACCCAAATCTTCGTCCCCGTTTTTTACTGAATAAGTTCCGTCCGCTTCTTTACCGACAGTTAATTCATCACAATTGAGCCGGATGTTTTCTGTCCCAATTTCAGTTTGCAGTGCATTGATCAGGTTCGATAAACCACCTTTGATGGAAAACACGTCGCGGGTTGCTTTTTGGTCGCGTTCACTTTTGGGCTCTTTGGCTTTTTTAATCGAGCCGCCAATAAAACTGCCGTATTTCTGTTCGAGATTGTACAATTTCGGAAGTGCAAAACGCGGTACCAGCCACGAGGAATCGCCGGCATAAATACCGAGAACAAACGGATCGACGGCGTAATCGAGAAAACTTCTCCCCAGGCGGCGCAGCACAAACTGATCGAGCCGTTCGTTGGGGTCGGTTCCTTTAGGGCGGAAAGGTTCACCGAGTATGCGAAACTTGTCGTACCACGAAAACAGCGGAGTGCTGATTCCGCCCCATAAACCGGAGGGCAGCTCGTGCCACTTTTTACCTTTCCACACCAGCCGTTTTTTGGCCGAAGGAGCAGCAATTTCAATGGAACAGTGAGAAACCAGTTCTTCCAGCAGCTCAACGGTGTCGGGGAAAGAAATAACACCCGAATTCGGACCTTTTTCGTAGGTAAAACCATCTTCCGAAACGGTTTGAATAACCCCGCCCTCCCGGTTTTCCTTTTCGAAAACACAAAACCGGATACCTGCTTTTTTCAGGTAAAAAGCAGTGGTCAAGCCAGTCAGCCCGGCGCCAATGATTGCTACTTTCGCGGATGTTTCCATTTTATACCGATTTTGAAAATGCTTTTCCGGAGTTGGCCAGTTTGGGATCGAAGGCCGATGCGATATTACGGCTGAATAATTTGCCTGCTTCGTTTACGATCAGTTTATTCTGTCCGAATTGAACCAGTCCTTCAGCAATAAATTCATCCAGTTTTTCTTCTGAAAAATCAAGCGTCTGTTTCAATTCTTTTTCTGAAACCGAATATTTTGAAGCAACCTCATCAAAATCAAGATACTGGTTGCACATGATTTCGTTGATAACGTGGCGAATGATTTTTTCGGGATCATTCAGTTCGTAGCCTTTTTCGACGGTAAAAATCCCCTGATTGATCAGCCCCACATAACTATTTACATCCTTGGCATTCTGGGCATACGAATTTTCGAGCTGACTAATGCCCGTTGCGCCAAACGCATAAACCTGCCCGGTTGTTTCGCGGGTACAGTACCCCTGAAAGTTGCGGTGTAGTTTTTTGTTGGCAAGGGCGATCGTCAGTTCGTCACCGGCTTTTGCAAAATGATCGAAACCAATCGGGTGGTAACCGTTTTCTTTCAACAGGTTGTACCCGGCTTCAAACATTTTCAGTTTTTCCTGCGGACTGGCCAGACCTTCCACTTCGAGTACTTTTTGTGCGCGACGCACCCACGGAACATGAGCATACGAAAAAGTTACAAGGCGGTCGGGTGAAAGTTCAACGGCCTTGTGAATGGTTCGATAAAATGATTCCGGGTTTTGGTGCGGCAATCCGTAAATAAAATCGAAATTCACGCCCACATGTTCATACCGGCGAAAAAATGCAACCAGTTCGCTCACCGGAATTACTGAATCGTCGCGATTCACCGTGTCGAGTACTTTTTTGTCGAAATCCTGAATGCCCAGGCTAATGCGATTAAACCCGGTTTTGATCAACCGTTCCGAATAGTCGAAATCGAGATGGGCAGGATGACATTCCATCGCAATTTCTGGTTTTTCGGTATATGTGAATTTTTGGGCAATGAGTTGCATGATCTCTTCGATCCATTCAATGGGCAAATAGTTGGGCGTTCCGCCGCCCCAGTGTACCTGCGAAACTTTTCGCTGCGGATCGAGCAATGCAGCCACCATACCGATTTCCTTTTTCAGTGCATCCACATAAATACGCATGAGATCGCGGTTGCGGGTCAGATGGGTATTGCAGCCGCAGTAATGACAAATTTTACTGCAAAACGGAATATGAATGTAAATCGAAATATTCTCCGGTTGATCGTTGTTCGACCTCCGGATCAAATCGGCGTATTGCTCCGATGTGAATGTATCAGAAAAAAAATTGGCTGGCGGATAGCTGGTATAGCGGGGAACCGGCACATTGTATTTTTCAATCAGATGTTCGGGAAATATCATTTTTCGTAAAATTTTTCTTTAAAAATAAATGGTAGTGCAATCAGTATCAGCACACAAATTGCCAGTTCAATAGCAAAAAGGCCGCGATACGTAATTGCATCGGCAATCTTTCCGCTCGACACGGCAATGATAAGACTGCTCAGATGGGTGATCACAATTTGCAGGGTAAAATCGCTGCCTTCGCGAAACTGCCTGACGATGTTCATTGACATGGTGTAAATAAATACCGACGACATGGCATAGGCCGACCACAACAGGGCAACCCCGATATAAATCAGGTAAATACCGTGACTGCTGTACGTCAGAAATAAAAAATAAGCAGCGGCTATAATATTGATTGATGAAAAAAGAAAAACACTTTTTTTCAGTCCTTGTTTCCGAATGAAAAAACCGGCGGGCAAAGTCATCAGCGAACCAATTGCTGTTCCGAAAATCCCGGCAATAAAACCAATTTCCTTGACTTGGTAACCCAAATCAACCAGATATGGTTTCAACATGGTTAAGATGCCGATAATTCCTGAATAAAAAATCATCAGGATCAGCACATGAAAGATGATCCCTTTTTGCCGGAAGAAATGGACAAATTCGAAAAAAGAAATGGATTTTGCAGAAGTAGGCCTTTCTTCGGGTTCCCGATTTTTCAACCGGTAGAGGCTGAGCGGGATAATGGCAAAAATGACGCAAAGGGCGAGTGTCCAAAGCAGGCAATTCCAGCCAAGATAATTGTACACGATCAGCAAAACGCCACTTCCCACCAAGGTTCCGAGAAAACTTCCGGCCGACTGCATGCTGTTGCCCAGGCTACGTTCCTCTTTCTTCAGGTTTAAAATAGCAAAAGCATCGGTGGCAATATCCTGTGTTGCCGATGCCGTAAAGGCAATGATCATCAGTGCAATGATGGTTTTAAAATCAGTTTGCAGGCTGAAAAAACCAATACTGCTGATGACCATCGCGTAAAACAGTTCCGAAAAGATAATCCAGCGCCGGTATTTCCGGCTGGTACCTGCTGTTTTATCGATCATTGGCGCCCAGAGAAATTTCAGTATCCACGGGAGTTTAACCAATTGGAGATACCCGATTGATTCCAGCGAATAATGTTCCATCCGCATGATGACAGGCACTACCGTGGAGAAAAAACTCATCGGTATTGATTGCGCCAGGTACAGGTTCAGCAGGGTAAGGTATTTTCCGGTTTCGCGGGTTTTCATCTTTTTTGTTTTACGATACTCTGGATACTGGATGCTTGATATTGGATGCCGGACAATAAAGAAACACATAATTTTTGAGCCGTCTCTTCATCAACAAAGAGCAGCATCTGAAATCATGTATCGGATATCTTGTATCAAGCATCGGGTATCTTTTTTAAAAGGTCACTTTCAGACTGACGCCGATACGTGCAGGCTTTCCAATCTGTGCATACGAATTTCCCAAAGCATTGAAATAAAACGCATTGTAGTTGGCCTCTAAAATGTTTTTACCCCAGAATGAAAGTACCAAATTTTTCTTTTCAAAACTAACCCGGTGGTTCAGTAAACCGTAATAATCCTGCCATGCCGTATTGGTTTCGAGCCAGTAATTTTTCCCGAAACCTTGGTAACTAAGCTGAAAACGCATCCGGTCGAGCCAGAATTTGTTGAATTCGGCTGTGTAATTTCCACCGATATTGAATGAATATTTAGGAACATACGGCAGATGGTTTCCGCTGTAATCGTTGTTTGCGTCTTTCACATATTCAATGAAACGGGCATCGTTGTACCCAAAGGTAAACCAGGTTTCAAGGTTTCGGGCAGGAAGGGCTTTCAGTTCTAATTCCAAGCCCTTGCTTTCCGATTTTCCGGCGTTGGTCAACATCGACCCGGTGCCGCTGGGCACGGTCTGGTATATTTGCTGGTTGCTCCAGTCGATGTAAAAGAAAGCAAGGTTTGCATAAATGCGTTGTTTCAGCCATTTGGCTTTCACACCTGCTTCGTAGTTCCACGAGGTTTCGGGATCGAACGAACGGTCTTCCTCGCGTTCAAAGGTGGAATTGAAGCCCCCTGCATTGTACCCTTTCGAGATGGTTGCATAAGGGGTCAACCCGTCCGACAGGCTATATTTGAAAGCGATCTTAGGCAGTATTTCAAAAAAATCCATGTCGCTTTTAAACGTTTCTGCCGTACTCTGGTTCCCGTTCACAAATTTATCATACAGATAATCGAGTTTTGCTTTTTCGTAATCGGCCCGTATTCCGGCGGAAACCGAGAACTTGCCGAATTTAACTGTTGACTGATGAAAAAAGGCTATCCCCGAATTTGTATTTTCATGGGTTTTAAGATAACTGTATGATTGATAGGGTAATTTGTGTTTTACAATTCCGTCGGGGCCGTAGGTCATGCCAACGTCTTTGTCTTGTTCCTGGCGAAAACCAAAAACACCAAACAGCCACTCGTACTGTTTGGTTTCTTTCGACTGGATATTGATTTCCTGAGAAAACATATTCTGCTGCTGGTCCTGGGTCACAAAATAGAGGGAGGCCGGGGTAAAATCCTGGTCAATGCCCTGTGCACCGTCAATATACTGAAAACTGCTGATGGCCCGAAGAATGTATCCGGGGGCATTGTACTGCAGGTTCAGGCCGGATGACACCATCGAACGGTCGTATGTGCTTTCCTGGTTGTAGCTGATAGCAGCTGCTTCGCGGGTTTCGTTGTTGTAGATGGCATACGGATAGCCGCCCTGTTTGCTGTTTTCGTACTGAACACTCAGCAAAGCCCGAAATCTGGCCGATGGCTCGAACAACATTTTCAACCGTCCCGAATAGCTGTCTGATTTGTCAATCTTTTCATCGTTGTAACGATTGATATAAAAACCGTCCTGATGTTTGTAGCCAACATTTGCCAGGGCCGACAGCGACTTGCTAATCGGCTGGTTGTGGTTAATCTGGGCGCTGAGCTGGTTGTAATTTCCGTAGTCGGCCACGATGCTGGAGGAGCGTTTGGGTTCAGGGCCGGAAGTAAAAATATTGATCAATCCGCCCATGGCGTTACGCCCGTACAAAGTTCCCTGCGGCCCGCGCAGCACTTCAATGCGTTCGATGTCGAAAAAATCGAAGTTGAAAGCCGACTTCTCGAAATACGGAATGTTGTCAACATATAAGCCGACCGACGGTGTGTTGATGCGGTTTCCCACGCCGCGGATGTACACCGGCGATGTGAGTTTCGAACCGTAGTCGGGCATAAAAAAGTTGGGTACCATTCCCGAAATATCGGTCAGGTTCTGTATCCCGTTGCTTTCGATGCTTCGTGCTGGTACCATGGTAGCCGTAACCGGCAATTCGAAAATATTGCTGTTGTACTTGGGCGATTTAATCTGTATTTCGTCGAGTTTGTAATTTTTTATTTTGGTAGTGTCCTTGTCTGTATTTTCTCCTTCGGCAAACCCGAAAACTGTGATGAGGAAAAAAAGAAATACACCTGTAAGTTTTTGAATGCTCATAATAAAATAAGGTTAGTTGGATGAAACACAACAAGCCAATCCTGAAATTGTTTCATCGGTGAACATAAATTAATAAAAAGCGGAGATCGACTTACAGGACAGGTGGAGGCCTGCTGAATAACGACGGGAAAAAACAGATTCCCGTCCTCTGGCTGCTATTCCGCAAGGGTATCTTTATGATCGTATGGTAGCCAGGAGAAAGATCGGATTGCTGTTCCCGGGTTTCTGCATCAGACTGAAAACTGAAGACCCAATCGTGTGCGGCCTGTTCAACAGCAGAAATTTCTGCCAGACTGATTTTTTCTTCACCGGGCGACGGCAACTCAACCGGTTGCAGGCGGGAAGGAAACAGCAGACAGACAAGATAAAAAACGACAAAAGCCACGTAAGGGATGTGTGAACTTAAAATGCCAAATGTAAACATGCCTTTTCTGTCTGATTTTGAAGCAACAAAAGTATGAAAAATACTCCATTGAAAAAATTCCGAAGGTTTCTTTTTTATCAACTAAACGGGTTAAGTAAAAAATGAAAAATAAAATTGCTGCCGGGATACTTTTTGTTAATACGCCGAATATCAGGAAAGAAAACACCCGGGTTGTTAACAATCACACGTTAATAACCCATCGAAAAAGAATGCCTGCCAAATGTTCGTTTTTCGTAATTTTGCAACGGACAAATTAAACTTCTTATCATGAAAAAGACAATTTTATCAGTGTTCGTATTGGCAGCCCTATTTTCATCATGTAAAATTTTCGAAAAATCAGGAAAAAATAAAGTAGCCGAAGCGCCGCAAACGGAAACAGCAGCGCCTCCGAAAGTTTTTTCAGCTGAGAATACAGTTCCTGCAGTCCGCGAAAACCCGACATCAGACCAGATGTACGTTCAGCCTGAATCGAAACCGATTTCCATGCGCAAGGAAAATTTTACATTTTCGCAGCAAACCGACCAGACTTCTTATGGGAATAAGAACTTCTTCGTGATCGTGGGAAGTTTCAGCAATTATGACAATGCCAACAGGCTGAAAGCTGATTTACAAAGCAAAGGGTTTAATCCCATTGTGCTGAAAAGCGAAACCGGCTACTACCGGGTTTGTATCAATTCGTATACTGACGAGGCAGATGCCCGTGCAAAAGTTCATGAAATCCGGCAAAAATACAGCAACTTTAGCGACTGCTGGTTATTAATTAAAAACTAATACAATACCCGGATTGCTTTGATCATATTTTTCCTGTTTGGAATGAGCCTTTTTTCAGCGGCCCGCAATACAGGAAACGTCAAAGTACCGGATCTGCAAAATACAAACTCCCGCTACTGCATTGTAGTCGGGAGTTTTTCGTCTTTTGAAAAGGCGCAAAACTACGGAACCCTGGCCCAGTCAAAAGGATATGAGGTCTCGTACCGGGACAACGGCAATGGTTTTTACCGGGTTTTGCTTCACTATACAACACAAGGCATTACAAAATACCGGACGGGAAATCATTTCCAATTGGTGCCCATTGTCATCGATACTGGTAACATATAAGAAATCAGGTAAATTGCCAAGCGCTGCAAGTGTATTTCTCAGCAGAAAACCTTTTTGTTGTTCCCACCGATTTTTCACATTATCGGGAATATGAATCAGCAAGTAAGCTGGGTAAACAGACGGCTGAAACCATTCTGAAGAATGACCCGGAGGAATTCTATTGGACCATTCAGGAAAACCGGAAGATGGACATTCCGAACCTGGCTACCAGTATTTATGGTTGGACGTTGGTCTTACGCTCCCGTACCTCACACAGGCAACAAATCGTTAAAATTCCATGCCATTCAGTATCAAAATTCGGGCGACACCAGATTTTGTGGCGACCGAAACCAGGTAGTGTTGTATCAAATCCCTGAACGTAGTGAAGGGTCTCACGTTTTGCGCTATTACAACAGATGTTCATTACGTTCAGTATGATAAAACAATAGAGACACAACAGTAGTGGAATATCATGTCATTACGGTAAACGAAGAAAAAGTAGACACTT
Organism: Prolixibacteraceae bacterium; assembly: GCA_034003625.1. Classification (GTDB taxonomy): domain Bacteria; phylum Bacteroidota; class Bacteroidia; order Bacteroidales; family Prolixibacteraceae; genus GWE2-42-39. The sequence goes on along the minus strand of JAVEYG010000005.1, from coordinate 112,740 downwards.
TTTTCCTTTCAGAAAACGATAAAAACTATTTGCTTGCGCTGGCCCGTGAACGTTTGTCTGATTAGTTGCAACACCGGGGATACCGTTCTCCTTCGGAAAAAATCCCGAAAGCAGTAAAGGGCGTTTGTAAGTATTTACCGAACGAAAAAGCTGAGAGTCTGCACCGGGCGTTTTCAGACAGCCAGCCCTTGTTTTAACTCATTGACGAACTGGGACTGGGGCGACATGGTACAACCTGGCACCGACGGCTGAAAGACCGCCGGATTGTATACTTACGAAGCGATTGTTTTCAGCGAACAGGATTTTCCGCCGCGGTAAGAGCCTTTACCGATTTCAATATATCTGCTGCCTTTTCAAGTGTTTCGTTGGTTTTTGCAAAACAGAGGCGTACCATTTTCAGCTTCGTTTTTTCGTGGAAAAAAGCCGAAAGAGGTATGGTTGCCAACCCGTATTCGTTAAGCAGGCGAAGGGCAAAATCGCTGTCCTTTTCGTCTGAAAGCTCAGAATAATCGAGCAATTGGAAATAACTGCCCTGGGTTGGGATGAGCCCAAATTTGCTGTCGGCCATCAGGCGCTTGAAATAGTTGCGTTTGCCCTGATAAATTTCCGGTATTTCATGGTAGCTTCCGTCATTCCCGATAAATTCGGCCAACGCATATTGCAAGGGTGTGTTTGCGTTAAATACCTGAAACTGGTGTACGTTCCGGAAATCGCGCATCAGGTTTTCAGGAGCAATACAACTGGCTATCCCCCATCCATTTACATTATACGCAGGGCCAAATGACGAGACGATAAAACTGCGTTTTGCGAGTTTTTCGTAACGGGCCATGCTCTGATGCCGTTTGTTGTCGTACACAAACGAATCGAAGATTTCATCGCTCAGAATGACGATGTTGGTGCCATTGGTTATTTTTTGCAATTGTACCATATCTTCATCGGAAAGCACAGCCCCGGTGGGATTGTGTGGCGAATTGACGATGATCATCCGCGTTTTGGAACTGATTATTTTTCGCAGTTCCTCCCAGTCGATGTGAAAGTCGGGCAGTTTAAGCGAAATAAATTTCGGGCGGCCACCGTTGATCAAAATGGCCGGTACATACGATTCAAAAGCCGGTTCAAAAACGATAACCTCGTCGTCTTCCTTTACCACCGAACTGATGGCGGTAGTCACTGCCTGTATATGCCCGGCAGTGATGTTTATTTCCGTTTCGGGGTTGTATATATATCCGTACAGGGTTTTCATCCGGGCAGCTATTTCTGCACGTAAAGCAGGTATCCCTTCGAGCGGGGCAAAATTATTGTAACCCAAACGAATATATTTTGAAGCTGATTCAACGAGCTCCGGGGGGCAGGGAAATTCGCTTTTTCCCACGGCCATGTCAATTATTCCCGGCTTGTCGGGGAGATTGTTCATTTGAGAAAATATGCTTCCGTTACTGTTCAGTATCTTCGATTGTACCATGTTGTTCAAATTGGCTGACAAAGGTAAAAAATTATATCGCCCCCGGACTTATTTTATAGCTGGCAAACCCAAAAATACGGAATTAATTTTCAACTATCATTGGTTAAATACTTCTTTTAAAACACGTAATGATTTTAATTCACCAAGTAATTCAAAGTGAATATGGTAGAATTCAATTATTTTCTGGAGCAGGGAATGGCGGTCGGAACCACTTAGTTGCAGGTCGGGCAGATTGGAGAAACTCAGGCCGAACAAACGAACAAAAATTTCGGTAGCGCGTTTGTCCATAAATTGCGGATGAGCGGGTTCCGACGAAACAAATTCTGCTTTCTTCAGGTCGAAATAGTTAGAGGTTTTCAGGTTTTCACGGTTGGGAAGGATTCCCAGAAAAGCGGTGAGTTTCAGTAAAAACCACAAGTGAAAATTGGCAACCCCTTTTTCTGAAAGGTCGAGAAAAGTGAGTGAATGAAAGATGAAGTGGTACAGTTCGCGGTTGGTCTCTTCTTCCCGGAGGCATTTGTTCAGTATTTCGGCCAGGAAAAGGACCACCGAACTCTTGCTGATGTCGTAGGGAATGCTGGTGTAGGGGACAGCCACCCGTGCATTTCTCAACCGGTTGATGTCGCGTCCCGAGCGGTGGTAAACTTCCAGATCGAGAATGTACATCGGCTGTAGTATGGCCGCTTTTACCGCCGCATTTTTTCCATGCACCCCGTTCACAATGTACGAACGGCGCCCGTATTCTTCGGTGTAAATATTCGCAATGACACTGTTGTCGGAGTACTTAACCTGATGTAGAAATATGCCTTGTGTTTTTTCGAGCAACGGTTTTCAGATTTAATGAATGAACAAAATCTTTGTCACCAACGTTTCTTCGCCGGATTTGTTGTTCAGGAAAACCAGGTAAACACCCGTGTGGCAGCGGTTGCCGTTCCGGTTTTTACCGTCCCACGAAATCTGTCCGCCAAACGAAGTTCCGTGAAAAACTAAGTTCCCGCTGATGTCGGTAATTTTCACATCGGTATCTTCCATCAGTCCGCTTACCACAATCGGACCGTCATAGGTTTCGCGTACCGGGTTGGGGTACACGTACACATCGGTAAATTTCTTCTCCGGTTCGGTAGCCACACCCATGTAGGAGATGAGGCCTTCGCTGGTCCCGAAAAACACTTCGCCGCGTTGGCTGTCGATGGCAATCGACGTAATTTCGTTGGAAAGCAGGGGCGAATTATCCACCGTAAAATGTTCCAGCTCTTTTTCGCCGTTTTCCGAAATCAGGAACACCCCATTGGCTTTGGTGCCGCACCATTTCCGGTTGCCGCCGTCGACCGCAATGGCGGTAACGGTTTCGCTGGCCAGCAGCGGGTGATAAATACCGTCGCCCATTTCGAGGCCGGGTTGCCGGGCATATCGCGCCAGAGGGTCTTGTTGCGGGTCATTCCATATCCGCGAAGGTTTGTCGTAAACGGCCACGCCACCTGCCGAACCGACCCACACTGCGCCGTCACGGTCAACGGCAATGGAATACACATCGTGCATGGGAAGGTAAATTTCTTCCGTGCCATTACTGAAATAGGCAATGTTGCGCTGCCACTGCCGCGCTTCGTTTTCGCCTTTCACCAGATATAGATCGTTGCTCCTCGGAACAATGATCCATTTGTCGCCTTCGTTGGTAACTATTAAATTTCCCAGGTTATATTTATTTGCCAGATCAGGAATGCTGTACGACTGCCATGTCTCGTTTTTATAAGAAGAAAGTACATTGCCCCCGCCGCCATTGCTCACCCAAAGCGTGCCGTTTTTATCGAAGGCAAGCCCGCCTACCCGGACATATTCGTCGTTGCCGGGAATAGCCGGTTCGAGACTGCTGTTGCCGAAGCTGTGCTGTTTTACCAATTCGTTTCCACTGAACTCGAAAATACCACCCCCCCAGGAGGCTGCAAAAACATGGCCGGGGTCACCCGGATCGGAAGCAATGTACACCATATCGCGGAATCGGGCCATTTCAGGATATCTTTCCTGATCGAAAACCGACCAGTTTCCCTCATCATCTTTTTTCTGAAAACGGGCCGGGTTCCACAAATTTCCCCAGGCGGCATCGCGCCCCCCTGAAGCGACCCAAAGGTTCCCTTCGGAAATCGTTAAACTGAAAGTCATATTATCGAACGGCCCATTGGGGGAACCTTTATCCCAGTATTCCGCGGGTTTTTTATAAACCAGTCCATATTGATTGTCGGCAATCCAGTAAGTTCCATCCGAATTTAAAAGTGTGCAGCGCGGGTCAATTCCCCGACTTTGCGTGTCCCCAAAATCATATTGAAATATTTTCTCGATAATCTCTCCGTTTTCAGCAAACACATACACGTCGCCGTTATTCGAGATGATGATCCGGTCGTTGAAGGCAACGGTCATATCGTAGACTTTGCTGACTTCCGTAAAGACCCGTGTCCAGTTGCCATTGTCAAGCATATAAAGTTCATCGTTGCCGCTTGCGGGCGAATAGCAGGCAATAATTTTCCCGTTGAGGTTTTCAATTTGCGTAAAACGCCCGGTTGGATAAAGGTTTGAAAACCGTTGCCAATTCGAGTAATCCTGAAGATTGGGTTCGCTGGAAAGGGCGCGGTAAATTCCTGCGCTTGTGGCAGCATACAGGGAGTCGCCATCGGAAGCCATGTCGTAAACAGTGAGATGGGCGCCGCCCTCGGCAATATACCAGGTGTCTTTTACTTCCCGCTTTTCAGTATTGATGACCACAATGCCAAAGCCGCAGGAAAGATATGCGGTGGAGCCATCGAACATCACTTTGTTGATGGCTTTATTGCCCATGATTTGCTTGCGTTTGATGTCGGACAGGTTGTAAATATCGTTCCCGAAGATCAGGTCAATGTTGCTGTTTTTATAAGCGATCAGTACCACATTGCTTTGTTCGCCGTAAGCCAGCGCTTCGATCCCCACATCCGAAAGACCGTTAATGCTGCTGAGGGGCTTTGGACTGTTATCTGATTTATTGAAGACAAATAATCCGCCATTCCCAGCGCAGTAAACCAGTTCGCCGGCATCGGCCAGTTTCGAAGCCGAGCGGTACGACTGGTAATTGGTCCATTCTCCCACCGGGGCCTGTGCCCCGGCTTTCAGAAACGAACCCATAAGAAATATCAGGATCAGCTTTTTCGTCATTGCTAATTCATATTTTTCAGGTAGTCAACTAATTTTTCGACAGCCCGCCCCCGGTGGCTGATGTTGTTCTTTGTATCTACGTCCATCTCGCCAAAGGATTCGACAAATCCTTCAGGCTGGAAAATGGGATCGTAGCCAAAACCTGCCGTTCCCCTTGCTTCACGCAATATTTCCCCTTCCACAATGCCTTCAAACTGTTTTTCCTTCCCATCAACAACCAGCGAAATCACAGTCCTAAAACGGGCTTTGCGCGAATTTATTTTTTCCATTTCGCGAAGAACTTTAGCCATGTTATTGGAGGCCGATTTTTCGGGTCCGGCATAGCGTGCCGAATAAACGCCTGGCGCCCCGTCCAGAGCGTCAATCTCCAATCCGGTATCGTCGGCAAAACAGTTGTACCCAAACTTATTGTATATGTAAAATGCCTTTTCGGAAGCATTTCCTTCCAGCGTTTCCTGATTTTCGGGAACCTCGTCGGTGCAGCCGATATCGGTTAAACTCAGCAATTGAATTGAATTGCCGAGAATTTGTTGCAGTTCGCGCAATTTGTGTAGGTTGTTGGTGGCAAATACTAATTGTGCCATAATTTTTCTGTTTTGGTATCAAACATCGTAAAAGTATAAATTATACAGAGATAAGGAAATGGAGGAGGTGTAAGCGTTATCAAAAATAGTCTTTTTACCTTTATCCACTTCACTAATTATTTGTTCTTTTCTAAAATAAGATAGTTTGAAAAGCAAAAGAGGAAGTCAGTTGAACCAATCTTCAGAAAGGTGGGCAGGCCGTCTCAACGCCTGGGTGAGGGTCGTTGGGACAAGATTTTTGCTCCCCTTTCATCGATTGGAAAAGGAAGAATCCGTCCGGCTTGAGGATAGAAAAGAATATGGTTTATACAAATTGTTCTGAAATGATTGTTGAAAAGTCATCACCGCTGCAAAAAATACCAGTAAAAGAGTAAAATTTCCGGAAGACAACTCAATTTCAAAATCATCCCGTATATTCGTAACTCAAAACCAAGGAAAATGAACCTTGAACAGGAACTTGTACGGTCGGTCGCCAATGGAAATAAAAAGGGATTTGAAATACTCTTTCGAACGTACTACAAACGCCTTTGTGCCTACGCCGTGGGTTTCGTTTCACAAAACGATATTGCCGAAGACTTAGTGACCGATGTATTCCTGAACTTCTGGGAAAAAAGGGAAAGTTTAACGATTCACAAATCGGTTTCATCGTATCTTTTTCAATCGGTGAAAAATTCGTGCATCAATTACCTTAACCGCGAAAAAAGCCGGAAACATATAATATCGGAAAATGAAGCCGCGCTGCTGGCCCTGAAAATAAAATACCCGGTTTCCGACAAATATCCGCTGACCGACCTGATTGGACGGGAACTGGAAGAAAAAATCAAGGCAGAAATTGAAAAATTGCCCGAACAGTGCCGCGAAATTTTTTACCTGAGCCGCTTTGAAGAACGTTCGCACAAAGAAATTGCCGACCAGTTGGGGATTTCCGAAAATACGGTGAAAGTTCAAATATACAGGGCATTGATAAAACTTCGCGTGGGGCTGAAAGATTATCTCCCCATACTAATTCTTCAATTTCCAGAATTTTTTTAAGCTCGTGTAATACCTCCTTCCTTTTTTTGTGTCATAGTAGTACAAATCAAACAAAATGGCACAAAAAAATAATTTGTCCGAAAAAATTAAGGTTTCTATTGTCAGCTATTTGTGTGGAAACCGGGACGGATGTGATTCTGCACTTCTGACCGCATGGTTAGAGGAAAGCGAAGAAAACAGCCGCCTGTTCGGCCAATTGGTCGATCTGTGGGAAGCAGGGCAGATTTCCCGGAGGGAAAAAGATTTTGATGTGGATAAAGCCTGGGCCAGGCTCGGCACAAAGATGGGCAGCAAAAAAAATCCGTTTCTTTTCTTTCGGCAGATTGGCCGGTATGCAGCAGTTTTTATGGTGGCACTTTTCATCGGGGGACTGGTATATTCCTGGCTGCAACCGCGTTTCAGCGCCGGGCTTTCTTCTTCCAGCTGGGTTGAGTATACTGCGCCTTATGGCTCGAAAACCAACCTAAAACTCAACGACGGATCGTTTGTCTGGCTCAATGCCGGCACCACACTGAGAGTGGACCCGCAATTTGGAACCCGCAACCGCAACATCCAACTGGAAGGGGAAGCCTGTTTTGAGGTGGCGAAAAACAAAAAACTGCCACTCGTTGTAAAGGCCAAAGAAATATCGGTTACTGCACTGGGTACCAAATTCAACGTAAAGGCTTATCCCGACGAAGCTGCTGTACAAACCATTTTGATCGAAGGTTTGGTGAAATTACAAAATCACACAACCGGGAAACCTTCGGAAGTTCTTTTGAAGCCCGGCCAAAAGGCGGTTTTTAACCCCTCGGATAACCAGTTTACAGTGCTGGACAGCCCCGATGTGTACGAAGTTTCGTGGACCACCAATAAATGGGTCATAAAAAATACAACTCTGGGGGAATTGTCGCGGTTGTTGGAACGGCGTTACAACGTCGATTTCACTTTTAGCGATGAACGGATTAAAACCTATGAATTTGGAGGGACCATAAAAGATGAAACCATTGAACAGGTATTAACGGCCATTTCGTATTCTTCCCCATTGAAATACAAACTCATTAATAAGCATGTCACCTTGTCAATTGATGAATCTAAATTGAAAAACTTTGAAACACTGCTGAAAAAATAAAAAGAGAGACCTCGCGAGGCCTCTCTTTATTGCTGAGTTCATTCATGTTACTGTCAAATGTCCAGTCTGCCGGTAACAATTCGTAAACTTTAACGATTCAAATTTATGAAAAAAAAACGTAACTGCCGGTGGCGTACGAAAATGCGCAGGTCCGGGAAAATTTTTCTAACTATGAAACTAACATTCAGTTTGTTATTTCTGTGTGTAATGCAGCTGTCGGCCTCGGTTTATTCGCAAAACGCGAAACTTTCATTCGACATGAAAAACCGTACGGTACGGGAAGTGCTTCAAACTATTGAAGAGCAAAGCGAGTTCCGGTTCTTTTACAACGAACAGTTTATCGATCTGAACCGGAAAGTGTCAGTGAACAGTGAAAACAAAAATGTGGAAAGCATCCTGAAAGAGGTTTTCGATGGAGCCAATATTTCATTCAAAGTAATGGAAAACAACCTGATCATTATTACCCCGGCAGAAGGAATGCAAAACCAACAAAACAAAACCATTTCCGGAAGAGTTACCGATTCGTCGGGGCAACCGCTGCCGGGAGTTTCGGTGGTCCTGAAAAGTACTACTACCGGAACTATTACCGACTTCGACGGAAAATATATACTTGCAAATGTTCCGGCGGATGCAGTGCTGGTTTTTTCGTTTGTGGGAATGAAAAGCCAGGAAATAAAAATGGCAGGAAAATCTTCGATTAATATTACAATGGAAGAAGAAACAGTTGGGATCGAGGAGGTAGTAGCTATTGGGTATGGGATTCAGAAAAAAGTTAACCTTGTTGGTTCTGTTGCTGCAATAAAAATAAATGATAATATCTCAAGCAGAACCTTAACTAATATCTCGACCGGTTTATCAGGTTTAATTCCTGGGCTTTCAGTACAGCAATCGACAGGCATGGCTGGAAAGGATGGTGCATCTTTACAAATACGAGGATTAGGTACTGTAAATAATTCATCGCCTTTGGTTGTTGTGGATGGAATGCCCGATGTAGATATAAACCGCATTAATATGAATGATATTGAAAGTATCTCTGTTTTAAAAGATGCAGCATCTTCATCAATTTATGGTTCCCGTGCAGCTAACGGTGTTATTTTAATAACTACGAAAACTGGGACGAGAGATAAATCAATATTAAGTTATACGGGAAATTTTTCATTGTCGCAACCGACAAATTTTTATAACTATTTTGCAGATTATCCCAGATCATTAACGATGCATAAGCGTGCTGCCGATAATGGACAAAATAGCCAGGTTTTTAAACAAGGTACGATAGACGAGTGGCTTGCAAAAGGAATGGTTGATCCTTTTCTTTATCCTAATACCAATCAATGGGACTTAATGATAAGAACGGGTAAAATTCAAACGCATAATCTTTCTGCGACCGGAGGATCAGAGAAAATGGCCTTTTTTATTTCAGCGGGTATTATAAATGAGAAAGGTGTTCAGATTTATAATGATTTTAAACGTTACAATTTCAGAGTAAACCTTGATTATAAAATAAACCCCAAAATAAATGTTGGGCTTAGGATGGATGGACAATGGTCTAAAATGTACTATAGCCTTTCGGATGGTTTTATTACCCCTACAATGGGTGATGTTCAGGGTGCTATTGCGGGCATTCTGCCAATAGATCCGGTAACAGGTAAATATGGAGGGGCTATGGCTTATGGCGAAGATGTATTTGCTCAGAATAATCTATCAAGGTATGCAAATATTCATAATATTCAGGATAAAAGAGAATTTAATGGCAATTTAATGGGAGAATGGACTCCCATTGAAGGGCTAAAAGTTCGTATTGATTATGGGTTAAGGTATTACGATCATTTTAATAAACACTATGAAGACCCTACCATCGAATGGAATTTTCAGACCGGACAGATGAGCAGGGTACTTATTGGTGAAACTGCAGGAGTAGGCAATACCAATCTAAATGGGTATAAAACACTTCTTCAAGGGAGAATTACGTACGAAAGGAATTTGCTTAATGGTCATCACATAAGCCTTCTTGCCGGAGCAACAGAGGAATACTGGAACGGTCGGTCATTAACCGCATCCCGGACAGACCGCATTCATCCATCGTTAACGGAATTGGATGCAGCTTTATCGACGAACCAGACAAACAGTGGCACTTCTAATGCCGAAGGGCTACTTTCTTATATCGGAAGATTTAACTATAGTATCAAAGATAAGTATCTCTTTGAAGCCAATGCCCGATATGATGGATCTTCAAAATTCTTAACAGGTTCACAATTTGGATTCTTCCCTTCATTGGCAGTAGGATGGAGATTTACTGAAGAGCAATTCTTTGCTTCAATAAGAAAGGTTGTCACTTCTGGAAAATTGAGAGCTTCATACGGAAAACTCGGAAACAATTCAGGGGTAGGAAGATATGAACAAAAGGATACCTATCAACTAACCAATTATATTTTAGATGGGAAACTTGTTAAAGGTTTTAGTGCTAATAAGATTATTAACCCAGATTTTTCATGGGAGGAAACGGCTGTAACAAATATAGGATTAGATTTTGTCTTTCTTAATGGAAAAATTACTTCAGAATTTGATCTTTATAACCGTTTGACAACCGATATGATCCGTCCATCACAATTATCTTCCCTTTTATCCGGGTATAATGCGCCACGGGTAAATATCGGAGAACTTCAAAATCGTGGTATCGAAGCAAATATCACATGGAATTCAAATATCGGTGAAGTAAACTATGGCGTTAACCTAAATCTCTCATACAACTACAATAAGTTATTGAAATGGAATGAATTCCTTGCTAAGGGAAATACATATCTGAATTTGCCATATCAATTTGTTTATACTTCAGAAAGTTATGGAATAGCACAGAGTTGGGACGATATTCAAAATGCTCCATACCAAAATAACCGCTATGTAGCGCCTGGTGATATTCTTTATAAAGATTTGAATGGCGATGGTCAGTATACCAGTGAAGACAGAAAAGCTTTTCCCATCTTCAATCAAAATAGTTTTCCATTGCAAGGAGGGCTAAATCTATATGCAAATTGGCATGGCATCGATGTTAATATTTTATTTCAGGGAGCAGCTTTAAGAAAGGATTATTGGCTGGATTTATTTAATAATACTACCATCCCGGCAGCAAGACGCGGTTTTGCCGATTTTCTTTGGCACGATACATGGAGCCTGGACAACCGAAGTGCTACATTACCACGTCTTTTAACCGGGAATGGGGGAAATAATAATTCAGGAACAGATTTTTGGTTAGACGACTTCAGTTACATAAGGTTGAAAAATATTATGGTTGGTTATAATTTTCCGAAAAGAACAATAGAACTTCTGGGAGTAGAAAAACTCAGGATTTATTTCTCTTCAGAGAATTTATTTACACTTACCAAATTTAGGGGTATAGATCCGGAAAAATCCCGAACCAATAATGATCCATATCCTTTGCTCTCTACTTTTTCATTCGGCGTGAATTTAGACTTTTAATTTAATCAAGAAAGAGTATTATGAAAAAAATAAGTAAAAATATGACCGGGTTGTCCAACGCTGGAAATAGGTTCATTCACAATTTGATTATCTCATCTTTGTTCTTTACTGTTATCATATCAGGCTCTTGTACCAAGGATTTGTTGGAACAAACTCCCCGTGCAGAGATGTCAAGTGATCTTTTCTGGAAAAAAACGGATGATGCTGTATTTGCTGTTAATGGCGTTTATGATGCCAACAGGGGTACTTTTGGAAAGGATTATAACTGGGATGGTGCTGGAGAATTTGTGCATACAAGGTTTGATGATGGTTATACAGATTATTACAACCCATCAGGGCTTGGAGGTAATTTTGATTTTCATTGGCGCAATTGCTATAAAACAATCAATAGAGCCAATGATGCTATTGAGAATATAAGATTAATGAAGCCCCAAATGGCTGATGCATCGAGTTTATCTTTAATAAACCGATTAGAAGGTGAAGCAAGATTTTTGCGTGCACTGAATTATTTTCGTTTAATTGATTTGTGGGGTGATGTTCCATTTTATACCAAAAAAATTAATAACAACGAAGCCTATTCCATGGAACGTACCTCAAAAACGGTTATCAAAGATACTATTCTGGCAGATTTAGCTTATGCAGCGTTAGTATTGCCAAAATCATATCCGACATCTGACCGGGGGCGGGCGACCAAAATGGCTGCTTTAAGTTTTAGCGGTAAAGTAAAACTATTTTGGGCCTGTTGGATGAAAAACGACAATAAGTTAGGAGAAGCATCGACCTATTACGCATCAGCAGCACTGGATTTTAAAGAAGCCATGAATCCCACCTATGGTCTTACGCTCTTCAATGAGGGCGATCCGGGGACTTACCAAACTCCAAACTACTTTAAACTTTTTCAACCGAATAATGAATATGCATCTGAAATAATATTCTCGGTGCAATATGGTGGCCCTCTTTTAAATCAAGGGGAATCGATATTACGTGCATTTGGAACCAGAAATACAGGATGGGGAGAATGTTGGTTTTCGCCAAATGTTAGATTAGTAAACAAATATCAGTTGATCTCAACAGGCGGTTATGCTCCTCCTCTTGTATTGAGTAATAATGCGGCAACAATAAATGGATCCATTAATCCGAAAACATATCAAGGACGTGATTGGCGGATGAGAGGTACCATGCTTTGGGACGGAGAAAAATATCCGAGAACTAATGCTGATGGTACAGTTTTTCTGGACAGCATAGCATTGAAGTTTAAAAATCCCAATGGCGTCACTTACATCAACTATGGGGGAATGAAATCAGGCTATGTGTTCCGCAAATATGTAAGGGTAATCGATGGTTACCAAACGTATGATGGTCCACAGGATTTTTACCTGATGCGGTTACCCGATATATGGCTGATGTATTGCGAAGCTGTTAATGAAGTTCAAAATGGTCCAACAGATGAACTTTTTACATTAATTGATAAAATCAGATACAGGGGAAAACTCCCTCCTCTGGATAAATCCAAATTTGGTTCAAAAGAACTGTTTTTTAAGGCTATTGAGCAAGAACGAATTGTTGAATTTGTTGGAGAAGGGTTGCGGTTCTTTGATTTGCGCAGATGGAAAAAAGTGGAAGAAACATGGCCGGCTCCTGATGGTTTGATATATTATAATACATGGGGAGAAAAGGTTAGAGACGAATTTAAAAATGCACAAACCAGAGATTACCAGAGGTATTACATTTTCAGGATACCACCGGCAGAAAGAGATGTTAATCCTAAGCTTACACAAAATGACCCATGGTTATAAATTCTAAAAAACAGAAGAGATGAAAAAGATAATTATAATTACGCTGTTCGTTACATTACTGGGGGCTATGTCATGTGAAAACAACACCTTGGATGATAGTGGATTGCTAATAACACAAAGAAGTGAATGCTACATGAGTTTTTTTGATCTATTAGGTCCTGAGAATGTTTCGGTTTTAACCGGGAAAGCTTTAATTGATACTGTCGCTCAAACGGTGACAGGAGTTGTCAAATTTGGTACAAATCTAAAGCATGTTAAACCCTATTGTAGTTTAGTTACTGATGCAATACTTGAACCTGCAATGGGACAATGGATAGATTTCTCAGAACCACGTCAATATACAGTCGTATCAGGTAATCGAAAAATAAGAAAGACCTATACGATTACTATTACCATACAGAACTAATTGTTGAATATTAGAATTATTTGCTATGAAAATAAATCTTACGAATATAACTTTTGTCGTTTTTATTGCTGTTTATTTCCTTTCATGTGAGAAAGATGAAACTCAATCATCATTTAAAAACGATTTTATCAAACAATCTGTTGAACCAGCTATTGTTGGACAAAAGATAGAATTTAAATACGCTTTGGGAACATTGGTTGGCAAGTTGAAATCAGCATCTGCTGAAGCTTCAATCGAAGGTTCCGTGGGAACCGGCTTTAGTCGGTATTCGATATATACGGATCGTAGTACTGGTATTGACAAGAATGTACTAACTGTAAAAGATAGTGTTACAACCGGCTCTGTTTCAACAGTTCAACTGGTAGACACAAATGCCGTTACGCTTCAGTACTATTATGTAATACCGGAAACTGCCCGGGGGACAAAAGTATATTTTGAGTTCAGTGGAATTAACACTTCGGGTGACAAAGTCAGTATTCGGACTCCGGAATATACTATTAGTAAAATGGATATGAAGAGAAACATCCTGTTAAAAGATGGAGGGGCTTGCTATTTCTCAATTGCAGATATGACGGCATATACCAGAGAACAAGTTGAGGCACAAAATCTTTCCGGAAAAATAGATTTTGTGTATCTGTATAAAGCAACAATGGGGATGAGTGGAGGAGCATTCGGCCATTCAATAGTTTCTCTTGCCAATGGAAATTATCTTACCAGCCTTTCAATCCCAAATTCATGGACAAAATTAGCAACAAAGATGGAGAAACGCATTGATAACATGAAGGATGGTCAGCTAAAAGGTGCTCCTCCTACTATATTCATTGATGATATAGATTTGGAAAGTCCACAATTTAACAATGCTGCTGATTACGCATTAACATTATCTGCAGATCAGGGGGCTTTGGTGCAGACGGAAAATAAAACCTATACATCGTACGTGTATGTGAATAAGGTTGATAATGCCAAAAAGGAAATGACAATAAGCATAAAACGTTTAAAAATAAAGTAAAGACAGAGGTATCAAAAGACTCATGGGAATGGGCGCATAATTGTTCGTACTACCTGTGAGTCTTTGATACTCTTGAATCTTATTGCCATTTCTATTCTCCTGTTAATCTATCTCTGGGAAATCTTAAAACATGGTCTCAGGACGAGATAACATGTTGCTGTCAGTTATTTCTGAAAGTAAATCCAAATATTTTTTGAGATGAAGTTTCTTTTGCTAATAGCTATGTTGCTATATTGTTGTAGGACAGTTATATCCTGTGAGTTTTCTGTATCTCCTTACAATGCTGCTAAACAAACGGGACAATCAATATATACAAGTGTCCCGGTCGATCCAAATGCTGTATATTTCGAAAAGAACAAATTTAAAATTGCGGCAAATGACAAAGACGATGATGCAATAGCACTTCAGGCTGCTATTGATCTGGTGGCTGAACAATCAGGCGGAGGCATTGTATTTATTCCTGAGGGAATCTATCGTTTTGGCAAGACCGTAAATTTATGGAAAGGAATTCGTCTAATTGGATATGGGAAAACAAGGCCTATTTTTAAGTTAATAGATTATTCGCCCTATTTCCAGGAAGGAAAAGGGAAGTATCTGATTCACTTTTGTCATAGCAAACCCAAGGGGAATGCCCCCATTCAGGATGCAAACAACAACACATTTTTTTCCGGTGTCAGTAATATTAATTTTGATTTGGGTAAAGGTAATCCTGCCGCTGTTGCAATTAGGTTCCACGTATCTCAGCATTGTTTTATCGAACATAGTAATTTTCAGGTCGGAACAGCCAAGGGAGCAATTGAGGAAATAGGGAATCTGATTGAAAATTGTACGTTCACAGGAGGGGAATGGGCGATTAAAACAGGGAATACTGCCTCTGGATGGCCGGTAACAATCTTAGATTGCAATTTTGCAGGACAGCGTTCATCTTCCATTATAACTGCCGATGCAGGCATGACTGTTATTCGGTGCAAATTTATGAATTCTCCCATTGGGATACAGGTTCCTTATAGTAATGAGCAGTTGTTTGTTAAAGACTCATGGTTTGAGCATGTTGATAAATCTGCCATCGATGTCAACAATTATTTTAATCCTGAAACCCAAATAAACCTTGAAAATATCAGCTTGTCACACGTTCCATTCATCATTAATTTTGCAATTACATATGGAATAATTGCATCACTTCCTGAAGATGCCCTACATTACAAAACTATTTCTCCTGTATGTAACGTTAAAAATTTTTCCCATGGATTGCATATTTCAAACAAAAAGGGAAGTAAAATCCTTGAAAGAAAATTTGTCACTTTAATTGATCAGGTACCTGTTGATTCTTTAGGGAAATTTCCGGGCAGTGATGTTCCGGTGATACCCAAATACCAAACATGGAAAAATATTGTCGAATTGGGTGCTGTAGGAGACGGGATCACGGATTGCACCCAAATATTTAAACAAGCGATTAAGGAGTTTAAAGTCATATACTTGCCTATGGGGCAATTCCTTATTTCTGAAACATTGGAACTGCGTGATTCAACAGTAATAATTGGTCTTCATCCAGCAATGACCCGGTTTGTTTTAAAAAACGATACACCGGGATTCACCGATTCGATCAATGGTCGATCTGTATTGTTGACTCCACCGCGAGGGACAAATATTATTACCGGCATCGGATTCGATCTTAAATTAAATCCCGGGGCAATTGGAATAAAATGGTTAGCTGACAGTTCTTCCTGTATAAATGATGTTTTCTTTGCTCCCGGGAAACCGTCAGACAGGTTGGTCAAATTAGGAAAAGGGCAGTGCATTGGTTTATGGGTCACCGATGGAGGGGGAGGAACTTTTAAAAATATTTGGGCCCCAAATGATTTTGCACAATGTCCTTTTTTCATAAGCAATACCCATACTTCCGGTAGAATATACGAAGTATCCCTGGAACATCATAAAGACTGGGAATTGAAATTGCAGAATGTAAAGAATTGGGAATTTTATGCATTACAGACAGAAGAAAACCTTGGAGGAGAGTATGCAAATCCAATATTTATTGAAAACAGTAGCCAAATAAAATTTGCCAATCTTTTATGTTATCGTGTTGCTGCAGCTTCGGTTCCTTATCATTCCGCTATAAAACTCAGTTACTCAAATGAAATTATTATTAATGGCATGTTGGTCTATAGTAGCGGGCCATTCCCATTTGACAACTCAATATATGATGAAAATTCAGGAATGGTCGTTTCTCATTTAAAGTTTACAAGATTTTCATATAAAGAATGAAAAGTTCACAACCATACATACTTGTGAACCCATCAGTACCGGTAAAATATATTACATCAAAAAGGAATTAAATATCCTATGAGAACGAATAAATTAAAAGAAAGTTTTCAGGACAGTGTTATCATAAGTGATAAAATCTCCAACCTTCATCAGGTGGGAGGAATTGAGACATCCATTCTGGATAATGGAACTGAGAAAGGAGTCCGGATAGCTTGGATAAATACAGGTAGTGGGTTGCGATTTAAAGTGGTTCTCGACCGTGCTATGAACATTGCCGATGCTTTTTACAATCAGTTTAGTTTGGCTTGGTTAAGCCATTTGGGGATTACGCCTGGGAATATTACAACAGCATCGGGAATGAACTGGCTCCATTCTTTTAGCGGTGGATTGTTCACAACCTGTGGGTTGACCCATATTGGTGGTCCCGAAAAAGACGAGTTTGGAGAAAGGGGATTGCATGACCGTATCAGTCATATTCCTGCGCTAGTTGAATCGATCGTCCAACCTGATTTACGAACAGGTAACCTCCGAATGAGTATCACTGGCAGAATGCTGCAATCCGCTGTGTTTGGCCCACATATCGAGTTGAAAAGGACAATTGCGGTTGAACTGGGATGCCCTAAAATCAATATTACAGATGAAGTGACTAATTTGGGTAACGAACCGACTCCCCACATGTTACTCTACCATTTCAATTTTGGCTGGCCTTTGATCACTGAAGGAACAAAACTTCTTTGGGAGGGAAAATGGGAATCAAGAGGAAGCCAGGCAGATAACTTTATTTTCAATGTCAATAATAATTTCAAAACATGTACCACCTCTATTGAAGAGCATAAAGGTAATGGGGAATCAGTTGCTTTTATTGATATCAACCCGGATTCATCTGGGATATGTGAATGTGCAATTTATAACCCATACATAAAATTGGGAATTAAATTACGTTTTAAAAAAGAACAACTTCCTTGGTTAACCAACTGGCAACACTGGGGAAGAAATGAATATGTAACCGCCCTGGAACCTGGGACTCATCCCCCAATCGGACAATCAAAAGCACGCAAAGAGGGCAGCCTAATTTTTATTCACCCTGGAGAAACACGGGAATATAACCTGGAACTGGAAGTAGTTCATAAAAATAAATTTTAACAATAAATATAGAAATATGACTAAACTGATAACACTTGCAGAGAAAGCCTTGGATCAGGGGCAGGGGATTTTGCGGTTGGTCCCCAATTGGGTACCACGCTCTTTTTGCATTCCAGGTAGGAGAATCAAACTGCATCCCGATGATTATTATGCGCTGGGAGGAGAACGGGGCGGTATCGATGAACGATGGCTTTCTTCTACTACGCCTGCTGACAATGGCCCACTGACAGGAAAAAATGAAGGCCTCAGCGAAGTTGTTCTCGAAGGAAAGGGACAAAATGAACGCATTCTTTTAAAGGATGCGGTGAATGAACTGAAAGAAAAATTGATTGGAAAACGGATATGGGAAGAATACAGATGCTGGCCCATATACTCAAAATTCTTTGATAACCTTGGGGCGTTGCCTCATCATGTTCATCACCGGGATGAGCATGCCAGTCTGACTGGGCAAAAAGGAAAACCGGAGGCTTACTATTTTCCACCACAACTTAACAACCATGGAGGCGAATTCCCTTATTCGTTCTTCGGGTTTAATCCCGGAACAACCAGACAGGAAGTTTTGGAATGCCTGATGAATTTTTCAAAGGGAGACAATAAGATTACCAATCTTTCTCATGCACATCGTCTTGAACCGGGAACAGGCTGGGATGTTCCGCCCGGAGTGCTTCATGCTCCGGGAAGTCTTTGTACCTACGAACCTCAAAAAGCTTCAGACGTGTATGCCATGTACCAGTCACTGGCAGGTAATACAATCGTATCCGAAACTTTGCTGTGGAAAGACACTCCAAAAGAAAAAGTGGGAGATTACAACCACCTCATGGAGGTTATTGACTGGAATTTAAATGTTGATCCGGATTTTGTAAAGAACCGGTTTATGCGGCCAATGCCTGTTTGTCCATTACAGAAAATGAAACAGTCCGGTTATATGGAAAATTGGATTTGTTATAAATCGAAAGCATTTAGCGCCAAAGAATTAACAATACTTCCAGGAGCTGAAGTAGTTATAAAAGATGAAGCTGCTTATGGGATGATCATGATGCAGGGACATGGAACGATGGGAGTTTGGAATATTGAAACTCCTTCGATGATCCGTTATGGAGAACTAACCCATGATGAATACTTTGTAAGCGAACAGGCTGCTTTTGAAGGGGTACAAATCATAAACCAGTCGAAAACAGATTCAATTGTAATGCTGAAACATTTTGGTCCTGAAAATCCGGAATGGGAAAGATGGTACAACGCATATCAAAAACAATAAGCCAATGAAATCCTCGAACATAAAATATAACCAGACATTTTTATGGTTGATATGCCTGGTGGCAGCTATGGGGGGCTTCCTGTTTGGATACGACTGGGTGGTGGTGGGTGGTGCAAAACCGTTTTATGAACCATATTTCCATTTAACCACGCCCGCTCAAAAAGGATGGGGAACCAGTTCCGCATTGATAGGTTGCATATTGGGGGCTATTCTCTGCGTGATATTAAGTGATAAATTGGGGCGAAAGCGGCTATTGATATTATCTGGTGCATTATTTACTATTTCTGCAATCGGGACAGGACTTGCCGGAAGCTTTAACTCATTTAACATTTATCGTATCATCGGTGGTTTGGGCATAGGTATTGCCTTAAACTTATCGCCGATGTACATTGCCGAGATGTCTCCCCCACACATTCGGGGGAAAATGGTTTCAGTCAACCAGTTGTTAGTGATGTTTGGAATTTTGGCTGCACAGGTAGTTAACTGGCGTATATCACTGATCGATACGAAAATGCCAGTTGATGCAACAGAAGAAATCATCCGGCAGAGTTGGAACGGACAGATCGGATGGCGATGGATGTTCGGGGCGGAAACCTTACCTGCTTTCCTGTTTTTCTTGTTAATGATTTTTATGCCGGAAAGCGTACGTTGGTTAGTCAAAAACGGGCAAAGTAATAAAGCAATAGGAATTCTCAATAAGGTTGGAGGAGAAAAATATGCGCGTAATGAAGTGGCATTGATACAAAAAACTATTTCGGAAGAAGAAACAGCTAAAGTCCATTTTAAGGAATTGCTGGAACCGGGACTTCTTAAAATACTTCTCCTTGGTATCTTTTTGGCTTTTTTGCAGCAGTGGAGCGGAATGAATGTTGTTTTCTACTATGCAGCAGATATTTTTCAAGCCGCCGGTTATAATATCAGGGAAATGATGTTACAGATTGTGGTCATCGGTACCATCATGGTGATGTCAGTTGTTGTCACTATTTTCATTGTCGACAAAATAGGTCGCAAATTTCTGATGTTGCTTGGCACCGGATCATTGGCCCTGATTTATATACTCGAAGGCTATTTATTTCATATCGGCGTACAAGGGCTTCCAATCGTTATTTTAACCCTGGCCAGTGTCGCTTTTTACTCCCTTACACTGGCCCCGGTACTGTGGGTCATTTTATCCGAGATCTTCCCCAACCGGATCAGGGGGGCAGCGATGTCAGTTGCCGCAGTAGCACATTGGGTGGGTAATTTTTCACTTACGTTTACTTTTCCGGCTATCAAAGAAAATTTGGGCTGGACGCTGAATTTCTGGCTCTATGCCGCTATTTGCGGGGTTGGCTTTGTGGTACTTCTTTACAAATTACCGGAAACCAAAGGTAAATCATTAGAAGAAATAGAAAAGATTTTAAACAAATCATAAATCAATCAAAGACTAACGATCATGAAAAATTTTAGAATCGGGTTATGTGTTTTTACAATTTCGCTTATAGCCTTTACTTCGCTTAAGGCGCAAAATCAATCAATCCCATATGCTCCAGACCAATACAGAAGACCTGATAACTATAAACCAGAACATTATCAATACTCTTTAAATGAACTAAAAGACAAATTTTCAGAAGAATTGATGAAAAAGTCGGCAGAAGTGTTTGAGCGTGTTGGCAAAATCAATGAACAAGGCAAATGGAAACCTGTACCTGAATCAATAGACCTGCATAAAGCTCCCGAATGGTTTCTGGATGCAAAGTTTGGAATGTTCATTGATTGGGGGCTTTGGTCTATTGCCGGATGGGCACCTAAAACAGAAAACGGACCTATGTACCCCGACTGGTATGAGCTAAGGCTCCACACAGACTCTGCTTTTATGGCATATCATGAGAAAAACTGGGGCAAAGATTTTAAAAGAGATGACTTTATTCCTTTTTTTCAGGCGCGCGAATATCATCCGGAAAAGTTAGTCAATATTGCCAAAAAAGCCGGAATGAAATATGTCGTTCCGTTTAACAAACATCATAGCGGTTTTTGCCTTTGGCCATCATCGTTTACATTAAGAGATGCTGGAGATATGGGGCCCAAAAAGGACCTGATAAAACCATTGGTTGAAAATTGCCGGAAAGAAGGACTGAAATTTGGGTTTTATTTCAGTATTGAAGAATGGGAATACCCTATTATCGATGAGAGAGGAAATCTGCAAAAACGAGAATGGGGTGGGAAAATGAATCCATTTGAACCTGAACTTGAGCATAAGAGTACGGGGAAAATTGCAGTCAAGAATTTTGCTACAGATTATATAGTACCACAGGCTGTAGAATTTATAGAAAGGTATGACCCTGATTTGATTTGGTATGACGGGGATTGGAATACCAATGTTAAGGAACTGCATACATACGATATAGCCGCTTATTTCTATAATAAAGCAGAGGGAAGGAAACAGGTTGCAGTAAACGATCGCTATGGGGCGAATGAAGGGGAAAAATGGCAACGGTCGAAGCGGGGCGACTTCTTCACTAACGAATACGGTGATATGGAAAAGGAGGTCAAACAATCCATCCATGCCTGGGAGGAATGTCGTGGAATCAGCCAGTCGTTTGGCTTTAACTGGCAGGATACCGAGCATAATGTGATTACCTCTAAAGCATTCATCGATATGTTTGTTGATATTGTCGCTCATGGAGGGAATCTTCTTTTAATTGTTAACCTTGATGGGCAAGGAGCTTTGCCCCAGGTACAGAAAACCCGGTTAATGGATATTGGCAAATGGTTAAAAGTCAATGGAGAAGGAATATATGCCACACGTCCATATAAACAACAAACAGAAGGTAGTATTTCATACACTCAAAGTAAAGATGGCAGAAATATTTATGCAATCCTCAAGGAATGGCCGGGAGATCAGCTTAGGATCAAAGGGATTAAGGCGGCAAAAGAAAGTAAAGTTGAATTGCTGGGATATAAGAAGGCATTGGAGTGGATTGATTCTGGGGACGGAATGGTTGTGAGATTCCCGGATGAGCTTCAAAATGATAAGAATAAGCCCTGTGAACATGCATGGGTAGTCAGAATAAAAAACAATTGATTCAATAATAAAAACAATTAAAACTTATAACAATGAAATCTTTATTTATGATTACAGGTAAAGTGGTTGCTATAGCAATCGTACTGACGGCATCATGCATTGTGATGGTTTTTGCTAAGGATGTAAAAAACAATGATTTTGATTTACTGACCAACGATCAGATGAATGTATGGACATTGAAGGCCTCCTCTGTTGAATGGACAGCACTCGATGCAAATACAACGGTTAAAACCAATGGTAGCGAGGTAGAGGTTTCAAGACTTCATCCGGCAGGCTATAATACCGGTATGCAATATCTGTATATTGCCAGAGCTACATTAGCGAAGGAATTGTCAAATGATGGGAATAGCGTTACAATTGAGTTCAAGATAAAAGGCTGGTTGGATTGGGCAAGAATAGCATTGACATTTGGTAACACTACCGCAAGTTATCTGAATCCTCCATTCTTTATCCAGAATGACGGAAAAACCAATTTCAATTGGACAGCTTCCGCAACACCCCTGGATCCTGACAAATGGTATAAGGTAACAATAGTAATGAATCCGACAAAGGCTGCATGGGTAGCTGGCGAAATAAGTTACTCGTACGAGGTTCGTGATATTGAGAAGGATGTGGTATTTACATCCGGGACAAAAACCCCTGCTGCCAATGAAACGATAACCGTTATACCACAAACAATTAAGTATATCAACTGGGCAAACAGGACCTCTGTCCAACCGACTGCAGATACATATTGGACCATCACCTTTAAAGATTTTATGATATACCAAAGTATCCCTGTTTCAGTAATTCAGCATCCTGTAAAAACAAAAATGGATTTTTATCCAAATCCTGTCAAAGATATTCTGCATATTAAAAATGTAACCGCTGGAGCCAAATTGTATATTTATGATATGCAGGGTTGTTTGTGTATTGAAGAGTTGTTAACCGATATGACTATTGATGTGAGTAAACTCAGCAAAGGTGCCTATATCATAAAGATCGTGGAAGATGGAGTCACTCAAAGTTCGAATTTTATCAAATAACCAACGAGTAATTCTGGAAATCAACTTATTGATTCTTGATGAAAGATCAAGCCTGATTTCGGAAACATTGTTGACGCCGACCAGATGTTTTTTGTGTTAGAAAGGGAATTTATAAAAGATTAAAAGCAGAAGTTAAACGTGAATGTTTAAGGCAACAATTTAATAAGATGATCTGGTTATGGTAAAATTCATCTAAGCATTATTATTATGAAACAATACAAATTGATTTTTTTAAGACTACGTTTTTTTGTGATGGCATCGTTGTTAGCTGAAATGCTAGTGGTACTTTGCTCTTTGAAAGCTGTTGCTCAGTCGAATAACAGTACCGATTTTATTTTGCTGCCAAGAGACCAAATGACTACATGGGCATGGAAGTCATCCGATTTTCAAGGTTTTGTGTATCGTGAATGGGATGACCGCCTGAGTTATTTCTCCATGACATGGAACACCATTGTCGGAGATATGATCCTTTATGTGGGCAGAGGACAAGGGACATTCCCCATCTGGTTATCTGATATTTCAAACAAAGCTGCTATTTCATGGAAAGGAAGTCCGGCCTCCGAAATTCCAGGCAGATATGCTCATGGTTTATACGGATGGGCAGGAAACCAGCCTGGAAAATATTTACATGAATGGTATGTTGTTTTTGAAGGAAAAGATCCGGGGCAAAATTATATTAGTATAGGCAGCATCAACGTGGATGGGAAAATATACGATTGTTATAAGCAATGGATGTCATGGGGGAGTCCCCCCGATTGGCAGTATCAGGCTTTTGCACGGGATAAAACATGGTCCCCCTCAGTAAGACTGAAGCCAATTTTGAAGTATTTTGTTGACAATGGTATGCATGATTGTATTCTCAGCACGCAGATTATAATCGAAGGCTTTGCCGAAAGCAACGGCAGTGTCACATTTGATTATATTGACATTCCGGGACTCACTTCAAATGTTATCAATCGCAGTTTTGAAGAAGATAAAGGTACTACGCAAACACCGTTGGGCTGGTCAACGTATAGCATCAATGGTACTGATGATGATGCAGATTCTGTTACAGATACTGATTCTTATATTGGCGATTGCAGCCTGATACACTCAAAAAATGGTCCTTTCCGGGTGTCAACATACCAAAACATAAGTGTGCCTAACGGTACATATACCTTCAAAACACGGGTCAAAACGAGTTTGGGCGGAGAAAGATCCATTTCGGTAAGAGATTTTGGCGGGACGGATGTTTATAAAAATGTCAGCGAGAGTACCGATAGTTATTCCGAAACATCCATAACGGATATAGATGTGACGAACGGGAATATTGGTATCTGGTTGACAACAGATGCTGCAACAGAAAAAGTATGGACGCAGTGGGATTGTATAGATCTAATTATGACAAGTGGCATGCCTCCCACCACGCCCAAATCGGAGGGTACTATTCCATGGTCGGCATTGGACGCAAACACAACGATAAAGATAGACAGTACACTGGTTGAGGTTTCAAGGCTTCACCCAGCCGGGTATAATACCGGTATGCAATATCCATATATAGCCAGAGCTACATTGGATACGCCCTTGTCAAATGATGGGAATAGCATTACAATTGAGTTCAAGATAAAAGGCTGGTTGGATTGGGCAAGAATAGCATTGACATTTGGCAACACTACTGCAAGTTATCTGAATCCTCCGTTCTTTATCCAGAATGACGGAAAAACTAATTTCAATTGGACAGCTTCCGCGACACCCCTGAATCCTGACAAATGGTATAAGGTAACAATAGTAATGAACCCGACAAAGGCTGCATGGGTAGCCGGCGAAATAAGTTACTCGTACGAGGTTAGGGATATTGAAAAGGATGAAGTATTTACATCCGGGACGAAAACCCCTGCTGCCAATGAAACAACAACTGTTATACCACAAACAATTAAGTATATCAACTGGGCAAACAGAACCTCTGTCCAGCCGACTACGGATACATATTGGACCGTCACCTTTAAAGATTTCAAGATACACCAGAGTATTCCTGTTTCTGTTTCTGAAGTAATGAAAGAAAGCTCCTTCAAAGTTTATCCAAATCCCGTCAAAAATGTTCTTTATATTAGTAATGTACCCAAAGGAGCAAAACTATACATTTACGATATCCGGGGGAGCTTGTGTATCGAAGAATCATTGACCAATACAACTATTGATGTAAGTAAATTAAAGAAAGGGACTTATTTCATCAATATTGTCGATAAAGAAATCAATTATAGGTCGAAGTTCATCAAATAGCCGACAAATAGTATGAAAGATCAACATTAAACTGGGTAAAGAAAGACAACCGGGATTTCTTGTCGATGTTGAATAGGATTGTTGATCTGTCGATTTTTATATTAAAAAAGCAACTAATAAACAGATAAAAGCAACACAATGAAAATGAAAATCTTATTGGCTTTGTCATTATTTCTTACATTGATTAATTTCACGGCAAATCCACAAACAAAACCTGAAGAAAAATCACCAGTGCTTATTGAAGCTAATCCTGAAAGTGTTGGTATTTCCTCTTTTCGCCTTTCAAAAATTGATAGTATGTGCGTTACGGCAATCAAAAAAGGAGATTTGCCAGGAGTAGTTACTTTTGTTGCCCGAAAGGGAAAAATTATTCATTGGAAAGCGTTTGGTCTGGCTGATATTCAATCGGGAAGGACCTTAAAGCGGGATGACATCTTTAGATTTGCCTCTCAAACGAAAGCAATTACAGCTACTGCAGTAATGATGCTGTGGGAAGATGGGAAATTTAAATTAGACGATCCCATTTCGAAATTTGTACCGGAATTCCAAAATCCACGGGTAATCAACACATTTCAATACAGTGATACATCTTATACAACACGAGCAGCAAAAAGCGAGATAACCATTCGCCAGTTATTAACGCATACTTCTGGCATTGGATATGGAATAATCGATAAAGATGAGCGGATGAAAATGATTTACCGGAAAGCAGGTATTACGGATGCTTTTACTGAAAAAAGCATCAATCTTGGGGAGAACATCAGGAAACTGGCAAGACTACCACTTCATCACAATCCGGGTGAGAAATATACATACAGTGAAGGTCTTGATGTCTTGGGATATTTAATAGAGAT
Source organism: Prolixibacteraceae bacterium (assembly GCA_034003625.1). GTDB lineage: Bacteria > Bacteroidota > Bacteroidia > Bacteroidales > Prolixibacteraceae > GWE2-42-39. The sequence goes on along the minus strand of JAVEYG010000005.1, from coordinate 86,821 downwards.
TATTTCGGGTCAACCTTTGGATCAATTTCTGAAAGCCCACATTTTTGATCCTTTGGGGATGAATGATACTCGATTCTATTATCCGGAGAAGTTTAGTTCCAGGCTTGTCGCCATCCATCAACCCGACGGACTTGGAGGTTGGGAAAAAGCTCCGGCAACCTGGTTTAATCCCAATTATCCCGTACAGGGTGCAAAGACTTATTTCTCAGGAGGAGGAGGGCTTTGTGGGACAGCAAAAGACTATGCCATTTTTCTTCAAATGTACTTAAATGGTGGAGAGTACAATGGAGTACGCCTGCTAAGCCGTACCACTGTTGACTTCATGATGGACAATCAGATCGGAAATCTTTGGGGAGAAAAACCTGATAAAGTTTATGGGGTGGCATTCGCGGTAGTTACCCCCGAAGGTAAGGCAAAAGGAGGAATTGGAAACGTGGGCACATTTGAAGGTGGAGGAATCTTTTTTACTCACTATTTTGCTGATCCAAAAGAAAAAGTAATAGGAATCATTTTAAAACAACTTCAGGGGAGAGTCAGGGATGATACCAGTTCGCAATTTAGAATGTATGTCGGACAATCCATTAATGACTGAAAACTATAATCCTTAAAAAAATATGAAAATAATTTTGATCTCATCTTTTTTTGTCGTGGTATTTTTCTTTTCAATTGCACAGAAACCTCACAAATACACGGAATCAGAAGCCTTCAGTCTGATTAAAACACTTGAAGGAACTCCCTTCAAACGCAATAACCATCCCAATGCTCAATGGTTTCCAGAAGCTGGACTTGGATTATTTATACATTGGGGAATTCATAGTGTTGCAGCCTTAGATCCTTCCTGGACAATGATAAAAAACTGTCCGTGGGCGGGACCAGGTTATTTTGTCGGACGGGAAAAATATTATCAATTGGTAAATGAGTTTAATCCATCAGCATATGACCCTGATAAATGGATATTGGCCGCGAAGCAGGCAGGCTTCCAATACGTGGTTTTAACCACCAAACACCACGATGGATATTGTCTTTGGCCTTCTAAGTATGGGAATTTGAATACCTCGAAGTACATGAACAATAGAGACCTGTTAAAACCTTATATTGAAGCCTGTCGAAAATATGGATTGAAGGTTGGTCTTTATTTTTCTCCCAGGGACTGGAGTAATCCAATTTATCCAATTCCTTACCCTGAATATGATTATAAAAATAAAGGTACTTCAGAAAAATATCTAGATAATATTAATCAGCAAAAATTTGATGAATTCTTTGATTTCACTATTAGACAGTTAAGCGAATTACTTACCAATTATGGAAAGATTGATTTGTTGTGGTTTGATAGCATTGATTGGTCAAAAATAAATACATATTCTGAAAGGATGCATGCATGGTTAAGGATAATTCAACCTGAAATGGTGGTTAATCCACGATGGGATACAAATGATCCCTTCAAACATTTCGGTGATTTTAAGTCCGAAGAAGTAAGTTGGGGGGCTCACCCAGAAAAGAAACCAGAAAGTATTTCTGATGATGACTGGTGGGAATTTTGTAATTCATGGAGCGGAAATTGGGGCTACTCACCAATGAACAAATTCAAAGACATTTATGAAGTCATAAAAATTCTTGTTTATGCACGCTCATTTGGTGGAAATTATTTACTAAATATTGGGCCTGCACCAGATGGAACAATGCGTTCGGGATTTTATGATGAATGTATAAAATTAGCCGCTTGGATGAAAAATAACAAAGAATCTGTTATTGGTAGTCAGGCTGTTCCTAATTGGCAAGAGATATCAAATGTACCATTGACAAAAAAGGATAACTGTTATTATGCACACATTCTTAAAGATCATAAAGGTCCGGTTAGTATTAAATTTAAATATCCTCCAAGTAAAATTTCGTTACTTAATAATGGGAAAAATCTTGATTTTAAGCATGAAAAGAAGACCGGCACTACTTTCGACCTTATTGACTCAGATAAAATAATGCTTGATGATGTTGTTAAAATTGTATTATAGTATTGTACCAACATTGTTTTGTCATGCTGAACGTAGTGAAGCATCTGTTGTAAATAGTCGCCCCTTTAAAACGGTCGAACATGTTGATAATTAACAATTTTTTGTTGATTCGAACTTGATTGGCAGGATACTATTTGCAAGGTTTTTCGCAATTTAGTGGAACCCAGCTATTTGACCTCGCCTGGTACGATGTGGTCAACAGCCCGGAATCAGGGGAGTAAAACCATTTGAGTTTCGGGTTAAAACGAGTCCTTCATTTTTTCTCTTTCAGTATTTCCTGAAGCCGGTACATTTCGTCTCGAAGTTGGGCCGCGGTAATGAAATCGAGTTCTTTGGCGGCGGCCTGCATTTCTTTTTTCACTTTTTCGATGGCTTTTTCAAGCGCCGGCACGCTCATGTATTGCACCACCGGGTCGGCAGCTACATCGGGATGGGAAGCGCCGCCCGAATAGGGTTCGGCAGCTTTGCTGCTGCGGAACTCGTAGCCGATTATCTCGCGGGTCGGCTTCACGATAGCCGTGGGGGTGATGTTATTTTCTTCGTTGTATTTTAACTGTTTCTCGCGACGGTAATTGGTCGAATCGATGGTTTTCTGCATCGAGTCGGTAATCTTGTCGGCATACATGATCACCATGCCGTTCAGGTTCCGGGCAGCGCGGCCTGCCGTTTGCGTGAGCGACCGTTCCGACCGCAGGAAACCTTCCTTGTCGGCGTCGAGGATGGCCACCAGCGATACTTCCGGCAAGTCGAGCCCCTCGCGCAGCAGGTTGATGCCCACCAGCACATCGAACGTGCCTTTGCGCAGGTCTTCCATGATTTGAACCCGTTCCAGCGTGTCCACGTCGGAATGGATGTAGCGGGTCTTTACCCCAAAATTCAGCAGGTATTTGCTCAACTCTTCGGCCATGCGTTTGGTGAGGGTGGTCACCAGTACGCGCTCCTTACGTTCGGTACGCAGCGAAATTTCGTGCATCAGGTCGTCAATCTGGTTGGCGCTGGGCCGCACATCAATAAGCGGGTCAAGCAACCCGGTCGGGCGGATGATCTGTTCCACCACCACGCCTTCCGATTTTTCTAATTCGTAATCGGCGGGAGTGGCACTTACAAATACCGTTTGTCCGGCAATGCTTTCAAATTCCTCGAAACGCAGCGGGCGGTTATCCATGGCTGCCGGGAGACGAAAGGCATACTCCACCAGGTTCACTTTGCGCGAATGGTCGCCACCATACATGGCCCTGATTTGTGGGAGGGTGACATGGCTCTCGTCGATCACCGTGAGAAAATCGTTCGGAAAATAATCGAGCAGGCAAAATGGGCGGGTACCCGCCCCGCGCCCGTCGAAATAACGGGAATAATTTTCAATGCCGGGGCAATAGCCCAGTTCGCGCATCATCTCCAGGTCGTATTCTACCCGTTCTTCAATGCGCTTGGCTTCTGTGAATTTTCCGTTCGATTTGAAAAAATCAATTTGTTTCACCAAGTCGTCCTGAATTTGCCGGATGGCTAAGTTCATGCGCTCTTTGGTCGTCACAAAAATATTGGCCGGATAAATCACCGCTTCGTCCAGCTCATCAATCACCCCGCCGCTTTCCGGGTTGAACGAATGGATTTCTTCGATTTCGTCGCCCCAGAAAATAATTTTGTAGGCAATATCGGCATAAGCCGGAAAAACATCTACCGTATCGCCTTTCACCCTGAAATTTCCGCGTTGAAAATCAATCTCGCTACGCGAATAAAGCGCATCTACCAGCCGTCGGAGAAACACATTCCGGCCAATGGTCTGTCCCTTTGTTATTTGGGTGACGTTGGCGTGAAAATCTTCGGGGTTGCCAATGCCATACAAACATGAAACCGACGAAACAACGATCACGTCGCGCCGTCCGGAGAGCAGGGCCGAGGTAGCGCTCAAGCGAAGTTTTTCGATGTCCTGATTGATGGAAAGGTCTTTTTCGATATAGGTATCAGTGATCGGCAGATAGGCCTCGGGCTGGTAATAGTCGTAGTACGAAACGAAATATTCCACGGCATTTTCGGGGAAAAATTGTTTCATTTCGCTGTAAAGCTGGGCTGCCAGTGTTTTGTTGTGGCTTAAAATCAGGGTGGGGCGTTGCACCTGTTCAATCACGTTGGCCATGGTAAATGTTTTGCCGGATCCGGTCACGCCCAGCAGCACCTGAAACGGGATACCCTGTTCCAGTCCTTCTACTAATTGCCGGATGGCTTCGGGCTGGTCGCCGGTAGGTTGATAATCTGATACGATTTTAAATTCCATGAGCCAAAATTAAAGATAACACTAAATATTTGCCTGAACGCATTGAAGGACCTGTTACTTTCTCTGAATTTGGTTAAAGTTAAAACTACTTTTATTGTTTTCCCTTCATTAAAATATCAAATAACGAACAAGAAATATCGAAATATCAGGAATGCACTGTCAATAACAGATTTCCTGTTTTGTCACCCTGACGTAAGGAAGGGTCTCATGATTAGTGTTCTGAAGGGACAGATTCTTCGCTTCGTTCAGAATGACAAGGGAATTCAACTGTCATTCCCAGATTGTGCCCCATGTTCTGGGAGGCTCTCAGGGCGACAAGATCAGGATGTTTCACTTTTTTATCAACACAAAATAGACCGGAAAATGATCGCTCACCCCTCCGTAATAATTTGAACCTCCGTAAGTGCGGTTCGGCGACACAGCTCCACGGTTATTTTTAAATTCCATCCATTCTTTTCGGAAAATGAACCCTTGCCCGTCTTCTACATCCAACCGCTTTCCATCGAGCAGCGAATGAGAAACCACTAAATTATCGAGCATATTCCATTCGTTTCGGTAGTTGTAAGTTCCCAGGCCCTGTTCGTCTAACGGTAACATCAGGTTTATTAACCTGGAACTGCTTTCCGGCGCTTTGCCCCCGAGGGTTTCCGACAGGCTTTTGTTGAGCGGCTCGTCGTTCATATCGCCCATGATGATGATATGCGCTGACGGGTTTTCAGCCAACGCTTCGTCCGTTTTTTTCTTCAAAACCGAAGCGGCCACAACGCGGTTGGGCTCCGATTCATCGGTCCCGCCGATCCGCGAAGGCCAGTGGTTCACAAACAGATGAACGGTTTCTTTTCCGATTTTTCCTGAAACATGAAGGATGTCGCGTGTTTTATGCCGGGGTTCGTTTTCAAAAATAACAGGTATGGCTTCTATCTTTTCCAGTCTGAAATAACCGGGGCGGTACAGCAGGGCTACGTCAATCCCCCGAAGATCGGGGCTTTCCTGATGGGCGATGGCATATTTTCCCGGCGCCAGCCGGCTGGTTGCAACCAGGTCCTCCAGTACTTTACGGTTCTCTATTTCGCACAAACCAACAAAAACGGGCAATTTCAGCGAATCAATTCCATAAATTACCCGGGCAATGTCGTTTAATTTTTTCTGATAGCGTTCAGCAGTCCACTTTTTTTCGCTACCGGGCAAAAATTCGTTGTCGTTTTTGTGTGGGTCGTCTTCTGTGTCGAAGAGGTTTTCAGTATTGTAAAAAGCCACCGTCAGTCCGGTTCCCGCGTGTTTGCAGGCTGAAAGCGCAACAAACAGAATCGCAAAAATCAACGCAAACCTCTTCATCACTGTTTTATTTAATATACTTCTTTTCCAATGGTCACTGTATAATAATCGCGTACGTCGGTTGTCATCATCCCGGCGGTCTGTGCGGCCTGTATGCCCAGTATCCCGTCTTCAAAAACCTGGCAGAAACGGGGTTCAATACCCATCATTTTCGCAGCCTTCAAAAAGGTTTCGGGATGTGGTTTGTGGTTTTTTACATCATCGTAGCCGACCACGATTTGAAAGTAATCTTTTAATCCGATATTGTCAAGCGCTTTCAGGGCCAGCCGGTGTTCGCTCCCGGTACCGACAGCCATCGGTAGTTTGCCGTGGAATTTTTTGATCAACCGGACGACCGGTTCAATCGGAACGGCCCTGTGCATATTCAGTTCGTATTCGTGTTCTTTGTCGTTGCCGAGCGTTTGTGGGTCCATATTGGTGCCGAACATTTCATTAAGTCTTTCCACCGTGGGATGAACCGGGATACCTGCCAGTTCTTCAAACAGTTCCACAGTAAAGTCGATACCATAAGGGGCTACGGCATTGCGCCATGCAACGAAATGGATGGGCATCGAATCGGTGATGGTACCGTCGAGGTCAAAAATCAGGGCTTTGGCCCGTGGGTCAATATCGAGTTCCAACATGGGTATTCTGATTTTATTAATTGTTCGGGGCAAAAGTAACCAATAATTCAAACAGGGTACAAATGTCCTTTTTTCTTTAAGGAAAAATTAACACTTTTGCCAATCAATTTGTTTATTATGGAACAGAACCTTCTTCTGACATTTACCAGCTCTATTCAATTCGGTATTTTCGGGGCAATAATTTTTATCATCTTTGGCTGGGTCGATAATAAAGAATGGGTTACGGATATTGGCCGTTTTATTTTTATTGCTCTTGGTATTTATGCCCTATGGATATTGCTTTCAGGACAGGTACAGGTACCGGAAACTTCCGGAAATGTGACTTCCAGGGAGCTTCGGGTCATCTCCTTTTTTAAGGGAATTGTTCTCTGTTCCGGCATCTGTCTTGTATCTCTTTTTCTGAAATGGATGAAAATATGTTACTACCGTTTTGTTACCCTGATTTGCGTGGTTTTTTCGTTGTTCCTGTTTTTTTCCGTTTATTCCCTTTTGAAAATGTAAAACAAAAAATACGAACGGCCCTTTAATAAGAACAGGGAGTATTCAATTACTCCCTGTTCTTATTATTTCACTTCTCCGTTGGCAATCAGCCATTCGGCAATCTGCACGGCATTAAGGGCTGCCCCTTTTTTGATCTGGTCGCCCACGCACCAGAAAGTCAGTCCTTTCGGGTTGGCAATGTCTTTGCGGATGCGGCCAACGTATACATCATCTTTACCGGAAACAAACAAAGGCATCGGGTATTTTTTCTCGGCGGGAACATCAAGAACAGTCAAACCTTCAAAATTCTGCATAGCTTCTTTCACCTGTTGGATATCCAACGCTTCTTCCGTTTCCACCCAAATGGCTTCGGAGTGGGCCCGTGCAACCGGAATGCGGATACAGGTCGCGCTCACTTCTGCACCGGTATGCATGATCTTCTTGGTCTCCCAGTTCATTTTCATTTCCTCTTTTGTGTAATCGTTGTCGAGGAAGACGTCGATCTGGGGAATGATGTTCATCGCCAATTGGTACGGAAATTTTGCGATGGTGGGTTCTTCGCCGTTTGCCACCTGTTTAACCTGGTTCTCCAGCTCGGCAATTCCCTGCGCCCCTGCGCCGCTGGCTGCCTGGTAGGTAGCCACATGTACCCGTACAATTTTCGATAAATCGTTGATGGGTTTCAGGGAAACCACCATCTGAATAGTGGAACAGTTCGGGTTGGCAATGATGTTGCGCGGACGGTTGCGGCTGTCCTCCGGGTTCACTTCGGGGACCACCAGCGGTACGTCGTTATCGTAACGAAAGGCGCTTGAATTATCAACCATGATTGCGCCGTATTTGGTAATTGTAGTTGCAAATTCTTTAGAAATCGAAGCGCCGGCCGATGTAAGGGCAATGTCAATGTCCTTAAAATCATCGTTGTGCTTCAACTCCTTTACTGTCAGTTTCTGACCTTTAAAGTTATACACGTTTCCGGCGCTGCGGGCCGAACCAAACAAAACCAACTCATCAAGCGGGAAGTTCCTTTCTTCGAGAACTTTCAGGAATTCCTGTCCTACCGCTCCACTTGCACCTACAACTGCAATCTTCATCTTTTCTGAAAAATTAATTTTTGTTTTTAAAACGAGTTAAAAAATATTTGTATTGTTTATGACTGTTTCTGAAAAATTTTTGTTAAATTAGTTTGTCGATTTTTCATACTCTAATCTGTAACAATTAGCTGGTAAAATTAGTTTATTGCTTTTAATTTTTAAGTCAATGACACAAATTATTTGTATATTCCATTTTTTGGTTCTCATTTTTTTAACAATCGAAACCTGTACAGGAGGAACCCGGAACAAATTATTTTCAGTTTCTGTCAACGATTTCCGGGACATCAATAACAAAACAGTATTTCGTCCCACCACTCCGCATAAAACAAAACTGGCGTACATTGCCCCGGATTTCCAAGTTGCCGGTGAAGATGACAATAATACGGATTATTTTTTTGATTTTGAAGGCCAACAATTAAACGAATGGGTTTCATCCGGCGACTGGTTCGTGAGTTCCGAAGGAAAAATTAACGGGGACTTTTCGCTGCGCCATTCGCCTCAACCAACCCATCCGGAGAGTGTAATTTTTTATCCGGTGGGTTTAAACCTGAACTCATCCGACCACCGGTGGAACATCAGTCTGAAAAACGGCAACTGGGATCCCTCGACCAGCAACCGTTTTTGGTACTATTTGCTGGCCGATTCCTCCGACCCGGCGGCGCTGAACGGATGGGCCGCGGGGGTGAACATCGCCGGCAACAGCGATTGGGTCGAACTGTGGCGGTTCCGCAACGGGAAACCCGACAGCTTAGTTGTTCAAAGCAACATGCTTTGGAAAGCAAATACACAATTCACGCTCGAAATTGAACGAAAAGGCAAAGGACAGTGGTCGCTTTGTTCGGTAAACAACTCCGGAGAAAAAGAAAATTATGCCGAAGGCGCCGACGCTTCAACCTTTCGCTTCGATTTCATCGGGCTGCATTTCGACTTTACAAGCACCCGGGCAGGGCAGCTCTGGGCCGACGACATTGCGCTGAAATGCTTTCCACTTCCTCCTTTCGTCGAAAAAATAACAGTGATCAATGAAGAACAGGCAGAAATAACCTTCAACAAAGAAATCAGCTCTGGATCGGTGGCTGTTTCGGATTTTAAACTTTACGACGAATCGGGAAAAATAATCCCGGTGATCAGCGCCGTGGCGAATCCCGGGAATCCCAAAAAAATTATGCTGACGGTGGAACCACCTTCCGAATTTAACCTGAACCTCGACGTGTCGGGGATATCCGACCTTTCAGGAACAGAAATGAAACCCGGAACCCTTTCGTTTTGCTGGGTACTCCCCTGCCGCGAACATTCGCTTGTTGTGAACGAAATTTTTGCCGATCCTAACCCGCCTGAGGGGCTTCCCGAATACGAGTACATTGAACTCTTCAACCGAAGTGCTTTCCCCGTTTCCCTGTCGGGCCTTGTACTGAAAGTGGATGATAAAAAATGCCTTCTTGAATCTGCACTTTTGTACCCCGGCAAATTTCTACTGCTGACCAACACCGAAGGCGCCGCTCTCCTTGAAGCCGCAACCGGGTTGAAAAGTTTCCCCACCTTGCGGAACAGCGGCGCAAAAATCAGCATCGAAACATCCACCGGACTGCTTGTCGATGAAATAAGTTACAGCGATATATGGTATGCCGACGAAGACAAGAAAAACGGGGGTTGGTCGCTCGAACGGATTGACCCGCAACGGTTTTGCGGACAAGCCGGAAACTGGACGGCTTCGGTTGCACCGGCAGGCGGAAGCCCCGGCGAACTAAATTCGGTGGCGGCAGCCAATCCCGACAACAAAAGTCCCGAGATGGTAAGCATCGAAATAATTTCTGCCAATGAACTGAAATTGACCTTCTCTGAAAATATTTTGCCCGAATTGCTGGCAGACAGCCAACATTACTCGGTTACCCCGGCAATGGGCAACCCGGCGCTGATCGAAACAAGCCATCCGGCTGAAGTTGTTTTGTCTTTCCCAAAAGATTTTATTCCCAATACCAATTACTCATTGCAGATTTCGGACTTAACCGATGAGTGCGGGAACCCCGTGATAAACAACGGGGATCATTTCGTGTTGCAGCAACTGGTCGCAGGCGATATTTTAATTTCGGAAGTTTTGTTCAACCCGTATCCCGGCGGGGCCGACTTTGTTGAAATCTACAACCATTCGCAAAGAACAATCAACCTGAAAAACCTGTGCATAGCTAACCATGACGGGCAATCGGAATTAAATAACATTCGCAAAATTTGCAATAGCGACCGTTGGCTTAGTCCCGGAGAGTATGTGTTGTGCACTGCCGACTCGTCGGCAACCCGTCTTTTTTATTACACCCCTTGCCCTGAATGTTTCTGCAAAATGAGTTCGTTCCCCTCCTATCCCGATGACCAGGGAACCGTGGTTTTGCTCGACGATTCGTCGCAGGTACTCGACGAATTTACTTATTCTGAAAAGATGCACCACCCGCTGCTCGGCGACTGCGAAGGGGTTTCGCTGGAACGCCTGTCGTTTGAAGCGCCAACAGAAAGCGCATCCAACTGGCATTCGGCAGCTTCCACGGTGGGTTTTGCCACGCCTGGCTATGCCAATTCGCAAGTTCGCAACGAGTTGCAGCCGGAGGGAAGCATTGCCCTCTCTCCTGAAGTTTTCTCGCCCAATAACGACGGCTACAACGACCGCCTGATTATTCATTACCAGTTAGATAAACCCGGTTATTCGGGCCATGTAAAAGTTTACGATTCGCAGGGGCGGTTGATAAACCACCTGGCAAAAAACGAACTTCTCGGGCAGGAAGGCGACTGGTACTGGGACGGACAAAAAGCCGACAACTCGCGGTCGGGGCTGGGAATTTACATCGTACTGGTTGAGCTTTTCGATACCAAAGGAAATGTAAAAAAATACAGGAAGACTTGTACACTGACCGATAGGCTGTGATTTTAAAGCCCCGTTATCCGTTTTATCCCGTTTAGTTTATTCAGCGCTTCGATGGGCGTAAGGTTGTTGATGTCGAGGTTTTTAATCTCGTCGCGGATTTGTTTCAGCACCGGGTCGTCTAACTGGAAGAAGCTCATCTGGAAGCCTTCGCGGTGTTCGGCCATGCCGGTCAGGGGTTTGGCTAATTTGTCCTTTTCCCGGGTCCCTTCTAATTCGAGCAGGATTTCGTTGGCCCGTTTCACCACCGATGCAGGCATCCCCGCCATACGCGCCACGTGGATCCCAAAACTATGGTTGCTGCCGCCGCGCACTAATTTCCGCAGAAAAATCACCTTGTTGCCCATTTCGCGGATGGTTACGTTGAAATTCTTCACCCGCCCAAACGATTTTTCCATCTCGTTCAACTCGTGGTAATGGGTGGCAAACAAGGTTTTTGCCCGGGTTTTCGGGTGTTCGTGAATGTATTCAACAATCGACCAGGCAATGGAAATACCGTCGTAGGTCGAGGTTCCGCGCCCTAGTTCGTCGAGCAGGATCAGGCTGCGGTCGGAGAGGTTGTTCAGGATACTGGCCGCCTCGTTCATCTCGACCATAAAGGTCGATTCGCCTAACGAGATATTGTCGGATGCCCCTACCCGGGTGAATATTTTATCGACATAACCGATTTTGGCTTCGCGCGCCGGCACAAAACTACCGATTTGCGCCATCAGCACAATCAGCGCCGTTTGCCGCAATAACGCCGACTTACCGGCCATATTGGGCCCGGTGATGATGATAATTTGCTGGTCGTCGGTATCGAGAAGCACATCGTTGGCAATGTACGGTTCGCCGATGGGCAACTGCTGCTCAATGACCGGATGGCGGCCCTCTTTTATATCAATAATTTTTGAATCGTTGATTTCGGGCCTGAAATATTCGTTATTAATGGCCGAAGTAGCGAACGAAAGCAGGCAGTCGATCTGCGCCAACAGTACCGCATTTAGCTGAATAGCCGCGATGTATTCCGAAAGGGCAACCACCAACTGGTTGAACAATTGCATTTCGAGCGACAGTATTTTTTCTTCGGCCCCCAGTATTTTTGCTTCGTATTCCTTTAGTTCTTCGGTGATGTAACGTTCGGCGCCCACTAAGGTTTGTTTTCGTATCCAGTCGGCGGGAACTTTGTCTTTGTGGGTGTTGCGCACTTCAATATAATACCCGAACACGTTGTTGAACGATATTTTCAACGAAGAAATGCCCGTTCGTTGCGATTCACGCTCCTGCATTTGCGCTAAGTAATCCTTTCCTGAATAGGCGATTTTCCGCAGGTCGTCTAATTCGTCTGAAACGCCGTCGGCAATCACCCGCCCTTTGTTCAACAGCATCGGCGGGTCGGGGTGGATTTCCTTTTCAATGCGCCGCCTGATCGACTCGCAGGGGTTCAACTGTTCGGCAAAACGCACCAAACCGGCATTTCCCGAACCGGCACATCGTTCTTTGATCGGGACAATCGCCCGGAGCGCGTATTTCAGTTGCACCACTTCGCGCGGATTGATTCGCCCCACCGCCACTTTCCCGATGATGCGTTCCAGATCGCCCACCTGCCGGAGCTGCTCTTCAATTTCGGCTTTCAGTTCCGGTTGCTGGATGAAATGCTGCACCACATCGAGCCGGTTGTTAATGGCCGACACTTCTTTCAGCGGAAGGGCAATCCAGCGTTTCAGCAGACGTGCGCCCATCGGCGAAATGGTTTTATCGATCACCTGTACCAGCGTTTTAGCCCCCTCGTTTATTGATGCAAACAATTCGAGGTTGCGGATGGTAAACCGGTCGAGCCACACGTATTTGTCTTCTTCGATGCGCGACAAACCCGAAACATGCCCCAGGTTGGTGTGCTGCGTAAGGTCGAGGTAATGCAGGATGGCGCCCGAAGCAACAATCCCGTAATGCAGGTTTTGCACCCCGAAACCTTTCAGCGATTTGGTTTCAAAGTGGCGCAACAAACGATCTGTCGAGGCATCTTCAGTATACACCCAGTCGTCGAGCGTGTAGGTGTAAAATTTTCCGCCAAACAGGGCTGTAAATTCTTTCCCCTTTCCTTTCTGAAAAAGAACTTCTTTGGGCTGAAACGAATTCAGCAATTTATCGATGTATTCAAAACTTCCCTGAGCAGTCAAAAATTCGCCGGTCGAAATATCGAGGAAGGCGACCCCTGCCAAATTTTTATCGAAGTGGACCGAAGCAAGAAAGTTGTTTTCGCGGTGTTCGAGGATGTTGTCGTTGATGGAAACGCCCGGCGTTACCAACTCGGTAATCCCGCGCTTGACAATGGTCTTGGTCATTTTCGGGTCTTCGAGCTGCTCGCAAATGGCCACCCGCTGCCCGGCGCGTACCAATTTGGGCAGGTAAGTATCCAGCGCGTGGTGCGGAAAACCGGCCAATTCCACCGAACTGGCCGAACCGTTCGCCCGTCGGGTCAGGGTAATTCCGAGTATCTCAGACGCTTTGATGGCATCTTCTCCAAACGTTTCGTAAAAATCGCCCACCCGGAACAGCAGAACAGCGTCCGGGTGCTTGTCTTTCACCGCATAATATTGCTTCATCAGAGGCGTTTCCACGTATTTTCTTGGAGTCGTCAAAACTGAACTATTAAATGATTCCTGAACAGAAAACAAAGATAAACGTTTCACAGATGGAAGGAAATAAACCAGTCGATTGTTCACCCAAACTTTTCAACAGATGTTAAAAAGCAAGGGGTTTGCAAAATGCAGCGTAGTTTTTATGCGCTTTTTTTAAACTTATTTTTTATCGCTAATTCAACCCTTACGATTAGTACAATTACTATTAAAATCAAAAAAACCATTCCCCAAAATACTCCTGTTTCTTCATCCGGGCGATATTTCAATCCGATCAACCCCAATAGGGCCAATAAAGATCCCAGTTTTATCATTTCTTTTGAAGAGTATATTTGAGCAAAGTCCCATCTTTCCTGGTTTTTCATTGAACTGGCAGTCCTGTAACCATAAAAACTATTTCTCTTTTTGGGCGGAAACTTCAATAATATGATTCCGGTAATTATAAAAACCAGTCCGGTTAAAACCGGAATAAAGAACAGCGTATTTTCTGTCATCATTCTTTAGCCTGGGATAATATCAGAAGGTCATTTGCGGCATAAAAACTTCGTTCAGGTTCATGTTTAAAATGGAAAGCGAACGGACTTCTTTTTTTTCTTTCGAGAACACATTCCCCCCTTTCGACAGCACAATATCTTCCAACGTAAGGTTCCTTTTTTCATTTGAATCGTTGAACCAGATATTGGTGACCTTCAGTACATATCCGTGGGTCTGCTTTTCAATTTCAAAAGTTGCATTGAACGGCATCAGTAAAAAAGGCTCCAGTTTCCGTAATTTGTAACCCGGGCTTGACCAGTCGAGTGGATAGTTGGTAAACGTGCCTTTCAGGCCTTCTTTTACATTCATGTTTACTTTGATGGCTTCGTTGGGCGTGTCTTTCTTCAGCAACATCCCGGCATAATTTTCAGGGCTGAAAGGCAAGCCGACTTGTTTTATATAATAGATTTTCCCGTTTTGGATGATGAAATCACCTATCCGGGTTGGGCTGTATGGATTGGAAACGAACTGGGCCATCGCCTGCCCTACGGAAAGTATCAATGCAAATAAAATAAGTTTTTTCATGACGGCTAAGTTTTGATTTTTGCATAAAGTTAAGAATATGAATGAAATTTTTCGGCGGTATTTGGAAAGATATTTATATCTTAACCGGGGACAATAATTTTAAATCCCGGATTTTAAAATCAAAAAATAGTACATGATTGAAAAAATAATAATTACTCCGTTTCAAAAATTTACAAGAATTGAAAGTTTCAGTGGAATTCTGTTATTCTCCGCGACCATCATTGCCCTGATATGGGCCAATTCCCCCTGGGCGTCGTCCTACGAATTATTATGGCAATACAAAATCGGATTTAGCAGTACCCATTTTGAACTTACAAAACCATTGATATTGTGGGTGAACGATGGACTTATGGCCTTATTTTTTTTCCTGATCGGCTTAGAAATAAAGAGGGAACTCCTGATCGGGGAACTTAATTCGGTACGAAAAGCCTCTTTCCCCTTTTTTGCTGCCTTAGGCGGAATGTTGCTGCCGGTAGCATTCTTCTTCCTTCTGAACAAAGACCCGGAAACAGCCAGAGGATGGGGCATCCCAATGGCAACCGATATTGCCTTCTCGCTTGCCATACTAAACCTGTTGGGCAAACGGGTGCCTCTGAGCCTGAAAATTTTTCTCACTGCCTTTGCCATAGTGGACGACATCGGGGCAGTATTGGTAATAGCTGTTTTTTACAGTTCCGGTATTAACTGGCTGTTGCTGGGCCTGTCGGTTTTTCCGTTGCTGATACTTACCTTTCTTTCTATACGGAAGGTATACAACAAGTATGTCGTTTCCATTTTGGGAACTTTTGTCTGGCTGTTGTTCCTGAAATCGGGCATTCATCCCACAGTAGCAGGTGTTTTACTGGCTTTTACCATTCCCATACGGCAACAGATTGATATTAAAACTTACATTCACAAATTAAAGGAGATTACCCAAAACATAAAGGAAGCGGAAGACAACGAGGACCCTGTTCTGACGACGGAGCAAATTGAACAGATTGATGATTTGGAAGACTGGACCGGCAAGGTCCAATCGCCGCTTCAACACCTCGAACATTCGCTGCACAACTGGGTGGCCTACTTTATTATGCCGGTATTTGCATTTGCCAATGCGGGCGTTTCGTTCAGTACAACTATGCAGATCGATCTTTCGCTTGTTGTTGTTATTGCGCTTAGTCTGTTTATCGGGAAACTGCTTGGCGTGACCCTGTTTTCTTTTTTGGGCGTTAAACTGAAACTGGCCGATCTGCCGGGCGACGTTAGCCGGACGCAGGTGGCCGGTATAGCTATGTTGGCAGGAGTCGGGTTTACCATGTCGATATTTATTGCCAACCTGGCTTTTATTGAGAACACAGCTTTCCTTGACTCGGCAAAAGTGGGGATCCTTTTGGGGTCGGTCATTTCTGGAATTGCCGGTTATTTATTGCTCCGGATGGCAAAAACCAAACAAGTTGTTCTTCATGCTTGACTTATTGAATATTTTCCAATAAATTACATGGGAAAAACTAAATTCAACATGAGAAAATATTTTATCGTTGAGAACAATCAGCAAGCCGGTCCTTTTTCGATTGATGAACTGAGGGTGAAAGAGGTCGGACCGTCAACGCTGGCATGGTTTGAAGGGCTGCCCAACTGGCAACAGGCTGCTACAATCAATGAATTAAACGAACTTTTCGTTTCTCCGCCTCCATTGTATCATGAAGGTGTACCGTCTTTCCGCCGGGAGCCGGCAAGTAGTTATCATCCTATGCCTGTTCAGGAAAATACCGGGGGCAACATGATCGCTATTGCATATTTGCTGGCATTACTTGGAGGAATCGGGGGAATTGTCGCCGGTGCAATTTTGTGGATGGGCAACCAAAAAGCGGACGGGAAAAAACACAAAAGATACACCGCAACCGGCCAGTTGCACGGAGCTTTTGCCTTTTTTCTGGGAATTATCGTCTGGGCCGTTTGTGTAGAAATGTTTCTTAAGTAACAAAGCTCCGGCCCGGATAAGAAATCTGCTTACAGCCCACTCCATGATTCGTATTTGTTTGCTTATCTTTAGCAAAACAAAATAAGAATGGAATACCCGCTTTTCATACAAAATGATCCCTGGCTAAAACCATACGCTGCCACTATTTTTTCGTGGTTGGAGTTTGCCGAAAACAAGGAAAAGGAATTGTGTGGCGAAAATTCGCTGACAGGTTTTGCGCAAGGGCATCAATGGTATGGGCTTCATAAAACCGGTAAAAACTGGGTTTTCCGTGACTGGGCGCCCGGCGCTACAGCCATCTTTCTGATTGGGGAATTTAACGGATGGCAGGAGCAGGGAGGTTTTCAGTTTAAAAATACCGGGAACGGGAACTGGGAACTCGTCCTTTCCGGCGAAAAACTGAAACACGGCGACCTGTATGCTTTGTCGGTGCACTGGAACGGCGGATCGGCAAAGCGCATTCCGGCTTGGTGCCGTCGGGTAGTTCAGGACGAAAACACGCTGATTTTTAACGCGCAGGTATGGCAACCGGAAACTTCGTACCAATGGCAAAATTCAGCGTTTCAGCGTACCGGTGAGGCGCCGCTGATTTACGAATCGCATATTGGCATGGCCGGCGAAGAAGAGCGGGTGCATACTTTTAACGAGTTCCGGCAAAATATTCTTCCCCGCATCAAAAAAGCAGGGTACAATACCATTCAGTTGATGGCCATCCCAGAACATCCATACTACGGAAGTTTTGGCTATCATGTATCCGGATTTTTCGCGCCTTCGTCGCGTTTCGGAACGCCGGAGGAGTTGAAACAGTTGATTGACGAAGCACATGGGATGGGCATTTCTGTCATTATGGACTTAGTGCATTCGCATGCCGTAAAAAACGAAATTGAAGGTTTGGGAAAATACGACGGCACCCGTTTCCAGTTTTTCCACGAGGGGCCGCGGGGCGAACACCCGGCCTGGGACTCGTATTGCTTCAATTACGGGAAACCCGAAGTGTTACATTTCCTGCTTTCCAATATTGCTTACTGGCTTCAGGAATTTAAATTCGACGGATTCCGCTTCGACGGGGTGACCAGCATGTTGTATTTCGACCACGGATTGGGAAAAGCATTCACCTGCTACGACGATTATTTCAACCCGAACGTGGATGTGGAGGCCATCGTTTATTTTCGCATGGCGAATAAGCTGATCCACGAGATCAACCCGAACGGCATTTCCATTGCCGAAGAAATGAGCGGACTGCCGGGGCTGGCCGTTCCGATTGACCAGGGAGGCCTGGGTTTCGATTTGCGGATGGCAATGGGTGTTCCTGATTATTGGATCAAATTGATTAAAGATGTTCCCGATGAAGCCTGGAACATGGGCGAGTTGTTTCATGAACTGACATCAAAGCGGGCCGACGAAAAAGTGGTGAGCTATGCCGAGTCGCACGACCAGGCGCTGGTGGGCGACAAAACCATTATCTTCCGGCTGATCGATAAAGAGATGTATTTCAGTATGCGGAAAGACCAGCCCAACCTGATTGTTGACCGCGGAGTGGCCCTGCACAAGATGATCCGTCTGGCTACTGTGGCGGCTGCCGGTGGCGCCTACCTGAATTTTATGGGCAACGAGTTTGGCCACCCCGAATGGATTGATTTCCCGCGCGAAGGCAACAACTGGTCGTATAAACATGCCCGCCGCCTGTGGAATCTGGCCGACAACCCTGAACTCCGCTATCATTGGTTAAGCGATTTCGACCGCGAACTGATCGGGTTTGCACGCGACAACAAATTGCTCGAAATACCAGATGTTTACTGGGGGTACGACCATAACGAAAATAAAATACTGGCCTTTTGGCGCGGGCCGTTCTTATTTGTATTCAATTTTCACCCCAATCAGTCGTTTGCCGGTTACGGGCTGGAAATGGGGCCATCGAAATTCCGGATGGCATTCAATACCGACGAAGAACGTTTTGGAGGGCAAAACCGGATTGACAAAAATGCGTGGTACTACACTCAACCAGAAACCGGTTTGGGCGGCAAACATTACCTGCGCATGTATTTGCCCTCACGCACGGCAATGGTGCTGAAAAAAGAAGAAATCAGAAAAGTACGGTAATTAATATCGGGCATCTAATATCAAGCATCGGAAAATATCGGATTATGAAATTTTTTACTGAAGTTGAAATACCTCCCTGCCCCTGGAAAATCGATTACCAGTCGGGTGTGATGCTGATGGGTTCGTGTTTTACGGAAAATATTGGTCAACGGCTTGCCAACCTGAAATTTAACGTCGATGTCAATCCGTTCGGGATCTTGTATAACCCGGTTTCGCTTGCCAACAGCCTGAAGTTGCTGATGCAGCCCCGGCAGTTCGAGGCTGACGATCTTTTTTCCGATCGGGGAGTATGGAATAGTTTTTTGCACCACAGCCGCTTTTCGGGGACCGGCAAGGAACAGGTTTTGCATACTATTAACCATCAGTTGCAACAATCATCATTGTTCCTGAGAGAGGCCCGTTTCCTGATCCTTACTTTCGGCACGGCCTGGGTGTACGAATCAATACACAGCAAACAGGTGGTTTCCAACTGCCATAAACTACCAGCCTGCGAATTTCACCGCTACCGGCTCACAGTTGATGAGATTGTAGCAACTTATCGTACACTGACCGATGATCTTCAGAAATTTAACCCAAACATAAAAATCGTATTTACCGTCAGCCCGATCCGCCACTGGAAAGACGGGGCCATCGAAAACCAGCGCAGCAAAGCCACCCTTTTACTGGCTGTCGACCAGATCGTAAAAGAATACGGCGCTGCACTGTGTTACTACTTTCCTTCCTACGAAATACTGATGGACGAACTGCGCGATTACCGCTTCTATGCCAGCGACATGCTGCATCTGAGCGATACGGCGGTGGAATACATTTATTCCCGGTTTTGCCGCACAATGGTTTCCGACGACAGCCTGAAACTGGCGGAAGAGGTCCTGAAAATACGAAAGGCGGCAATGCACCGGGCCTTCAATCCGGCTTCCGAAGAATACCGGAAATTTCTGTTGTACAACCTTCGTCAGATTGATCGCTTAACGGAAATTTTTCCGTTTCTTAACTTTAAAATTGAAAAAACATACTTTCAGGGTGAAATGACAAGGTTTTTATCAGAATAAATTAAAGGGTAACAGATTATTATGTATCTTTAAGCCACCTTTCTATTCTACTAAACATCCTGTTGGTTTATTGGTTTTCGGCTAAAAATTTCTGAAGTCATGAGCTACTTGAAATTCGATAAAAATCAGTTGGTCAATCTTGAGTATTCGTTGTACCGCGAATTGCTCCGGACCAACCGGGCAGGGTCTTACCTGTGTACGACCCTCTCAGGCTGTAATACCAGAAAGTACCACGGCTTGCTCGTTTGTCCGCTCGAAGAGCTGGACGGCGGGAAACATGTATTGCTTTCGTCGCTCGATGAAACCCTGATTCAACATGGAGCCGAATTCAACCTGGGTATCCACAAATACTCGGGCGACCACTACGAACCCAAAGGGCATAAATACATTCGCGACGTGGAAGTGGAACACATTCCGCGTACCGTTTACCGCGTGGGGGGCGTGGTGTTGCAGCGCGACCGGCTACTGGTTGAGAACGAACAACAACTTCTGATCCGTTATACCTTACTGGATGCCCATTCACCAACCACTTTGCGGTTCAAGCCTTTTCTGGCCTTCCGGAATGTGCACACGCTGAGTAAAGCCAACATGTATGCCAACACCAAATATAAACCTATCGGAAATGGTATAAAAATCAGGATGTACGACGGGTATCCGTACCTGCACCTGCAATTCTCAAAAGAACCCGAATTTATTCCTGTCCCGCATTGGTATTATAATATTGAATACTTGAAAGAACAGCACCGAGGATACGAATACCAGGAAGACCTGTTTGCCCCCGGCTATTTTGAATTGCCAATTAAGAAAGGCGAAAGCATCGTGTTCTCGGCAGGCACTATCGACTCGAAACCGCTGGGATTGAAGCAAAAATTCACCCGTGAAGAAAGCAAACGCATCCCCCGCGATACATTTTTGGGAAATATCGACAATGCAGCCCAGCAATTTATTTTCAGGAAGAACGACAAAACCGATATTATCGCCGGTTTCCCATGGTACGGGCCGCGTACCCGTCAAACGTTCGTGGCCTTGCCCGGACTAACTTTAGAAAGGGACGAACCGGAAATTTTTGAAAAGGTAATTGACACCCAATTAGAACGACTTAACGACGGATTGTTTCCTAAAATTTGCGGAATGTACTGTAGCGAGTACGATGCCATTGATGCTTCGCTCTGGTTTTTCTGGGCTTTGCAGGAATATCATTTGTACACAAAAAATTCATCTTATATCTGGTCGAAGTATGGACCGGCCATGAAACAAATCCTGAACGGGTATGCGAAAGGACAAAAATTCAATATAAAAATGAACGAAAAGGGGCTGATTTCGGGAACCTCCGAAGATATTGCCCTGACCTGGATGGATTCGTACATCGACGGGAAACCGGTGGTACATCGCCCGGGAATGGCCGTTGAGGTAAATGCGCTCTGGTATAATGCCATCTGTTTCGCCCTCGAACTGGCACAGGCCAACGCCGACAAAGCATTTGTTGACGAATGGGAACCCTTGTCGCGTTCGGTTGCCCGTTCGTTTATCGAAACCTTCTGGGACGATGGCAAAGGCTACCTGGCCGATTATGCCACCGGCAATTATAAGAATTGGGAGGTGCGCCCCAACATGCTCATTGCGGCAGCCCTCGATTATTCGCCGCTCGACCGGGAAAAACAAAAGCTGGTACTTAGCGTGGTGAAGAAACAGTTGCTCACGCCCCGCGGTTTGCGTAGCTTATCGCCGCAAGACCCCTTGTACAAAGGGCAATGCGAAGGTTCGCCCGAAGAACGGGAGAGGGCAATACACCAGGGAACGGTATGGCCCTGGTTCATCCAGTTCTTTGTGAAAGCATATCTCAATATCCACAAACGCGGTGGGCTTCCGTTTGTGCAGAAGTTGATGGATGGATTTGAAGAAGAGATGTCGGAACATTGTATCGGCACTATTTCAGAAACATATAACGGCAACCCGCCCCACACGGCCAAAGGCGCTATCAGCCAGGCCTGGAGCGTAGCCGCAGTGATCAAGGCCTGGAAAATGGTGCGGAAATATGAAGAATAACAGAAAAAAATGACTGTCTATGAAAGTATTGATGTTCGGGTGGGAATTTCCGCCCCACATATCGGGAGGCTTAGGAACAGCATGTTACGGACTGACCAAAGGACTGGCCGAATACAAAGACGTGGACGTTGTTTTTGTTGTTCCGAAAGCGTATGGCGACGAAGACCAGTCGGCCATGAAACTGATCGGCGCCAATACCGTCCCAATTGCCCGTAAAACGGTCACCTTTAGCGACCTTCAGAAAAAAATAGAATATTACGAAGTGGAATCGGGCATTGTGCCCTATACCGACCCCGAAGAATTCTGGCAGATGAGTTCAAAAACGGTTTCAGAAAAAACCCGTTTTATTGAGACGGATTCCGAAGGAAAACTTCAGTTTACCGGGAAATACGACAAAGACTTGCTTCACGAAATTTACAAATATTCGTTAGTGGCCGAAGTAATTGCCCGCGATACCGGGTTCGACGTGATCCATGCACACGACTGGCTGGCTTATCCGGCGGGAATTGCGGCAAAACGGGCTTCGGGAAAACCATTGGTCATCCATGTCCATGCCACCGATTTCGACCGCAGTGGCGGCAACGTAAACCCACAGGTGTACAACATTGAAAAACAGGGGATGGAAGCCGCCGATAAAATCATCACGGTGAGCAATCTCACCCGCAATATCGTAATTGAAAAATACGGAATCGATCCGGCAAAGGTGGTTACGGTTTACAATGCTGTGGAACCGCTTTCGCAGGAAGAAAAAGTACGGCTAAAAAAAGGGGTCAACGAGAAGATCGTGACTTTTCTGGGCCGGATCACCATGCAAAAAGGGCCTGAATATTTTGTAGAAGCCGCCAACTTAGTGATTCAGAAAATGAACAATGTCCGTTTTGTGATGGCCGGGAGCGGCGACATGATGAACGCGATGGTACGCCGTGCCGCCAGCCTGAAAATTGCCGACCGGTTCCATTTTACCGGTTTTCTAAAAGGCGACGATGTGTTCGATATGTTCCGTATGAGCGACGTGTTTGTGATGCCGTCGGTTTCCGAGCCTTTTGGCATTGTGCCGCTCGAAGCCATGCAAACCAATGTGCCGGTCATTATCTCGCGCCAGTCGGGCGTTTCCGAAATATTGAAATTTGCTATTAAAACCGATTATTGGGACACGCACGCTATGGCCGATGCCATTTATGGATTATTGAATTACCCGGCGCTTCACGAAATGTTTGTGAAATACGGAAAAGAAGAAGTAGACAACCTGCGCTGGAAAAATTCGGCAAAGAATGTCCGCGATATTTATTTGGAAGTTTTAAAAACCGCTTAAACCAACCAACGATATGAGAGCCATTTGTTTTTATTTTCAGATTCATCAACCATTCAGATACCGGAAGTACCGGTTCTTCGATATAGGCAACGACCATTATTATTACGACGATTTTGCCAACGAGTCGATCTTGCGTAAGGTGGCCGACCGTTGTTACCTGCCTGCCAATCAGTTGATGCTCGAACTGATAAAAAAGCACAAGGGGAAGTTCAAAATTGCGTATTCCATTTCGGGATTGGCGCTCGAACAATTTGAATTGTACGCCCCCGAGGTGATCGGTTCTTTTCGTGACCTGGCAGAAACCGGACAGGTTGAGTTCCTGTCGGAAACTTATTCTCATTCGCTGGTGGCGCTGAAAAACAAGGAATTGTTTATCCGGCAAATTCAGGAACACGACGCGTTGATTGAAAAATATTTCGGACAAAAACCAACGGTTTTCAGAAATACAGAGTTGGTTTATTCCGACGAGATTGGACAAACCATCGCCGAACTGGGCTACAAAGCCATGCTTGCCGAAGGCGCCAAACACGTTCTCGGCTGGAAATCGCCCAATTACTTGTATGTAAATGCCATTAATCCGCGCTTGAAAGTGTTGATGCGTAACTTCAAACTGAGCGACGACATTGCCTTCCGTTTCTCAAACCAGGGATGGAACGAATACCCGCTCACGGCTGATAAGTTTGTCCGTTGGATGAATGCCAAACCGGAGGATGAGATTTTCAATATTTTCATGGATTACGAAACGTTTGGCGAACATCAGGATGCTTCTACCGGGATCTTTAAGTTCATGGAAGCATTGCCCGGCGAGGCCATTAAAAGTGGGAAACTGCAATTTGCCACGCCTTCGGAAGTGGCGGAAAAGTTCCAGCCCATCTCAGTGGTGAACGTGCCGCACACCATTTCGTGGGCCGATGAAGAACGCGACCTGACGGCCTGGCTTGGGAACCAACTTCAAAACGAAGCATTTAACAAACTGTACGAACTGAGCGACCGGATGCAGAAAGTGACCAGTTCCGACCTTGTGAAAGACTGGAATTTTTTACAGGCCAGCGATCATTTTTATTACATGTGCACCAAGTTTTTCTCCGATGGCGAGGTACATAAATATTTTAATCCGTATGAAACACCATACGAAGCGTTTATCAATTATATGAATGTGTTGAACGATTTCAGCCTGCGGCTCGATAAAGTAGCGCCAACCGGAGAAGTGGAGAAAGAGATCAAAGCGCTGAAAAAAGTAATCGAGGAAAAAGATAAAAAATTAGGAAAACTGGAAGCCGAGATCAAGGCATTACAAAGTAAAGCAAAACCTAAACCGGTAAAAAAGACCACTAAAAAACAGTAAGGAGGTTTTCCGAGAAGGTCTCCTTGCCCTTATCTGTTGTCAATTCTTTCCGGATCCAGATCGTGATTTTGCATACGGAACCATGCCATTTCCCCGTATTTGGTACCGGGTTTCCCGTAATTGCAAAACGGGTCGATGCTGAGGCCGCCCCGGGGCAGGAATTTTCCCCATACCTCAATGTATTTCGGGTCCAGTAGCGCAATCAGGTCTTTCATGATGATGTTGATGCAATCTTCATGAAATGCTCCATGATTGCGGAAACTGAACAAATACAATTTCAGGCTTTTGCTTTCAACTAATTTTTCACCGGGAATATAATTGAGGTAAATGGTTGCAAAATCGGGCTGGCCGGTAATGGGGCACAAACTGGTAAATTCGGGGCAATTGAATTTCACCCAATAATCGTGTTCCGGGTGTTTGTTGCCGAACGATTCCAGGACATCCGGTTTGTAATCGAACGAATAACCGGTTTCGTTCCCGAGGTTGTTCAGGTTGTCCATGTCGTGAAAGAATTATATATTTTTTGTTTTTAAATACGTTTCCAATCCCCGGTTGCGCAATTTGCAGGCCGGGCATTCTCCACATCCGGCACCCTTGATGCCGTTGTAACAGGTCACTGTTTCATCCCGTACCAAACCGAAAACACCAAGTTCATCGGCCAGTTGCCATATTTCAGCCTTGTTTTTCCACATCAGCGGTGTGTGAATAGTGTACTGAATATCCATCGAGAGGTTCAACGTTTGGTTGAGCGACACGATAAAATCGTTCCGGCAGTCAGGGTACCCGCTGAAATCGGCCTGTCCGACGCCGGTGATCAAATGATTGATGCCGCTGGCTTTGGCAAAAATGGCAGCGTAGGTCAGGAACAACATGTTGCGGCCTTCTACCAGCGTGTTCGGCGGACGGTCGGCAGGTTTTTCCTTTTCAATTTCTATTTGTTGCGAAGTGAGCGCATTTTCGGTTAGTTGTGCCAGTAAATCAATTTTGAAGATTTGTAGCTGAACTCCTGCCCGTTCAGCAATTCTTTTTGCTGCTTCCAGTTCAATCTTGTGCCGTTGCCCGTAATCGAAAGCAATGGCAAACACTTCAGTAAAATGTTTTTTTGCCCAAAACAGGCAGGTCGTTGAATCTTGTCCGCCTGAAAAAACAACCAGCGCTTTATCTTCAGTCATTTTAAATTGAAGTTAAACGGAACGGATTGTATGAAACTGAATAATCATAAGTATCGGCGCCATCCAGTTTTTTTACTTTGGCAACTACCCAAATGGTGAGTGGTAGCACCGCAATTTCATAAACTGTTTTGATCAGGGCCTGTGTGGCCATCATCCCCAGAAGTACTTTAAACGGGAAAATTCCGGCAAACGCGATGCTGATAAAAATGAGCGAATCGGCGCTTTCTCCCACCAGTGTTGAAAGAATTGCCCGAATAGAAAAACCTTTGCCTTTGGTCAGCACTTTGAATTTGCTCATCACGTAGGCATTCAGGAACGACCCGAACAAATAGGCCAGCAGGCTGGCTGCAACAATTCGTGGGGTGTTGCCCAGCACTGTTGCGAAAGCCTCCTGTCCCTGCCAGAACGGGGCCGGGGAAACGGCAATTCCGAGGCTGAGGAACGAAACAGCCAGGATGTTCACTCCAAAACCAGCCCAGATGATCAGACGGGCTTTCCGGAAACCCCACACTTCGGCAATCACATCGTTAATAATGTAAGCGAGCGGGAAAATAAGCACTCCGGCAGGCGCTGCCCACGGCCCCACCATCATAATTTTGGAAGCAAGAATGTTGGAAATAATCAGGCAGGTGGCGAATAAGATACCTGCCAGCATGAAAAGAACAGAAACCTTTTTTTTCATTTCTCTTGTTTTTTACGTGGTTATCAAGAACACGCGGTTAATAATGCGGCAAATATACAAACAATTCTGAATAAGCAAATATGGAGATTTCTTAGGTCGTTTGTTCCGTCCGCAGAAATCTCCTTTTCTTTTATAATGATGATCTTTGGAAAATCTATTTTTTAAATACCAGCGGTTTTACAATACCGGCCCAAAGCACATATCCTTCGCCGGTAAGGTGCAGTCCGTCGTTGGTATAGGCCGGGTTGAGCAGGTTGTCGCCCGGGTTTTTAAAACGGCTGTACAGGTCAATAAACGCAACCCGGTTCGTGTCGCACCAACTTTTCAATTGCCGGTTGACCCAGATTACTTCTTCACCTTTATTGGTGTGTTTTGGAAATTTTTCCAACGAAGCATTTACCGGCAGAATGCTTTGGACGGAAATATCGGTTTTGGGCGAACTTTTGCGGATCCGTGTAACAATAGCGCATATATTCTGAAAAACAGTGTCTTTTGGTATGTCGCGTGATAAGTCGTTGATACCGATCAGGATAAATACTTTGTCGGGTTTCGAGCGGGTTACTTCGTTAAGACGGTATAACACCCCTTCCGTCGTGTCGCCACTGATCCCCCGGTTTTTTACGCGCAGGTCACCAAACAGTTCAACCCACTCCGAGCCGTCGGTAATACTGTTCCCAAGGAAAATGATTTCATTTTTTGTGTCGGGAAGCAGTTCAAACAAAGTCCGGCGCTGGTTGTAATAGGTGCTGAACTTATTTTCCTGGGCGGTACCTGCCAGCATCAGAAAAATCAATGCAAATGGCAGTAAGATGTTTTTCTTCATAATCGTGTGTAGTTTATGGTGGTACAAATATGCCGATCTTCCGTTTGATTTGCAACAAACAGGTTTTCATCTTTTCCGGTATTCGCGGGGCGACATGTTCATCACTTTTCGGAACTGGCGCGAAAAATAGAACTGGTCTTCAAATCCTGTTTCACGGGCTACCCCGGCAATAGGCCAATCGGTATTGTCGAGCAAACGGCAGGCCCGCTGAATTTTCAACTGGATGAAGTAATCGATGGGCGAATGCCCGGTACGGGTTACGAACAGGCGCGAAAAATGCGAAGCCGACAAATCCACCACTTCAGCCAGGTCGTTCAATGCCAGTTTCCTGCCTATGTTTTCCAGCATAAAATTGATGCTTTGCCCAACCGGGTCTTTTTCCGCACTTTCTTTTATTGCCCGGAATTGCCCGGGATGGGTGAACGAGGCCAACAAATAGTTCAGGCAAAGGTTTACATATTCGAGGGTTTCAATCCCATATCCCCGCTCTAAGTTCCGGAAAAGTTCACTGAACAGTTCAAGTCGTTCGTTTACCCGCGAAGTTTTCTCTCGTTCGAGGCTCACCGGCTGAAGGACTTTCCGTGAAAACAACCTGGCTTTTGTCCCTGCAAAATGAACCCAGTAAATCGACCAGGGATTTTCATTATCGGCATGGTAGGAATGGGGCATGCCCGGCGGAATAATATAAAAATGGTCGGTTGGGAGTTCATGCTTTTCATTTCCCGCTAAAATAAATCCCTTCCCTTCAACATTATAAATAAGAATGGCCTGGGACACCCCTTCTTTCCTTTCCCTGAAATGGTGCCGGGCCTGCGGGTAATAACCAATATCGGTAATATACAGGTCGGCGGTAAGCGGATTGCTTTTGACAAGCTCCAGAATTTTGTCCGGGATCACATAGCTTAGTTGTCCGGGAAAGCCGTCCTGCTTTTTCATTCTTTTTGAAATTTATAACTGTTCGGATTGTCAATATTCAGACATCAATTTAAAAATTGAAAAATACAAAATTAAATGGAACATGTTCAAAATTAACCTTGTTCAAAATTGAGAAAACGGGACACGGTGCAATAAAATTAGAGCTGATCGGGTGTATATATTGCATTATCATATCGGAGAAAGGTCTTCTCCTATTTCTTCCCCATTGGTTTCATTGGTTTCACCACAATTTCATTTCCGCATTTCGGGCAGATATACATTTCGCATCCGGTACAGGCAAAACAGTTGCTGCACGAACGGTCGAGGTCGCCTTTCCGCGCTTGAAAACCGCATCCGGCACAGCTTATCATTTCGTCTTTGTTCTTCATTCAGCAATTAATTTCGACAATTTTGCCAGTCCGAAAATAATGACCAAAGTGAAAATAATGGCCGCTCCTGACGGAATGTCGGCAAAATACGAAACCAGCAAGCCGGTAAAGGCGCCCAGAAAAGCAATTCCTGTCGAGACAAAGATCAGTATTTTGAACGATTTGGTGAACAAGTTGGCCGTAGCCTGCGGAATGGTCAGCAGCGACAATACTAAGATAATCCCTACTACACGGATGTTCAGTACAATGGTCAATGCGACCAGCGCCATCATCAGGTAATTCATCAGGTTGACCGGGATACCCGAAGTCCGGGCAAAATCTTCGTCAAACGATACGTAGAGGATGGGGCGGAAGAAAAAAATGAAAAAACCGGCCAGCAATATATTTAAAGCTGCCATCAGTAATATCTCGGAACCGGTAACCGTAAGAATACTGCCAAACAGGTAACTCATCAGATTGGGGACATACCCCGGCGTAAGATATATAAAAATGATGCCCAACGCCATGCCCAATGACCACCAGATCGCAATCGACGAATCCTCCCGGACTTCGGCCTTCTGACTGAAGAACTGAATGCCGAAAGCCGAAAATACCGCAAAAACAGCAGCTCCCAGCAACGGATGCAAACTTAGAAAATAAGCCAGTCCGATCCCCCCGAAGGAAGCATGGGTGATGCCCCCGGTAATAAAAACTTTCCGGCGGGAAACAATATAAGTTCCTGCAATACCGCACGAAATGCCGGATAAAAGGGCCGCCATAACTGCATTCAGAAAAAATTTAAACTGAAAAAGTTCGAGTAGTCCGTTCATGTCAATGGTCGTGATCGTGGGTTTTTAATACAGTATGCGGGATTTGCCCGTGCGTAATGATTTGCAACGGACAGTTGTACGAAGCCAGTTGTTCGGTCGATATTTTGTTCGACGGATGATAGTGCAGGTGCAGGTTTACACAGGCAATGGTTTTCACATATTGCGCAATCGTACCCACATCGTGCGAAACTAACATGATGGCCATCCGTTTGTTCAGCTCACGCAGTTTCTCATACAACTCACCTTCAAAATTACTATCGACAAACGAATCCGGCTCGTCAAGTATCAGCAGTCCGGGATCGCTCATCAGTGCACGGCAAAGAAAAACCCGTTGCATTTGCCCGCCCGACAGCTCTCCTATAGGCTTATGGGCGATGTGCTCAATACCTGTTTCCCTAAGCAGGGCAAGGGCCTTCCCGTTTTCTGTTTTTTTGTCGGAACGAAGGCCCCGTATTCCGTTTGTTTTTCCTGAACGCACCACATCGAGCACGCTGATCGGGAATTTTTTATCGATCTGGTTAATTTGAGGCAGATAGCCAATCGCATTGGTATCTGATTTTTTGAAATAAAAGCGGATGCTTCCTGACGAAGGTTTTACCAGGCCAAGGATGGCCTTCAGCAAAGTTGTTTTACCACCTCCATTGGGCCCGATCACTCCCAGAAAATCGCCTTCCGAAACCGTCAGGTTTACATTCTCCAGCGCTTTTACCTTTTCGTAACTGACTGTCAGGTTTTGTATTTCAAGAATCAGGCTCATTAATTCAGCGCGTTTTTCAGGTTTTCCGTGGTTTCTTTCATCTGTGCCAGCCAATCGTACGCAAGCGGATTGATCTGGACGATGCTCCCGTTAATTTCTTCAGCAATAATACGGGCATTGGTACGGTCGAATTCCTTCTGAATAAAAATGACCCGTATATTTTTTTCACGGGCAAATTGAACTACTTCTTTTACATGTTTTGGCGAAGGTTCTTTTCCCATTTTTTCGAGTGCAACCTGCTCCAGTCCGTACTGACGGGCAAAATAAGTGAGGGCCGGGTGAAAAACCAGGAAACTGCGGTTACGGGTACCAGCCAGTACTTCTGATATATGCCGGTCGGTTTCTTCAATATCCGTTTTTAGTTTTTCAAAATTTTCACGAAACAGGAGTTCGTGGTCAGGATATAATTGAACGAGCGCCTTCATCGTATTTTCGGCAATAATAAAGACTTCGCGGGGCGACATCCAAAAGTGCGGGTCAACGCCACCCGCGTGTGCATGGTCGTCATGGCGCTCTTCTTCTCCTACAATCAGATCGATACCTTCCGATAACACAAAAGTTTGCATATCGGGATTGGCAGCTATAATTTTATCAGTCCACGACAATTCAAAACCCACGTGCCCCATGCGCAGCCATGCCTTACTCCGCACCACATCCTTTAGTTGCGAAGGTACCAGCGAATATAATTCGGGACTGGCCCCCGGAGGGATTAGCACATTCACTTCCGCCAGTTCGCCGGCAATGCGTTCCACAAAATACTTCTGTGGAAGAATGGTCACGGTAATTACATCTTTTTGTCCGCCTTTCCGGGCAACCTGGCAGCTAATAAAAACTATGAAAAGGATCACAAAATATTTCCTCATGGGTATTCTTTCAATTGATTGAACCAATATAACAACATTTGGCAAAGATAGTTTGAAAAATCAATGAAAGGGAAGAAACCAGAAAAATGCTGCCGGAATCAGGTACCATTCACGGAATCGTTGGCCCGGCCAATAATTTTGAGCCCCAGGCGGCAGTCAAGGCATTTTTTATTGCGGCAATACCCGTTTCTCAACTGAAGCAGGGCTTGTGACTCGAAAGCCGATTTCGCCCGGATTCCCATCTGTTCCCAACCTTCGGTAATGGAATTCTTTTCCGGCGGCAATTCATCAAGAAAATACAACGACCGGTCTTTCAATTCATATTTTCCGTTCATCTCTCCGTAAATGAACAAGACCGGGGCAATCGTGTTGATCACAATGTTCTGAAAAGCTGAACTTCCCAGCTTTTTGGGTATTTTTTTCGACTCTTTATTAAACCGGTAATGGCTGGTCCAGTATTCCGAACTTTCCACGTCAAAAAATTGTTCCAACATTCTAATGCTTTCCGTTTCTATGATCCTCGAAAAAAGAGCAGTCGATTTACAGACTAACCGGGCAAACTGGCTGATGCGCACGGTCGGAAAATTAACCGGGCGAAGGCGCATGAATTTCCACAAATGGGCATCGACCGGATTGAGCTTGTACTTTTTATACAGGAAAGAATATTCTTCGCGCAGTTTCAAAAAATAATCATCGCCGATCAGTTCTTCGTTCAACAGTCCCGATTGCCCGAATAGAAGGGCTTCAATCTGAAAAAGGTCGTTTTTGTGTTTGGCAAGAATATGAAGTGGGGTTGCCTTTGCCAGCATTTCAAAGGGCAGTGCATTGGTTTTCATCCCGAAATTACGGGCAAGCAGTTGATAGAAAGTCTCGTTCCAGTCATTCTGGTTTTGCTGAAGCAGCGCCTTGATATCTCCGGTTTTCAAGAGCAGGCGCTCACTGAGCAAGGCTCCCGACCAAAATTTTACTTCAAACGGATCAATCAGGTGAAACCGGTCCTGACAGGCAACCCACTGTTCCGACTGAAGCAGCAAAAGGTAATTTTCCTTCAACTTTTCAGAATAATTTAAAATCAGGCAGGGCAGAACCTTCCCGTTCACTGCCACCTCCCGGTCGGAAGTTTCAACCACATGCAAAATCACATTGTTGTAAGCTTCGTCTTCATTGTGCCGATGCTGGTACCAGTCTGATGCACGGGTATGTATTTCTACATTCCCTGCCCACAGCGTATTCCCGATACGGATTTTCGCGTTAAAAAAATCAGGGCCCGAATCAAAATTGTGAGTACCGGTGGAAATAATCTCCAATTTTTCACCCGAAACGGTTTTCAGGTTCGTTTTACTGAACAAACGATGTTTCCAGATAAAATGCAAAAAATCTTCTTTCATTTGGTCGTTGATTAGGAGGAACTTGCATTTGGCAATTTAACAAGAAATCAGAAAAAATAAAGCAACAAACTGCGCGGATCTGAAAATTTTCCGCAGCAGTTAAAAAATAATTTTAATCTGAAAAATAAAAATCCTATCTTTCCGGTCAACAACACTTATTTTTTACTTATTAACCCAACATTAATCTGATGAGAAAATTCATTTTCCCAACGAGTTTTCGTTTGTCCCTGATGATGTTTTTCCAGTACATGCTGTTTGCCGTGTGGTGGGTACCTTTGGCGGCCTACCTGACCAACATGAACGTGGAAGGCATACAAAAAGCGTTGATCTTAAGTTCGATGGCCATCGGGTGCATGGCTTCGCCGGTGATCGGGATGGTGGCCGACCGGTTTTTTGCCAGCGAAAAAGTGCTGGCCGCCCTGAACCTGCTCACGGCTGTTTTGCTGTTGCTGGCCGCGGTGGTCAGCAACCCGGTTGTTTTGTTTGTTGCCCTGCTGTTTGCCATGTTGTTCCACATGCCCACCTGGAGCCTGACCAGCGCCATTGCCATGGCCCATGCCCCTTCGGAACTGTTTCCGCGTATCCGCGTGTTTGGCTCCATCGGGTGGGTGGTTTCGGGCCTGTGCAGCCTTTTCACCGTAAACGTGCTGAAACTGGATTTCGACGGCACCAATATCCCATTTTTTTATGCGGCAGGGATTGGCCTGCTTGCTGTTTTTACCAACCTGGGACTTCCGAAAACACCGCCGCCCGCTAAAGGACAGAAAGGTTCGGTGATTGATGCACTGGGGCTGCGCGCCGTGTCGCTGATGAAAGACCGCAATTTTGCCGTGTTCATCCTCATCTCCTTTTTGGCCATGATACCCTTTTCGATGTACTGGTCGTACTGCTCCGAATTTTTGCTCGACCAGGGTTTTAAATACATCAGCATCACCATGAACTTCGGGCAGTTGGCCGAAATGGCTTTTGTGCTCACCGTGCCGTTTGTGATCCGCAAAACCGGGCTCCGGACGACCATGGTCATCGGGCTGGCCGTGCTGGCCGTGAGGTACCTGGCTTTCTACCTGGGCGGGGTGGCCGCGCAGCCGTTGTTTTACTTTGTGGGCATCCTGGTACACGGGGTCATTTACGGCTATTTCTTTCTGGGCGGACAAATTTACATCGACAAAAAGGCGCCTGCCGGGCTACGGGCACAGGCTCAGGGTTTTATTTTCTTAGTGACCTTTGGGGTAGGCCTGCTGGCTGGGAACTTTATCAGCCGCCAAATTATTGAAATGAACCTTCAGGAAGGGGTTTACAACTGGAATACGATTTGGGGCATTACCACTCTGAGTTCGCTATCCCTGGCGGTAGCGATGATCGTGTTCTTCAGAAACGAAAAAGAAATAAAAGTGAGCTAAAATTATTCCCATTGATTTCTCTTCCCATCGAGCAAGAAACAGGAAGTAAGGAATATTGAACGATCAGAAATGTGTTTGCCCCGGATTTTTGATCCCTTATTTTGTGTTCCTTGCTTTTTTATTTTCACTATTACCTGTAGTAACAGTTACATTCATTATCAACAATTTCTAACTGTTATATCCTTGTGCTATCCTGCCGGCAACTGATTACCCCATTTCTTTCGACCGTAAATGCCCTCCAGTTGCATTTCGGTTTCAGAAATGTAATCCAAGATTAAACGCTCTTTAATCAGATTGTAACAATATCAGGTTTCATTTGCATCAATTAAAATAAATAATGATGACTATGAAAAAGTTAGCCTATTTTATCTTTGTTCCTTTTTTAGGAAGCCTGTTCTTACTGAATTCCTGTGAAGAAGATAAAACATTTGTCGCCCCTTCGGTAATTTCTCCTTCTGAAACTTCAGTTGTAATTGAGGAGTCGGTAGAAATAGCATTCAGCTATACCACAGCCGGTGGATTTAAATCTTCATCTGTCTATGCAACTAACGGGACAGCAGCAGTTTCTTCTGACGGGACAGCCAATTCAACATCAGGTACCATAACAATTACCTTTACAGCGGGCGTTAATACAGGAGCCGGTTCTGTGACCCTCACGGTAACCGACAATGGAAACCAATCGTACCAGGCAACCGCTGTGTTAACTATCGCGAAAGAAATTGCAGTTTCTGCAAACATTACCGCCAACACAACCTGGAAGAAAGGCAAAATTTATGTATTAAAAAATCGTGTTTCCGTATTACCCGATGTTACGTTAACGATTGAACCAGGAGTAATTATAAAAGGAGAAGCTGGCACAGGGGCCAATGCAACAGCCCTTCTAATCGCCCGTGGTGCAAAAATTATGGCCGAAGGAACAGCCGGTTCACCCATCATTTTTACTTCGGTGGCCGATGAAATTCAGCCAGGACAAGTAAGCAGTCCTAATCTTGACCCAACCCTTAACGGTTTATGGGGAGGATTGATCGTATTGGGAAATGCCCCGATCTCTGTTAAAACCGGTGAAACAGCACAAATTGAAGGCATTCCTGCCTCTGATCAAAACGGGTTATATGGTGGCACAAATGCAGCCGACAATTCAGGTGTGATCCGGTATGTGTCCGTTCGTCATGGCGGCGCCAACATTGGCGAAGGCAATGAAATCAACGGGCTTACCCTTGGCGGTGTTGGATCCGGAACAACAATCGAAAATATTGAGATTGTTGCAAATCAGGACGACGGAATTGAATGGTTTGGCGGTACAGTAAGTGTAAAAAACGCATTGGTGTGGAATACAGAAGACGATGCCATTGATGCAGATCAGAGCTGGATTGGCATGCTGGACAACTTTATTGTAATTAATCCCGGCGACAAATGTTTTGAGTTGGACGGGCCTGAAGGCGCTGCTGCCGTAAAAAATTACATGATCAAAAACGGCAGTGTGCAGGCAAAAGATGCTGTCGGGCTGGTTGACAACGACGCAAAAAACAATAGCACCGACAGCAATGCCGATATGGAAAATGTTTATTTCTTCGATATAAAACCGGGACAAACCTTTGATGAGATACCCAAATTTTATACTTGTGTCTTCAAAAATTTCCAGGTTACCCTTCCTGAAGGAACAACCATTCCTGATTTCTTTAAAGATGGTTCTGATGCCTTTACAACGGCAGTTACACTAAAAAGCAATGCTGTGGGAGCCGATAAAACAAAATTCGCCACATGGTCGTGGGCTGCTGCCTCCGGGGTGCTGGTACCGTTTAAATAACCAATATCCTCATCCGTTTAACCCTTATTTACAGAAAAACTCACAGCCCAATATGCCTGTGAGTTTTGGTTTATAATGACAAAAAAAATCATGCGAGCAATTACATTGTCCATCACCCTGTTTCTGTCCCTTTTTTGTTCCGTTGTTCTTTTCGGACAACCCGGATTTCTGCGAGGCGCTGTTTTCGACGAAAAAACAGGTGAATTTCTACCTGGCGTAACCATTTTTGCAGAAGGGACCTCTCTCGGAACGATTACCGATCTTGATGGTAAGTTCAACCTGAGTATTGCCCCGGGAATTTATCAAATCCGGGTTTCATTTATTTCTTACGAAACCCTTCACATAAAAGACGTTTTGATTGAATCCGGGAAAGCTACCATACTTGACAACCTGAAACTTAATGAAGCCACCATTGAAATTGGTGAAGCCGTTGTAACGGCAAAAGCCTTATACCATACCGAAACCGCCATGCAGGCCATGAAGAAAAAATCGGCAAACCTGCTTGACGGTATTTCTTCGGCAGAACTGAAAAAAACCGGCGATTCAAGTGCAGCTGCTTCTATGGGGCGGGTAACCGGCGTATCGGTCGAAGGCGGAAAATATGTTTTTGTCCGCGGCCTTGGAGACCGCTATACCAAAACCATTTTAAACGGACTGGACATTCCGGGTCTTGACCCTGACAGGAATACTCTGCAAATGGATATGTTCCCGGTCAACGTTATCGACAACATGGTGGTAAATAAAACCTTTACTGCCGATCTGCCCGCCGACTTTACAGGGGGTGTCATCAACATCAATATCAAAGACTTTCCTGAAACAAAAAACGCCGGAATATCTATGAGTGCCGGATACAATCCGGAATCCCATTTCAACCACAAATACCTGACCTACAAAGGTGGAAAAACCGACTGGATGGGTTTCGACGACGGTACACGCGACATTCCCGCAACCAGAAATATCCCCCTGTTTTCCGAAGTAGTGGGCAATCCCAACAGTGAAAAAGGAATACGGTACCGTGAAATATTGAAATCGTTCAACCCGGTACTGGCTGCTTCCCGTACACGTAGCTTTATGGATTACAGTATAGGTGCGACCCTTGGGAATCAAAAGGATTTGGGAAAATACGACATAGGTTACCTCCTGGCAGTTTCGTACAAAAACGATATTGAATTTTATCTGAAGGCGGAATATGGCAGGTATGGCTTGTCAAGCTCACTGAACGAAACAGACATGGAGTTACGCGAAAACCAGTCGGGCGACTACGGGGTAAACAGCGTTTTATGGAGTGGTCTGGCAGGAATAGCTTTAAAAAGTAAAAAAGTAAAATACCAGATCAACTTTCTGCATCTGCAAAACGGCGAATCACAGGCCGCTATTTTCGACTATGCAAAGACCAACCTCGGAACCGAATTCTCCGGGTTTCAACACAACCTCGAATACAGTCAACGGTCGCTGACCAACATTCTGTTGAGCGGAAAACATACATGGGTTGAAGAAGGCTGGGACATCGAATGGAAAATATCGCCCACCGTGTCAACGATCAGCGACCCGGATATTCGTTTTACCCGGTACGGAATAACCAACGGGAATTTCATCATCGGAACAGAAGTTGGTTTCCCGGAACGTATATGGCGCGAGCTGGAAGAAACGAACCTGTCGGGCGCTTTTCATGTAACCAAAGATTTTACACTGAACGGTGAAGTTGCCAAATTAAAATTTGGTAGCGCCTATACGTATAAAAAGCGTGATTTTGTCATCCGCAATTTTGCGGTCAATCTCCGGAATGTTCCCTTGACCGGCGACCCGGATGAAATATTCCGTCCTGAAAATTTATGGCCTTATAATGGAAATATTTCACGGGGAACAACGTACGAAGCCCCCTTCATCCCGGTAAACCCGAACCAGTTCGACGCCAGTGTGGACAATATGGCGGGGTATCTCTCGGTGGAAATGAGCCCGGTGGAAAAGCTGAGGGCCATTGTCGGACTGAGAGCTGAAAACTACGTACAACATTATACCGGGCAGGATCAACTTGGCACGAGGATACTTGATCATGAAAAGGTCCTCGACAACCTGGGTTTCTTCCCTTCGCTCAACTTAATTTATAATCTTACGGAAAACCAGAACCTGCGTTTTTCATGGTCCAAAACCATTGCACGCCCTTCGTTTAAAGAATTATCGTATGCCGAAATCTTCGATCCTATCAGCGGGCGTACATTTATTGGCGGCATGTTCCGCGATGCCGACGACATGGCAGGCGTTGAATATTGGAACGGCAAGCTGACAAAAACAGATATTCAGAATTTTGATGTCCGTTGGGAAATGTTTCAAACAGGAGGGCACACCATATCTTCCGGAATATTTTATAAGCGATTTGAAAACCCGATCG
This sequence comes from Prolixibacteraceae bacterium, assembly GCA_034003625.1. Lineage (GTDB taxonomy): Bacteria > Bacteroidota > Bacteroidia > Bacteroidales > Prolixibacteraceae > GWE2-42-39. The sequence continues at coordinate 49,220 of JAVEYG010000005.1, read as the reverse complement.
AAATTGTACAGTATGTAACCCAACCAGGTTCGTACCAACCCCGGAATGTGGGCAACGGAAAAGTAGCAGGAGTTGAAGTAGAATTACGGCAAAGCCTGAAGATTTTGGGAAAACCCCTTAAAACTTTCAGCGCAATGGTCAATTTCACTTTTACTCATTCTCAAATCGAGATGGGCCCAACAGAGTACAACTCACGGATTGAAAATGCACGGACCGGACAAACAATAAGTCAATACCGGGATATGGCCGGACAGGCGCCATACATTATCAATGCAGGGTTTTCTTACGATGGCAGTGAAAATGGCTTTGGCAAAGGCCTCGATGCAGGAATTTATTACAACGTGCAAGGCCAAACGCTTCAATACGTCGGAATTGTTGACCGTCCGGATATCTACAGCGTACCTTTCCATAGTCTTAACATCAATGTCAATAAAGCATTTGGGGGAAAACAACGGTTCCAGCTCGGCTTAAAGATCGAAAACCTGCTGAACCAGAGAAAGAAATCTGTATTCAGGTCATACCATGCAGATGATCAGTTCTTCTCTATGCTCAGCCCCGGGATGACATTCCGGATTAAAGCAAGCTATTCGTTTTTTTAAAAGACAAACGATTCATCAGTAAACAGGTTCATAAAAACAGCAACACAAGTTGCCCGCATGTTGATCAGCCCTGGCATCCGAACTGGTGCCGGGGTTTTTCAGGATGCTCCCGGAAGTGTAACAGGCAATCGGTTTCCCGGGGAAACAGTATCAAAAACAGGCTGGCCTGTGACGAAAAAAATTGGAGATCAAACAATATATTTTAAACTGAAAAAAGACAATTATGAAAAAAACAGGATTCATTTTCGGGATACTGATGCTGCTTTCGGCCAGTCTTTTTGCACAAAGCATAAAAGAAGAGGACGGCGTTTATAAAGTCGGCACAAAACTCTACTCTGGCCATTACGCCAGTGTTTTTGAAAACGGGAATATTAAAATGGAGATGAACCTGAGAAAGGGCCTGAAAAATGGAGAAGTACGTGTTTATTTTGAAAACGGGAATTTGAACGAAATCCGCTACTATAAAAAAAATGCGATCGACGGGGCCTGGGCCACTTACAATGAGAATGGCACGAAGGTCGCTATTGCCAATTACAAAAACGGGAAAAAACACGGCGAATGGAAAGTGTGGGACGAGAACGGAAGGCTTATCTACGAAATGAATTACCGGAATGGCAAAAAATCGGGAACATGGAAACGATATTCGCCGGAAAACGGCGAAGTGACCGGCAAACGGACATTTTAACTTCTTTAATCAATTTTTAATAATTCTGTAACTGCCCTTTAATACAGAGAAAATAGCTTTGTTTCAGTAAAAACAGAAAAATCAGTATCATGAAACAGATCGTATTGACCGCAACTTTAATTCTTTTTGTACTTGCCGGGTTTACAAAAAATGAACAGAAAAAAACCGAAGCAACAGCAACGAATGAACTCGCCGTGGTGGACCTTTCAGGGACAGTTACCGATGAAAAAACCGGTGAATTGCTTGTTGGAGTTGAAGTTTGCCTGAAAGGGACAAGACAGAAAACCTATACAGATTTCGACGGGAAGTTTTCATTTAGAAACGTAAAGAAAGGAGATTACGACATTGTTTCAAACTATATTTCCTATCAGAAGCAATTAACTGAAAATGTAAAAGTTGACCAAACGAAGAATCAGCTTGAAATTAAATTACAAGCCTCAAACTAACGATTTAATTTGCTGATTTCATCACTATACTTAAGATTGACAACCGCTTTCCAGGGGGAAGGCGGTTTTCGTACTTGCCCGCCCCACAAATAGCGGACACTGTATTCAAGCACGGGATTTATCACTTTGCAAGCCTGAAAACGACAGGCAATAACGGAATAGCCTTATCGCTTCATTATTCCGTAACAAATGATCTTTAGGATGTTGTCCACACTCTGTTCAAGGTTGGCGGTACTGTATTCGCCGGCGGCAAGGGGCATTTCAAGTCCTTTAATAGCCGTGGTAATGCCGGTGGCTGCCAGGGTAAAATCATAAATCTCGAATTCGTTTTTCCGCACACCTTCAATCAAAATCCGTTTTATCATACGAATTTCTTCCTGATGGTACCGGTGCTTAATGTTCTCAATAAATTCAATGGCCGTTACATCGTTTTCAAGAGCATGGTAGAAATTGGCCAGTCCCCGGTAAGTAGTCAGCTTGGTAAGAATGTAATCGCGCAGTTTTTCTACCGGATCGGTATTGCGGTTAACCACAATCTCCAGTTCTTTCCGAAGAATATCCACTTCTTTTTGAATAACGGCCTGAAAAAGATCTTCTTTACTGTTAAAATAATAGTAAAGAGAACTTTTCCCTTTTCGCACTGCGTTCGCAATATCGTCGAGCGTGGTCTTTTTGTATCCGTATTTACTAAAAATCTCCTGGGCAATTTTTAAGATGTTCTCGCGGTTGGCATCTTTTTTATTGGTCGCGTTTTCGAAATTCATTGCCATAATAAATGTTCTTTTCAAACAGTCAACAAATATAATATTTTTTCGAATATTGTATCCCAAATTTTCTATTTCCCGGCCCCGATCCGTCTAATTAACGCAAAATCAAGCTGTTTCTTCTCGATATTAGCCCGTAAAATTTCGACTTCCACTTCGTCTCCGATAGTGTAGCTCACATTCGAATGCCTCCCGGTAATGCAATAATTCTTTTCATCGAAAATATAATAATCATCATCGAGCTGGTGCAGGGGAACCATTCCCTCACATTTGTTTTCCAGTTCAACATAAATCCCCCAATCGGTAACCCCCGAAATAACGCCCGGAAATTGTTGCCCGATTTTATCCTGCATGAATTCCACCTGCTTGTACTTCACCGATGCCCGTTCGGCATTGGCGGCCCTGTTTTCCATGTCCGACGAATGTTTGCACAATTCCTCGTATCTCTGGGCATTTGCCGAGCGTCCTCCTTGGAGGTAGCGTTCGAGCAGGCGGTGCACCATGACATCGGGATAACGCCGGATGGGCGAAGTGAAATGCGTGTAATATTCAAATGCCAGTCCGTAATGCCCGATGTTCCGGGTCGAATAAGCAGCCTTGGCCATAGTGCGCACGGCCAGCGTTTCAATCACATTTTGTTCATTCTTTCCGCGAACATTTTCCATCAGTTTATTCATTGAGCGGGAAATTGTGGCCGGAGAAATCAACTGGATACCATACCCGAATTTGTGGATGAAGTTGTTGAAATTAGCCAACTTGTCGGGGTCGGGCTTATCGTGGATACGGTAAACGAATGTCTTCGGCTCTTTTTTGTCTGGCGGGTTCCCGATAAACTCAGCCACTTTTTTATTGGCCAGCAACATGAATTCTTCCACCAGTTGATTGCTCTCCTTGGCTTCTTTAAAATAAACGGAAAGCGGTTTCCCGTTTTCGTCAAGATTGAATTTCACTTCGATGCGGTCGAATGCAATCGACCCTTTGCCGAACCGTTGTTTGCGAAGTTGCACAGCCAGGGCATGCAACTGCAATACCTCTTCTTTCAGGTCGCCTTCGCCGGTTTCAATAATATCCTGCGCTTCTTCATATGTAAAACGACGGTCGGAATGGATAACCGTCCGTCCAAACCACTGGTGATGCACCTTTGCCTGTTCGTCGAGTTGAAAGACCGCCGAGAAGCACAGTTTGTTTTCGTTGGGCCGAAGCGAACAAACGCCATTCGAAAGCTTTTCAGGCAACATTGGCACTACGCGGTCGACCAAATATACAGAAGTGGCCCGCTCCAGCGCTTCTTCATCAAGAATGGAATCGGGAACCACGTAATACGATACATCGGCAATATGAATACCGACTTCCCATAACCCGTTATCAAGTTTTCGCAGCGAAAGGGCATCATCAAAATCTTTTGCATCGTGCGGGTCAATGGTAAATGTGGTGACAGAACGAAAATCCCGGCGCCTGGAAATTTCTTCCTCCTGGATATCCATCGGTATTTTTTCCGCAGCCTTAAGTACTTTTCCGGGAAAACGGATCGGAAGGTTGTATTCAGCCAAAATAGCGTGCATTTCGGTTTCATTGTCCCCTGCATCACCCAGCACCTCGATAATTTCACCGAAAGGATTTTTTGCACGAGCGGGCCACTCAGTGATTTCAGCAATGGCTTTTTGCCCGTCTTTGGCGCCTTTCAGTTTTTCAATCGGAATAAATAAATCGAAACCTACCTTACCCGAAGGGATAAAAAATGCAAAATTGCGCGAACGGGAAACCGTGCCTACAAAAATGGTCTTTGCCCGTTCCAGAATTTCGGTAACTTCCCCTTCAGGCATTTGTTTTTTGTGCCGTGCATAAAGTAACACTTTTACTTTGTCGCCTTCCATTGCGTGGTTCAGGTTGCGCTGGCTGACCAACACCGGCTGGCCCATCTCTTCAGAAACAACAAACCCAAAACCCTGCGGCTGCAATTCAACAATTCCGCAAATGTACCCGCCGCGCGATTTCAGTTTGTATTTGCCCCGCTGTACCGCTTCGAGGTTTTCGTTTTCAGTCAGCTCCTCTAGCACCAGAAATACCAGTTTGCGGTTTTCGGGGTCCTGAATATTCAACAGGGACGCTACCTGCTTGTAATTAAATGTTTTATTAGGTTGCGCATAAAACTCGGAAAGGATTGCTTTTTTTAATCTGCTCTTATTGAAAGTAACCGGGGTTTTATCTTTTTTATGCTTTTTTTTCTTCGCCATTTTTGTTATCTGTAAAATTTTACGGAAGGTAGAAAAGATTTGCGGAATACAGGGATATCTCTTCAATATTTATTTGCCGGACATGCTGTGGATAAATCGTTAACTCCGGGAATTTATTTATCCTGTAATCCCCGGATTTGAACCCGTTGGGAAAAACTCAACCTACAGCGAGAAAAGAGTTTCTTTAATATTAATAATTCGGGCCAGACACGTTTATTTCCTTTTCATCTGTTGAAAATCTCAACATTCCGGCTTACATTTGCACCCATAGGATCAAATATTCTTATTACAAAGGGTTTTTGATTATAGAGAAGAGTGGAGAGAACGGGCTCAGCGAAACTCTGGCAACCAACCGGGAATCCGGGAAAGGTGCCAATACCCGACCGGAAACGGAATTATAATTAATAACATGACAATGAGACAAAATTTACAGACTTCCCTGTTTTTATTGAGCTTCATGTATTTTGCCAACCGGTTCATGCGCTGAAGGGCCCCTCTAATCTCCCCCTGGGGGAGACTTGAAAGCGCTATTGCAATTGCATTTCCCTTTTATTTATTGTCATTCTGAGCACAGCGAAGAATCTGTTATTTTATCACGATAATCATTTTATCAATCTTTTCTGAAAACATGGGCATACAAAAAACATACGAAGAAATAAACGAAAAAATCAGGTCGGGCAAGGCGGTTGTGTTAACAGCCGAGGAAGTTTCACAGATGGCGCTCACGGCTTCGCCCGAAGAAATTGCCGAAAAAGTGGACGTGGTGACCACCGCTACTTTCGGCGCCATGTGTTCGTCGGGTGCGTTCATCAATTTCGGGCATGCCAATCCGCCCATTCGCATGGAAAAAATCCGTTTGAACGGAGTGCCGGTTTATGAAGGGTTGGCAGCCGTCGATTCGTACATCGGCGCCACGGCCTGCGACCCGGAGAACCCGAAATACGGGGGCGCACATGTCATCCAGGATTTAATTGACGGCAAGGATATTGAACTGGAAGCCTGGGGCAAAGGCACCGATTGTTACCCGCGCAAGTACATCAAAACGGTAATCAATAAAAACACGGTGAACGAAATTTTCCTGTTCAATCCGCGCAATGCGTACCAGAATTACAATGTGGCGGTAAACAGCACCCCGCAGATTAAATACACTTACATGGGGTCATTGTTGCCCAATATGCGCAACGCCACGTATTCTACTTCCGGCGAGTTGAGCCCGTTACTTAACGACCCGGAATTAAAAACCATTGGTCTGGGTACACGGATTTTTTTGGGCGGCACACAAGGATTTGTCGTGTGGCCGGGAACCCAGTTCAATACCTCGAAACCGAAAAATGAGTTTGGTATCCCGGTCAGCAACTCGGCTACCCTTGCCGTTATTGGTAATTTGAAGGAAATGAGTTCCGAATTTATTCAGGCAGCCTATTACGAAAAGTATGGCACCAGTTTGTTTGTCGGTATTGGCATTCCCATCCCGATACTGGATGTCGAAATAGCTCGTCGGGTTTCCATCCGGAACGAGCAAATTGTAACCACCGTACTCGATTACGGAGTGGAAGGTGCTCCCGCTTTGGGACGGGTGAACTACGCGCAACTGCGTAGCGGTAAAATCGAAGTGCAAGGCAAGAAAGTGCGTACAGCGCCGGTTTCCAGTCTGGCCAAAGCCCGTAAAATAGCCGACATTCTGAAAAAACAAATTCAGGAAGGAAAATTTGAGCTTACCAAACCAGTGCAAATGTTCCCGACCAACACATCGATTCAGGGACTAAAAGAAACAAAAGGAGGTGACCGATGAGAAAAAAACGCTATATCCTGCGATTTCCTGCTCAAAGCGGAGACAAACCGTTGAGTTATCATTTAGTGAAAGATTTCGACATCCGGATCAACATCCTGAAGGCGGAAGTACGCCCGGGAAAAACCGGCAGCTTAGTGCTCGAACTCGAAGGCACAAGAGAAAACCTGAAAAAAGGGATTCAGTACCTCGAAGACAACCAGGTTTCGTGTGAACCACTCGACAAGAAAATCCATCTGAACCCTTCACGTTGTATCAATTGCGGGAACTGTACCGCCGTTTGTTTTGCCGGTGCTTTAGTGATGGATCCCAAAAACTGGGAACTGAAATTCGATCCCGACAAATGCATTGTTTGCGAACTCTGTGTTCCAGCTTGTCCGTTGAACCTGTTTACGATTGATTTTCGGGAATAAACGCCCCTCTCCAAACCTCTCCCCAAAAGGGAGAAGCCGGGCCGACAAAAAAATCAATGAATGGCGCATTTAATTGATTGATGATTGTTTAATACGTTTTGAGAAAATTTACCAATACAAACCACAGTAAAGCCAAAAACTCCCCTCCTCCGGGAGGGGTCGGGGGAGGCTTACAGCCACGAACTTATCGCCGTCAATTCTCCTCTGAACGTTTTTGTTCGTTCACGGTAAATTATAAGGAAAGCGATCTGTGGATTGGCATCGATCCGGAATCTTTTCATCCGGAAATGGAAAAACTGGCTTTCGTAACGATAAAAACATTGAGGCATCAGTTGGAACACTATTTTCTTGTTGATCCGGAGTTTGGAAGGACATTAATTCCGTGCGCGAGCAAACCCGATGCGCCTGAGATTGTTAAAATACTGGCTGAAGCGGGGAAAAGAGCCGGCGTTGGGCCAATGGCCGCAGTGGCCGGAGCGTTCTCTGAAAAAGTTGGAAAAACATTGCTTGGGGAATTTCTGATCAATGAACTGGTGGTGGAAAACGGAGGCGATATTTTCCTGAAACTCGAAAAACCAATGTTTCTGTCGGTCTTCGCAGGAAGTTCAGCCCTTTCTGAAAAGATCGGTATTGAAATCCCGGCGCAGGAAACGCCGCTCGGGGTTTGCACTTCGTCCGGAACGGTTGGTCCGTCGCTGAGTTTTGGAAAAGCCGATGCCGTGATGGTTGCCTGCAAAAACACCGCCGTGGCCGATGCTTTTGCAACAGCAATGGCCAACCGGATAAAAGGTCCCGGCGATGTACAAACCGTTGCTGAAGCGAGTGAACAGTTTCCTGATATTTTGTCGCTGGTTGCAATCTGCCAGGATAAACTGGGAATTCGCAGTAAGTTTGAAATGAAATTAGTGGCTCCACCCCGCCTCTCCTAAAGGAAAGGAGACCGGATAGAGTGGGAGCTTATTATGTGTAATAACTTGTAAATAAAGGAAAGCCCAATTCCTTCCCCTTTTAGGGGAAGGTTAGGAAGGGGGCCTAATACTATGAAAGACATACGAAAAGAACTTGAAAAGCGCGTACTGGTACTTGATGGCGCGATGGGGACCATGATCCAGAAAGAAAATCTGACGGAAGCCGACTTTCGCGGTACCCGTTTCGTTGATTTTCTCCAGGATTTGAAGGGCAACAACGATTTGCTTTCGGTTACCAAACCGGAGGTGATCCGGAAAATTCATGCTGCATTTCTAGAGGCCGGTTCCGACATTATCGAAACCAACACTTTCAACGCCAATGCCATCTCGCAGGCCGATTACCAAATGGAGAAATGGGTGTACGAAATGAATAAGTGTTCGGCGGAAATTGCTTCACAGGTGGCGGCAGAATTTACGCTGAAGGATCCCTCGAAACCCCGTTTCGTGGCCGGAGCAATGGGGCCGATGAACAAAACCCTCTCGCTGTCGCCCGATGTGAACGATCCGGGTTACCGAGCTGTTTCGTTCGATGAGGTGAAAGTTGCCTACCGCGAACAATTGGAAGGCTTGCTCGATGGCGGGATCGACCTGATCTTGCTTGAAACTGTTTTCGATACGCTGAATGCCAAAGCCGCTTTGTTTGCTGTCGAAGAAACCCTGGAAGAACGGGGTTTGAAAATGCCAGTCATGGTTTCGGGAACCATTACCGATGCCAGCGGGCGCACCCTGTCGGGGCAAACGCTCGAAGCGTTTCTCACTTCCGTATCCCACATCGACCTGCTTAGTATTGGGTTAAACTGTTCGCTGGGAGCAAAAGATTTACGCCCTTATTTGAAGGAATTGTCGAAAAAAGCGCCGTTTTACGTGAGCGCTTATCCCAATGCCGGACTGCCTAACCAGTTTGGCGAGTACGACGAAACGCCGCACGAGATGGCCGGAGAAATAAAAGACTTCCTCGACAACCGGTTTGTAAATATTGTGGGTGGTTGCTGTGGCACCACGCCCGATCATATTCGTGCTTTCGCTGAAATGGCACACCATTCGGCACCACACGCTGTCAATAATGCCGACCACCTGACCCGTCTCAGCGGGTTGGAACCCATGGTGATGACCGCCGAAACCAATTTTGTAAACATCGGCGAACGCTGTAACGTGGCCGGATCGAAAAAATTTGCCCGTCTCATCAGCGAAGGAAAATACGAAGAAGCCTTGGCCATTGCCCGCGACCAGGTGGAAAACGGTGCCCAGGTAATCGATGTAAACATGGATGATGCCATGCTCGATGCCAAAAAGGAAATGGTCACCTTTTTGAATTTGCTGATGGCCGAACCGGATATTGCCAAACTTCCCGTGATGATCGATTCCTCGAAATGGGAGGTAATCGAAGCCGGGCTGAAATGTTTGCAGGGCAAAGCCATTGTGAACTCGATCAGTTTAAAAGAAGGGGAGGAAAAGTTCAGGGAGCAGGCGGTCAAAATAAAACGTTACGGCGCGGCTGCTGTGGTAATGGCTTTCGACGAAACCGGACAGGCTGATTCGTTTCAACGGCGTATCGGGATTGCCGAACGGGCGTATCGCATCTTAGTCGGCGAAGTTCATTTCCCTCCGCAGGATATTATTTTCGATACCAACGTGCTGACTATCGGTACGGGTATTGACGAACACAACAATTACGCGGTCGATTTTATTGAATCGGTACGCTGGATCAAGCAACATCTGCCCCATGCGAAAACCAGCGGCGGGGTCAGCAACGTGTCGTTCTCGTTCCGGGGAAATAATGTGATACGCGAGGCCATCCACTCGGTGTTCTTGTTTCATGCTATCCGGGCCGGGCTTGATATGGGCATTGTGAACCCCGGTATGTTGCAGATTTACGACGAAATACCGAAAGACCTTCTGGAAAAAGTTGAAAACTTAGTGCTGAATAAAAAGCCCGAGGCAACTGAAGAACTGCTCAAATTTTCGCTGACGGTAAAAAATCAGGAAACCAAAGAAGAAAAGAAAAACGAATGGCGCGAACTGCCGCTCGAAAAACGGCTCGAACATGCGCTGATCAAAGGTATTGCCGATTTCGTGGAAGAAGATCTGGCCGAAGCTGTTTTGAAATATTCTCCTGCGCTGGAAATTATCGAAGGGCCGCTGATGGATGGGATGAACGTAGTGGGCGACCTGTTTGGAGACGGGAAAATGTTTCTTCCGCAGGTGATCAAGTCGGCCCGCGTGATGAAAAAGGCAGTGGCTTATTTATTACCTTACATTGAAGAAGACAAGCTAAAAAATAATGTGCAGGCCGAAGCCCGCAAAAAAATACTGATGGCCACCGTGAAAGGCGACGTGCACGACATCGGGAAAAATATTGTCGGGGTGGTGCTGGGTTGCAACAATTACGACGTGATCGACCTGGGCGTGATGGTTCCCACTGAAACCATTCTTCAGAAAGCGCGTGAAGAAAACGTGGACATTATCGGGTTGAGCGGTTTGATCACCCCTTCCTTGGAAGAAATGGCGAACGTGGCCCGCGAAATGAAACGGCAGAATTTTACAATCCCGCTGCTCATCGGCGGCGCTACCACTTCGAAGATACACACGGCTGTAAAAATTGAGCCCGAATACGATTTTCCGGTGGTGCATGTGAAAGATGCTTCGCGCTCGGTGGGGGTGGTTTCCAATCTGATTGCCAAAAACCCGGATTTTATCCGGGAACTGAAAGAAGAATATGCAGATATACGGGAATTCCAGGGACAACGGAAACGAAGAGATTATATTTCGTTGGAAGAAGCCCGCAAAAATAAGGTAAAAATCGACTGGAAGAATTCGCCGATATACACGCCCAGTTTCACCGGGATAAAACAACTGATCGATTTTCCGATTACTGAATTGCGAAAATACATCGACTGGAGCTTTTTCTTTTTTGCGTGGGAGTTGCGCGGTGCTTTCCCCGGAATTCTTGACGATCCGATGCAGGGAGAGGAAGCCCGGAAATTGTTTGCCGATGCCAACGCAATGCTCGATGAGATCATTGAAAAGAAAGTGTTACAGGCCAATGCCGTGTTTGGCATCTGGCCGTCCCATGCCGAAGGCGACGATATTGTACTGTTTGAAGATGAAGGCAAGACCAAAGAAATTGGCCGTTTTTACCAGCTCCGCCAGCAGGAACTGAAAAAAGAAAATGCCCCGAATATCTGTCTGGCCGATTTTGTGGCGCCTGCCGAAACCGGTCTGACGGATTACTGTGGCGCCTTTGCAAACACCGCCGGGATTGGCATCGAGAAATGGATTGCACAGTACAAAGCCGACCACGACGATTACCGCGCCATCATGATCGAGGCGCTTGCCGACCGCCTGTCGGAAGCTTTTGCTGAATTGCTGCACCTGTTGGTACGCAAGGAATATTGGGGCTATGCACCTGATGAAAACCTTTCGCACGAAGAAATACTGCGGGTGAAATACCAGGGAATCCGCCCGGCGTATGGTTATCCGGCTTGCCCCGAGCATCACGAAAAGGGAAATCTTTTCAATATTCTGAGGGCACAGGAAATAGGCATTACACTAACGGAACATTTCGCGATGTATCCGACGGCATCAGTCAGCGGGCTGTATTTTGCCCATCCCGAATCGCGGTATTTCGATGTTTCCAAAGTGTCGCGCGACCAGGTGGAAGATTATGCCCGGAGAAAAGGTGTTCCGGTAGAGACTATCGAGAAATTTTTGCCGGTGAACCTGAATTATAAAGGAGTATAAGGTGTCGCGGTTAAAAACCGCGACTAAATGGGCAAATATTGGATTACTTGTTAATCACAATTGCGACACCCATGCGTTCTACTTAATTATAATGAAAATTTACCTTGAAAATCTAAAATCAAACTTTAGAATTTCAATGTATTTTTGCTCTGTGTACCTTGAAAATCTAAAATTAAACTTTAGAATTTCAATGTAATAGATTATATTTGTCGCCTGACAAACAGGTTTCTATGTATTTAAACAGGCCAATATATGAACAACAGATTGTTGAATCAATAAAAAACAATCCGGTCACAGCAATTCTGGGACCAAGACAATGTGGAAAAACAACTCTTGCCCGAAGAATTGCGTCCGATTTTTCGTCGGTATTTATTGATCTTGAAGATCCTGCTGATTTTGAATTGCTGCGAAATTCGCCAAAGCAATTTCTGGAACAGCAAAGCGGACTGGTTGTTATTGACGAAATTCAGGTTTTGCCCGAATTGTTTAATTTACTCCGGGTTCTGGCAGACCAGGCTTCAGGTTCAGACCGGAAATTTCTGATTTTGGGAAGCGCTTCACCCGATTTGATTCGAAATTCTTCGGAAAGTTTAGCCGGAAGAATTGGTTTTGTTAACCTGACGGGGTTCAACCTGGAAGAAACAGGGAGCAATACATTTCATGAATTATGGTTGAAAGGAGGTTTTCCCCGTTCCTATCTGGCTCCGACAATGAAACAGAGTTTTCAGTGGAGAGAAGATTTTATACGCACTTTTCTGGAACGTGACATCAGCATGCTGGGATTCAATATCTCGCCGCATACCATGCGAAAATTCTGGATGATGATGGCTCACTACCACGGGCAAATATGGAAAGCGTCGGAATTTTCACGTTCTCTTGGAATTTCCGAACCAACGGCCAAACGTTATCTCGATATTTTATCGGGAACCTACATGGTACGCCAATTGCAGCCGTGGTACGAAAACCTGAAGAAACGACAGGTGAAATCTCCTAAAGTGTATATCCGCGACAGTGGAATTTTACATGCGTTGCTCTCTCTACCCGACAACCAGATTATGACCCATGTGAAACTGGGCGCTTCGTGGGAAGGTTTTGTTATCGAGCAAATAATGCAAAAAATGGATAGCCGCGATTATTTTTACTGGCGCACCCATACTGGTGTTGAACTCGATTTATTAATACTGAAAAACAGTAAACGTTACGGGTTCGAAATTAAATATTCAGAGAAACCGCAGGTCACCCAGTCGATGCGGCTTGCAATGGAAGATCTGAAATTGGACAAGCTTTTTCTGGTTTACCAGGGAAAGCACCAGTTTGAAATTGAAAATGGAATTAAACTTTTGCCGGCACAAATGCTGGGCAATATAAACTTATTAATAGATTAAATGGGATATCCTATTTACATTTTAGGAGCGGGTTTCTCTAAGGCATTTTCAGAAAAAATGCCGACTTTAAATGATTTGTCTATTAGTTTACTTGATGACAAATACAAAGAAGATCTTCCAAATCTTTATGAATTTATTTATAAAAGAAAAGAATATCTTATTCATTTAAATGCAAATATTATCGAGGCTGTTTCTAATATTTTATTTTCCAACAATCTTTGTTTTACAGTAAAAGATAATTCGGAGTTTGAAGTTATTAAGTTTGAATTTTTACAGTTTATTCATTTAACATTGATTGATTTTCAAATAGATAAGGATAAAGAAGAATTATTAAAAAAATTTATTTTCGAAGTTGTTGATAGACATGGCAAGATAATAACATTCAACTATGATTTGATAATTAGTGACTTTATTAGAGATAATCTAACCAGAACATCAGACATCAATATACTTCTAAATGATCATATTAGTGAGATGGATAATTTCATAAATGAACTTCTATATGGTTTTCATGAAAAAAATCACCCTCGAAAAAAAAATGGCAGAGTTGATATCTTAAAACTTCATGGCTCTTTTGACTGGTATAAGTTACCGGGAATAGATGATTTTGATTTAAAGAGCATAACAAAGATTACCGATGGAGAAAAACAAGGTGATTTTTTGTTGTATAATGTCCCTGTGTATATACCAATGGCTCATTCTAAAGAATATTATTTTAAAGGAAGTTTATTCCCTTCTTTGTGGCAAAAAGCATATTATTGGTTAAAAGAATGTGATGAGATTATTTTCATTGGTTATGGATTCCCTGAAACAGATGTTGTAAATTTTAATTTCTTCCTTCAGTTCAAAGATAAAATTAAAGATATAGTTGTGATGAATGATCATAATCTTAAGAAATTAACAAACATTTTTGGTGAAAAAGTTAAGTCCTTCGGAGCCTTGAAGTATATTGAAACACTCTAAAATTAAATATGAATGAAAAAATCATTTAAAAACGCATTCGTCTTTTTTCTTTTGGGAATGGCTGTTATGTTTGTGCTCGATCTGATCTTCCATTTTAATAATTCGGTGGAAAAGCAGGTTCAACGCGAGGCCAATAAGGCTCAAAAGAAAATTGAAAACATCTTTAAATAAACTTGAGTAGATAGTCTCACGGCTCAATACTCACGACTCAGTACTCGAATGAAAGTTATAGACATTATAAAGAACAGCAAAAAAACGGTTTTTTCGTTTGAACTGCTTCCCCCTTTGAAGGGAAACGACGCCAGCAAAATTTACAACACCATTGAAAACCTGCTCGATTTCAATCCAAAGTATATCAACATTACCACGCACCGTGATGAAATGATTTACAAAGAATTGCCCAACGGCGCCATCGAAAAACGGGTAGTCCGAAAACGCCCCGGAACGGTTGCTATTGCGGCAGCCATTCAGCACAAGTACAACATACCGGTCATTCCGCATATTTTGTGCGGCGGCTTCTCGAAAAGCGAAACCGAGCATGTGCTGATCGACCTGAATTTTATGGGGATCGACAATGTGCTGGCGCTTCGTGGCGACGGATTAAAAACCGACCACGTTTTTAAACCCAATTCCGACGGGCATGCCAACGCGAATGAACTGGTCGGGCAAATTGTGAACCTCAGGCGGGGAAAATACCTTGAAGAAGACCTGAAAAACAGCGCCCCTCTGGATTTTTGTATTGGAGTGGCCGGTTACCCGGAAAAGCATTTTGAAGCGCCTAATTTTGAAACCGATTTAAATTACCTGAAACAAAAAGTAGATGCTGGCGCCGATTACATTGTTACCCAGATGTTTTTCGACAATCAGAAATACTACGATTTTGTTGGCCGTTGCCGGGCAATTGGCATCACAGTCCCGATTATCCCGGGCATCAAACCGATCAACCTGAAAAACCAGTTGACGGTGCTTCCGAAGATATTCAGCATTGAAATCCCGGTAGAGCTGGCCAATGAACTGGCCCAATGCAAAGATGATGCAGCCGCCAAACAAGTGGGGACTGAATGGGCCATTCAACAATCGAAAGATTTGGTTGCCAATAAAGTACCCAGTCTGCACATTTATACCTACGGCGTTTCCGACAACACGCGAAAGATTGTCGAGGCGGTATTCTAACCGCTCCTTTAATTTAAACCAAATTACTGCGTACAAGTGTACAAGTTCTCATTCCTGCAGTTTGATATTCCAAGCAAGGCAGACCAATAGCAAGGAAAGGGCGGAAGCGCCGATCCAGAAAAAAATACTTTGTCGAGATTGTAGCCCGTTTGCTCCCCTGTGTTGCAGAACCACTGGCTATTATCCTGAACTCCGGTAGCACTGCCCTTGTTCTCTGAAATATTTATTTTACTATCTGTAAGTTATCAGTTTACTCAGGTATTTACCGATTATGTCGAATTCGAGATTTACAACTGACCCCACCTTAAACGTGTGGAAGTTGGTATGCGTGAAAGTATAAGGAATAATTGCAACCTGGAACGAACTGTTTCTCGAGTTGACCACCGTCAGGCTTACTCCGTTCACCGTCACCGAGCCTTTTTCAACGGTCATGTAACCTTGTCGCGCTTTTAGCTTGTCAAACGCATATTCGAAAGTGAAATACCAGCTTCCGTCGGCTTCCTCTACTTTGGCACAAATGGCCGTCTGGTCGACATGTCCTTGTACGATATGCCCGTCGAGGCGCCCGTTCATCATCATACTGCGTTCTAAATTTACTTTTGAACCCACTTCCCAGTAGCCGAGGTTGGTTTTCAATAAAGTTTCTTTGATGGCCGTCACCCGATAGGTTTGCGCGTTTTTATCGACATTTACAACCGTCAGGCAAACTCCGTTGTGCGAAAGGCTCTGATCAACCTTCAGTTCGTTCACAAACGAGCAGGTCAGGGTAAAATGATAATTTTCCTGATCCTTTTCAATGGCTTTCACGATGCCGTATTCTTCAACTATTCCTGAAAACATGGTTTTTTGTTTTTTTTGAGTCCGTGGCAAAAATACCGAATTCGATCCAGTATACCGGAAAGAATCGGCATGATTTCGTATTTTAGGGAAAAATTTGATACAATGGCAACTATTAAAACCATTTATCTGGGCGGGCTGCGTACCCGGAATATTCATCTTCAGTCGGGCTGTGAACTGATTACCGATGCCCCCACCGACAACCGGGGAAAAGGTGAATCGTTCTCCCCTACCGACCTGCTGGCTACTTCACTGGGCAACTGCATCATGACCATTATGGGAATCAAGGCAATGGACCATGGCATCGACCTGGCTGGCACCGAAATAGAAGTGACCAAAATCATGGCCAGCGGCCCACGCCGGGTAACTGAAGTAATAGTAGAATTCTATTTCCCGAAGAAGAATTATACCGCTGCCGAAAAAGAGCTGATTGAAAGCGTGGCCGGTACCAGCCCCGTGCCATTAAGCCTGCACCCGGAATTGAAACAAACTGTCCGGTTCAACTGGTAATTTTCGATCTTGGCATTTGCTTTTTTCTGAAATATTTCCGTAGTTTGCCTAAAAATAACACTTTAGATACAGAAAGTAACACGATGTCAGTTTCGCGTTTCGGGGTTTCATTGGAAGAAGAGCTTTTAAAGTCGCTCGACGAATATGTCCTGACCAACGGGTTTGCCAACCGTTCCCAAGCCATCCGCTACCTGATCGGGAAATACACGGTAGAACAAAAATGGCAATGCGACAATGTGGTTGCAGGCGCCATTACGGTAGTGTACGACCACAGCAAAAAAGACATCCGCATCAAATCGTCCGATATCCAGTTTGAATACCAGGATGTAATCCTTTCTTCGCAGTATTATTATTTAAATGCAACAAATTGCCTTGAAATCGTGGCGGTAAAAGGCCCGTCGCATAAATTGACCGAACTATCCGATAAATTAATCGGGATAAAAGGAATACAACACGGCAAACTGATTATGAGTAAAGTATAATTTTTTTGACCATATAGTAACACGTTTATATAACTAAGTAGCACTAATTTAAAATAGTAAAAATGAAAAATTCTTTCGTTCTTCTGTTTTTCCTCTTTTCAGGCATATTTTTTTCTTCGTTTGCGGAGAATGAAGTCAGTATAAATGACACCATTTTGATAAAAGAGGTGGTCATCACCGGAACGCCCGTAAAAGTAAGCAGAGGCCATGTCCCCATGTCAGTAAGCATTCTCAACCAGGCACAAATTGCGGAAAGTGATGAATCGGCCTTGCTGCCCGTTTTGAGCGGACGGATACCCGGTTTGTTTGTTACCGAGCGGGGAATTACCGGATTTGGCGTGTCAGCCGGGTCTGCCGGACAGATCACTATCCGCGGCGTAGGCAGCAACCCGACCACCGGAGTATTGATGCTGATTGACGGGCACCCGCAGTTCATGGGAATTTTTGGCCACCCGCTGCCCGATTCGTATGTGGCTTCCGATGTGGAACGGGTGGAAGTGATCCGCGGGCCTGGCTCTGTATTGTACGGATCCAATGCGATGGGCGGGGTAATCAACATCATTACAAAGAAACAGGATAGAGAAGGCCTGAACGGAAATGCCCGGCTGATGTATGGTTCCTTCAGTACCCAAAAATACATGGGATCAGCAGGGTACCGAAAAAACAAACTCAGCGTATTTGGCAGCATCAACCACGACCATACCGACGGGCACCGCGACCATTCCGATTTTAGTATTACCAATGGCTATCTGAAAACCAGCTATGAGCTTTCGAAAAACTGGCATGCAACCGCTGACTTCAACCTTGCCGGTTTTAAATCTTCGGATCCCGGCCCAAATAAACCGGGAGGAACAGCCGGAGCAGAGATCGATATTACCCGGGGTTATGGGGCTGCATCGCTTCACAACGAATTTGAAAAAATATCGGGAAGCGCACGATATTATTATAACTTCGGGGAACACGACGTTACCGACGGTTTTCATTCTACCGACCAGAATTTCGGTTTGAACCTGTACGAATCGTTCCGATTTTTCAAAGGGAACACCCTGACTTTCGGCGTGGATTATGCCAATTACGGTGGCATGGCCGAAAACCTGCTGGCCATGCAGGGACAGGGTGTGGTATTTGCCGATACCACTGTTTACGAACTGGCCTTTTACGGGTTTGTCCAACAAAATTTTTCTGAAAAATTAAGCCTGAGCGCCGGCTTGCGATATTCTGAACACCGCACTTATGGGAACGAATGGATTCCGTCGTTTGGTGCCACGTATCAAATCGGGAAATCAACCGGATGGAAAGTCATTGTTTCCAAAGGATTTCGCAGTCCTACCATGCGCGAACTATTTATGTGGGGCACCAGCCTGCACCTTAAACCTGAAAATATATGGAATTACGAAACCAGCATTTTACATTCGTTACCCAACAATAAGCTGAACGTGGAACTGACCGGTTTTATCCTGAAAGGAGACAACCTGATCCAGCAGGTGCCCAATCAGGGATATCAGAATTCGGGAGAGATTTCAAACAAAGGGATTGAACTTGCTGCTGACGGGAAAATAAACAAACAAGCCGGGTTCCACATCGCATACAGCTATATCCAGATGAAAACACCGGTATTTGCAACTCCGGAACACCAGTTGTTCATTAGTGGAAATTACCGGTTGAGAAATCTCACCCTGACGGCCAGCCTGCAACAGGTATCAGGGCTTGATACCGATGTTTCTGAAGCCGTGTCAAAAGAATCGTACACCTTGTTGGGAGCAAAGGCTTCGTACCGCCTGACGAAACATATACAATGGTTTATCAGCGGTGAAAACCTGCTCAATCAGGAATACGAAACCATCCGGTATTACTCCATGCCGGGCGCGACTGTTTTCTCAGGAGTGAACCTGAATTTTTAAATACAATGATTAACAGGAAAATGTATCAGTGATCATATAGGCCGTTTCTCAATTCCCTGATTTTTTCGTCGAGAATATAATCATCGTAGTCCATTCGTTTATCGATTGTGCCTTTCGGCCCGATCTCAAT
Source organism: Prolixibacteraceae bacterium (assembly GCA_034003625.1). Classification (GTDB taxonomy): domain Bacteria; phylum Bacteroidota; class Bacteroidia; order Bacteroidales; family Prolixibacteraceae; genus GWE2-42-39. Next base: position 30,200 of record JAVEYG010000005.1, on the reverse strand, counting down.
GATCCGGTTACAGACGGTCTGGATGAACTCGTGGTCGTGCGAAGCCATCAGGATATTTCCTTTGAAACGGATCAGGGTATTGTTGAACGCCTGGATTGATTCGAGGTCTAAATGATTGGTCGGCGTATCGAGGATCATCACATTGGCGTTACGCAGCATCATACGGGCAATCATACAGCGTACTTTTTCGCCGCCCGACAGCACGTTGGCGTTTTTATATATTTCATCGCCCGAAAACAGCATTTTCCCAAGGTACCCGCGCAGGAACATTTCGCTGGTATCGTCGGAATATTGTGCCAGCCAGTCGACCAGGGAAACGGGTTGCCCGAAAAAACCGCTGTTTTCGAGCGGTAAATATGCGGTGGTGATGGTTTGTCCCCATTCAAAAGTACCGCTGTCGGCTTTTTTCAATCCGTTCAGAATGTCGAAAAGCACGGTCATAGTCCGGGTATCACGTGACAGAAATACGATTTTGTCGTCTTTTTCTACCGTGAAGCTGAGATCTCTGAAAAGTACCTTTCCCTCGAACGAACCGGTCAATCCGGCTACTCCCAGAATGTTGTTCCCGGGCTCCCGTGCAGGTGTGAAAATAATGCCCGGGTATTTACGGTTTGACGGTTTGATTTCCTCAATATTCAGTTTTTCGAGCATCTTTTTGCGGCTGGTCGTTTGTTTCGATTTAGCCACATTGGCGCTGAAACGTGAAATAAATTCCAGCAGTTCTTTTTTCTTTTCTTCAGCTTTTTTATTCTGTGCCTGTTGCTGCCTCAACGCCAGTTGGCTCGATTCGTACCAGTAACTGTAATTCCCGGCAAACAGGCTGATGTTGTTGTAATCGATATCGACGGTATGGGTACAGATCGAATCAAGAAAATGGCGGTCGTGCGAAACCACCAGCACGGTATTGTTAAAATTCGTGAGATAATTTTCTAACCAGTCCACTGTTTCTAAATCGAGGTCATTGGTTGGCTCGTCGAGCAGCAGGTTGTCGGGTTTACCGAACAGGGCCTGTGCCAGCAACACTTTCACTTTTTCTTTTCCTGAAAGCTCTTTCAGCAATTTATAATGATGTTCTTCCTTGATCCCCAATCCGCTAAGCAGGCTGGCTGCATCGCTTTCGGCATTCCATCCGTCCATTTCTGCAAACAACGATTCTAACTCAGCAGCACGTATGCCGTCTTCGTCCGAAAAGTCAGGCTTGCCATAAATGGCGTCTTTTTCGTTTTTTACTTCCCACAACTGACGGTGCCCCATCATTACCGTATCGAGCACCCGGCAATCGTCGAACTCGAAATGGTTTTGTTTCAGTACCGACAAACGTTCTCCCGGACCAAACGAAACAGAACCGGTAGTGCTTTCCACTTCGCCGTAAAGTGTTTTCAGAAAGGTAGATTTTCCCGCGCCGTTCGCGCCAATAATCCCGTAACAATTTCCCGGCGTAAACTTCATGTTCACCTCGCGGAACAACACCCGTTTCCCAAATTGCACACTCAGATTCGATACTGTAATCATTTAATATTCTGTATTTAATGCGTAAATGCCCCGATAAAGGACTGCAAAAGTATATATTTCGGCGAAAGGAACAGGCGTTGAGCCGATAAGGTGATGTTTTAATAACATTATAGCAATCCGGGTTGGGTTTCCGTCAGGTAATTTCTAACTTTGAATAAACCAAAAAACAAAAGACCATGAAGCTACTGAACTTTATTTTTCTGCTTTTTCTTCTTGCCGGATGCAGGGAAGAAACAATTGCCCAGAAGTACGAACTGGTCTGGTCAGATGAATTTGAATACAAAGGATTGCCCGACGCCGACAAATGGGGTTATGAATCGGGATTTGTCCGAAACAAGGAAGCCCAGTACTATACCATCTATCGAAAAGAAAATGCCCGTGTTGAAAACGGGATGCTGATTATTGAAGCGCGTAAGGAAAAATACCAGAATGCAGAATATACCTCGGCCAGTATCAACACCTTCAATAAAAAACATTTTTTATACGGGCGTATTGAAGTGCGCGCCAGACTGCCGGTCGGACGGGGCACCTGGCCTGCCATCTGGATGCTGGGCACCAACCGGAAAGAAAAAGGGTGGCCGCTTTGCGGTGAGATCGACATCATGGAAAACGTGGGTTTCGATTCGCTGAAAATACATGCCAATATACATACCGGGGCATACAATCACGTAAAAGGAACCGGGAAGGGGAATTCTATTCCCATCGAAAACCCATGGGACGACTTTCATGTATATGCTTTGGAATGGCACAAAGACCGGCTTGATTTTTTCATTGATTCGCAAAAACATTTCACATACAAAAACGATGGAACAAGCAATGAACAAACCTGGCCGTTCGACAGGCCTCAGTACCTTTTGCTGAACCTGGCCATTGGTGGCACCTGGGGTGGAAAAGAAGGAATTGACGATTCTGCTTTCCCTCACCAGTATTGTATTGATTATGTGCGGGTATACCAAAAAACTGGCGAAGGGGCGAAATAATCTTCGGAAAAAGATAAATATTTCGGAAAATATAAATAAGCTGTCCAAAAAACCTCTCCTGCATTTGTGACCCTGATCTTCAGCCTTTCGGTTGGCAGGAAGTCCGGGATGATTTGCGTTGAACTTTTTAGGACAGCCTATTGTCCTGGTTGTTGCTGGTTTGTAATCTATTTCGAAGCCAATTTCAATGCTTCAGTCGTAGTGTAATATTTGGTAATCATGTTGGGCACTTCCCAGGCGGGTAATTGTCCAGCTTTCAGGTAGCCCAGAAATTTTTCGGTTACCTGCCCGAAATGCGCCTCGTGACCTACTTTGTATTCTTCAGGGATATCAACGACCCACAGCTTATTGCCCTGTTTAATCAGTTTCAATCCCGGGTAAGCAGCCGCAATTTCCTGCTCAACGGCTTTCCGGAGATTTCCTTCAAACGCTTCGCCTTCACCCTCTTTTGCCTGGATGTATAGTGTGGGTTTGTAGTTTTCTTCCGCGCCTTGTTTGATGACCAGGTCGCAAACCGTTCCGCGCATGATGCTGTAATGGGTATCGCCGGTTCCTTCAGGCGCTTCAAAATTCCAGATAACCGATACTTTGGCGTGTTTGCCTTTCAGTTTATAATTGATCTCGCCATTGGCATAAACCTTCAGCACATCGTCTTGTACATCTTTCTTCAGAAATTCAGGATATTCGGCAAGCTGGGTTACTTTGGTAAACATCTCCGGGGTCAGGTCTGTGGTCCAGCGTTTTGCGGAAAGCAGTTCCACATCGGTTTTGTTTAGTATTTCTTCAGGGAATGCTTCCCATTGGATCATATCGACCAGGTGGGTGGTTACGTCCACAATGCCTTCGCCTTGCTGTTCGGTATCGAAAAACCAGGCCGGGCGTTTGATCGGGTTGCCCGACACGTATTTGAAAAAGTGGTGCACGCTTTCTTTGGTGATAGCCGGTTCTTCAGGAGTGCCGTTGACCAGTTCCCCGAATACATTCGGGATCTTTGATAATTCGCGTTGCAGGATGGTGGTAATTTCGTGGCGTTCGGTCATGATGTCGTAAATGAAAAGGCCTTTTTCTCCTGCCGCTTTGAATGCCTCTTCAAGCAGGATAAAATCTTCGGAGTTGATGGCCATCGGCTTGTCGGCAAAAACATGGATGCCGGCGCCAATGGCGGCTTTAATGTACTCGGTTTTCTTTGAATTGTTCCCGGCAACCATCATCACGTTACCCGGTTTTTCGGCAATCATCTTTTCAAAAAAGTCGGCGCCAGTGTATACTTTTTCTACCCATGAAGTCGGGTTTTCTTCCCGGTTGTTGTAACCGTCAATGAGTTTCAGGTGGCCATTCAGGTCATCGCCTTCCGGCGCATAGACATACACGGTGGAATCAATCTGTCCATACATGCTTTTCTGAATAAGCGCTGCATGAAAATGCCCCGGGTCGAGGGTCATAATTTTTACTTCGCCTTTTGCTCCTGTAAACATGTTTGTTTCTGAGGTTTGTCTGGATTGCTGCGAGCCGGTACAGGCCGATAAAAAGACTGCAGAAGCCAGAAGATAATTGGAGGTTTGTTTCATTTTGTTGTGTTTATTTAGGTTCATTTTATTTTCCGTGAACGCACACAGCAAAAATACAATTTTTATATATACCGGGAAAAAGCAAAATGATCTTTGCGTTAATGGCAACCCTTAGAAAGTTAATCAAATTTTCACTATAGGGAGGCTTGGCGATGATGACTATGTAAATTTAGGCAAGTCATCTGTCATTAAACAAAATGTCATCCGCCGGATTTTCAGAACCTATGAAAATCTTTCTCGGTACATGGTATTTTTATTTGTAAACAGGCAGTATAAACAAGCCACCAAACACTCTTTCCGGGGAGGTGTGGTTTTGAACGAACTACCCTGCATTTTTAATAACTCAGGTTTTTACTCTTACAATTTGGTATAAACAATTAATAGTTAAACGTATGATGTATAAAGGCAAAACTGTTTTAATCACAGGAAGTAGTGTAAAAGGAAGTTTAGGGGCCACCATTGCGTTGAGATGCGCGGCAGAAGGGGCCAAAGGAATTGTCCTCACCGGTTTGTTGCTGAAACAGGATGATCCCGGCGAGATCATCGCAGAGATTAAAAAATCGGGAGCCGATGCAATCTTCATTCAGGCTGATTTAAAGAAACCTGAAGAAATTACCTCGCTGGCAGAGCAAGCCCAAAAATACTTTGGAAGGATTGATGGACTGGTCAATGCAGCCGGCATCACTACCCGGGGGACTATTGAAGAATCGTCGGTCGAGTTATGGGATGAACATATCGCAATCAATGCACGGGCGCCTTTTCTTTTGATGCAGGCCCTCATCCGGCAATGGCAGCGGGACAAAATACCGGGGGCTATTGTCAATATTATTACCATGAGTGCCCATGGCGGACAACCGTTTATTACTCCGTATTGTGCATCAAAGGGCGCTTTATTGACCCTTACCAAAAATGTCGCCCATTCGCAACGGTTTCACCGGATACGGGTCAATGCGATTATGCCCGGATGGATGGACACTGCCGGAGAAACTGCCATTCAGAAAAAGTTCCACAACGCGCCCGACAATTGGCTGGAACAGGCAGAATCCAGGCAACCCATGGGAAAACTCATCAAGCCGGCTGAATTGGCATGGCTGGCCGTTTACCTGCTAAGCGACAGCAGCGGGGTAATCACCGGTTCGGTCATCGATTACGACCAGAATGTAATGGGGGCCTATGATTAAACATAATGATAACTTTACTGTGTTTCGGCGTGATTCTGTTTACGGCGAAACACAGTAAAATCTTTCATATCCAATTTTTTAACCGGCAACTCATGAAATAAAGATGAAGAAGATTAACGCAGTAATTTTATTTATATTGGCCGCTTCAATGCTGGCATTTTCGGGATCAAAAACAACCAATCCTGTTTTAAAATTTAATTCCGAAGGAAAATTTAGGATCGTACAATTCACCGATATCCATTTTCAATACGATTCATACAGGTCAGATAGCGCTTTGGTGCTGATGAAAAATGTGATAAAAAAAGAAAAGCCTGATTTAATCGTTCTTACCGGGGATATCGTGTGTTCGAAAAATACACCTAAAGCCTGGCTGGCTTTATCGCGTATACTGATCGATGCCAAAATTCCCTGGGCGGTAACGCTTGGCAACCACGATGCAGAAGAAAAATACGATACAAACAAGGAAGAAATCATGAAAACGATCGTGGGCTTACCTTATAACCTGACCCGGGAAGGACCTGAAAATATTTCGGGAAAAGGAAATTATATACTACAGGTACAATCCTCGTCATCCACTAAAACAGCAGCTCTATTCTACTTTTTCGATTCGCAGATGGGCTTTCACCCGGAAGGCGATTTGGGCGCTTATGAATGGATCAAATTTGATCAGATCGACTGGTACCGGAAAAAGAGCAGCGCTTTCACCCGAAAAAATGGTGGAAATCCGTATCCTGCCCTCGCATTTTTCCATATTCCGTTACCCGAGTATTCCGAAGTGCTTGGTAAGAAAACCACCTTCGGTATACAGGAAGAATCATACGTATGTTCCCCCGACCTGAATTCAGGCATGTACACTGCAATGCTTGAATGCAAAGATGTGATGGGCATGTTTGTGGGGCACGACCATAATAACAATTACATCGGATGTTTGCGTAATATTTGCCTGGCCTACGGAAATACCACCGGAAGGCAATGTTACGGACATATCGGGCGCGGCGCCCGGGTGATCGAATTATATGAAGGGGAACGAAAATTCGATACCTGGATATTGAAGCTGTACGAATGTGACCGGGACAAGGACATCTGGATCCCGACAAACGATTACCAAAAGAAATTTTTTGTGACCTATCCTGATTCGTTCAAGGAACAGTAACCTCATGTCACGAAAGTTAAATAATGAATAAGATGAAACTGAACACAATCGCGTTTTTATCATTTTTCTACCTTGCTTTCTTGCCCGGTGCAAATGCACAGGTTGAATTTATTGCACACCGGGGTGCCTCTTACCTGGCGCCTGAAAATACGCTCGCTTCAGCAAAATTAGGGTGGGAACTGGGAGCTGATGCAGTAGAGATAGATGTCAACCTGTCAAAAGACCACCGCATCATGGTTATACACGACAGCAACACCAAACGGACCACCGGGCAGGACTACCAAATATCGGAAACCCATTCCGGTATTTTGCGCCAACTGGATGCCGGTTCCTTCAAAGGTGAAAAATTCAAGGGTGAAAAAATTCCTTTTCTTGAAGAAGTGATTGAACTTCTGCCTCCCGGGAAAAAACTGGTTATTGAGTTGAAAAGCCGGAAAGAAACAATTCCCTGGTTGAAGAAAACCGTGAAAAGATGCGGCAAAAAAGAGCAGTTGCTTTTTATTTGTTTCGACTGGGAAACCATCGTTAAAACAAAAAAAGCCTTTCCCGACAATGTTTGTTACTGGTTGTGCGGCAAAAAAGATGAACTGATGGAGCGGATGTCGGATGTTAAGCGATACAGGCTCAACGGGCTTGACCTGAAATATTCTGTCATTGACCGGGAGGTGATGGACCGCGCAGACAAACTGGGACTTGATGTTGTAGCCTATACGGTGAATAAGCCGGAAGAAGCAAAACGCCTGGTTGGTCTCGGGGTAAAAGCAATTACAACCGACCGGCCAGCCTGGTTGAAGTCGCAAATTGAGTAGGCGGAAAGAAAAAAGTTGCAATCTCTTTCTGTTTGTCAACAGAGACTTCTCGTTGAGCAGACCGTAAGTTTCACGGACATAAAACATTAAAGGAAAACCCCGGGTCACCCTCAAACGGGATCAATCCGGGGCAATTCTTTTTGCTATAGCGAAGCAGCTGCGTTCAATTAGTACCAGCCTGTTTCAGAGAACCCGAGGCCTATTCCTTCAGCCCGCTTCGTTTCAACAGTGCATCCACGGTTGGCTCCTGCCCGCGAAAAGCTGTATACAGTTTCATCGGGTGTTCACTGCCTCCCCTTTCCAATATATTTTTTCGGAATGAATCCGCTACTTCGCGGTTGAAAATCCCTTTTTGCTGAAACACCGAAAACGCATCGGCATCAAGTACTTCAGCCCATTTGTAGCTGTAATAACCGGCGTCGTAGCCCCCGGCAAAGATGTGCGAAAATGAGGTGCTCAGCAGGCTTCCCGGCACCGGGTCGAACAGCTCGGTTTCGGCAATGGCTTTTGATTCAAACCCGGCAATATCGTCCGGCCTTTGCGAAAGAGAGTAGTAGGCCAGGTCGAGCATTCCGAAACTAAGTTGCCGTTCCGACAAATAACCGGCCTGAAAATTTTGTGCCTTCACAATTTTTCCGATGAGCTCTGCCGGAATTTTTTCACCGGTCTGATAATGAACGGCAAACTGGTCGAGCCATTCCTTTTCGTAACACCAGTTTTCGTGTATTTGCGAAGGAAGTTCAACAAAATCCCAATAAACATTTGTCCCCGACAAGCCCGGATAAGTGCACTGGCTCAACATACCGTGCAGGGCGTGGCCAAACTCATGTACAAAGGTTGAAAACTCATCGAAGGTGAGCAATGAAGGGATGCTTCCGGTAGGTTTGCTAAAATTCATTACAATCGATACATGAGGGCGTACCGATTTCCCGTTTACGGATGACTGCCCCACATAATCGGTCATCCATGCGCCGGCACGTTTCCCCTGCCGCGGATGAAAATCCATGTAAATGACGGCAATAAAATTATCTGTTTCGTCAAAAACTTCGTATGGCTTCACCTCTTCGTGGTAAACCGGGATATTCTTATTTTCACGGAAACTTAATCCGTACAATTGTTTGGCCAGTCCGAAAACCCCGTTGATGACATGGTTCAGCTCAAAATATGGTTTTACTTCTTCATCGTTGAACCCATATTGTTCAGTTTTCAGTTTTTCAGAATAATATGACCAGTCCCATCGCCGGATTTTCTCCCGGAAGCCAAGTTTTTCAGCATATTCCTGAACTTCGGCAAATTCTTTTTCGGCAAAGGGGCGCGATGCTTGGTGCAATTCCTGTAAAAAACGCATAACCCGTTCGGGCGTTTCGGCCATTCGTTCGGCCAGTTGGTATTCTGCATGTGAATGATAGCCCAGCAACTGCGCTTTTTCCTGTTTCAGTTCCACAATACGACGAATGATTTCCTTGTTATCGTATTCGTTATCGTGGTTTCCTTTAGAAGTAAAGGCACGGTACATTTTTTCGCGCAGTGCCCGGTTGTCGGCATATTTCATGAAAGGCACATAACTTGGGTATTGCAATGTAAACATCCAGCCTTCCTTTCCCTTTTCTTTGGCTGTTTGTGCAGCTTGTTCGAGTAAATATTCAGGTAAGCCACCCAATTCGCTGTGATCGGTCACCCACAGTTCGAACGCATTGGTTTCGGCCAGCACATTTTCGCCAAACTTCAGTTCCAACTTTGAAAGTTCTTTGGTAATAGCGCGGTATTTCTCCTTATCGGCATCGCTCAGGTTGGCGCCGCTGCGTACAAAACGAAAGTATGTTTTCTCCAGCAGGGTCGACTGTTCGGTACCCAGTTCCAACTTGTCTTTTTGGCGATGTACCGTTTTTATTTTTTCAAACAATTCCTGGTTTAACGAAACATCGTTTGCCAGTTCGGTAAGCATTGGAGCCGCTTGTTGTACAATTTTTTGAATTTCGTCGCTGGTTTCTGCCGAATTCAGGTTAAACAGGATTGACCGGATACGCCCCAGTCTTTCACCTGCCACATCCAACGCAACAATGGTATTGTCGAAGCTGGGTTTTGCTTTTTGTGCGATGATCTGTTGCACTTCCGCCTTTGTTTCGGCAATGGCGGTTTCAAGAGCAGGCAGGAAATGTTCATTTCTGACCAGATGAAAAGGGGCTGTCTGATGAGGAGTATCAAAATCCTGTAATAACGGGTTTTCTTTTTCCGAAGCGTTTGTGTGTATCGTCATAACGGAGATTAAAAAAATGGCTGCAGTGGCCTGAGTAAATGGATCCTTCATATTTATAAATTCTGTAAAGTTGCAGGGCATTGGTCGCCAGGCTTGCTTATAAATTACAGATGTCCGGTTATTTGGTTCATTTTCCGGGCTTTTTTTTCTTTTCGACCGACCATCCAAATTTTCCGATGGAATCGCCCATCGTAAAATAATGGCCGTGCGAATAACAGATCGGGTGCGCTTTTTTCAGGTTAAAAGCACCGGTTTCGGGATCCATGTACCGGTCGTCGGCAATTACATTCACCACTTCGGAAATAAACATATGGTGAACGCCAAGGTCTATAACTTCCTTTACCCGGCATTCGATGCTAATGGGGGCTTCCTGCACAACCGGGGCCTTCACGATGGTGGCGGGGACAGGGGTCAATCCGGTTTCGTCCCATTTGTTGAACTTCGCCCCGCTACGGCAGCCGCACCAGTCGGTTGCCCGGGCCATTTCTTCGGTGGTAAGGTTGATCACATATTCGCCGGTCCGCTTGATGATTTTATAGGAATGACGCCCCGGGCGCACCGAGATGTAACACATTACAGGGTCGCTGCATATCGTACCGGTCCAGGCAACAGTGAGCAGGTTGTATTCGTCAGGAGTTTCGCCGCAACTGACCAGAACAGCAGGCAGCGGATAGATCATGGTTCCCGGTTTCCAGTTAATTTTTGCCATAATACGGGTTGTGAGCAATTACTCGTGAAAACACGATTCTGTAAATATTATAGGGGGCAAAAGTACAAAATGGAAGCTGGTTGAAAAAATATTTGACGGCACCAGTTTTCGTTTTTGTTTTCAGAAAATATCTGACAAGTGGGACAGGTTCAGAATATTGAAAATCCGGTCGGGCCCCGGGTTTTATTTTTTCAGCCTGATTCCCGCTCCCACATTGAAATAGAACTTATTGATGTACAGGTTGTATATCCCGGAAAGCTGACACAACAATATCCATTTTTCAGACAGGGAAAAATCTTTTTTGCAGACAATCCCAGAATTGACAAATGCAAAACTGTCGGCGTAATATCCTTTATGAGTAGTCACCCCTAACAGGGGCTCAAGTTCGATACAAAATACTGAAAAGGGGAATGAAAGCTCGGCATAAGTAGAGAAGAATGGTTTACGGGTTTGCGGGTTTTTATCGCCCAGGACAAAGCTGCCAATCATCCAGTTTACCGGTAGTTTGACTGTTGCTTCGTAGCTAAGCGACAACTCGGTCGAATGCCGGTTCTGGTTTCCCGAGAAATTGAAATAGTCATTCTTCTCCCCGGGAACAGGGTTGTAATAATCGAAGATTGTAATACAGAAAGGACCGGAACAAAAGAAAGGAATTACATCAATTTCGGAATAGCTATTGTCGGTTGAATGTGCTGCCCAGAGGTTAAGGCCAAACCTGCCCCGGGAGAAGGTAACGGACGGTTCGATAGCCGGTGCATTGCCCATTCTCTCGCCCCGCCAGATATGACGGCTGAAAAAAAACATCTCCAATTCGGTATTAATCTTCTTGTTCTGTGCAGGAGAAGATAAACCGGTAAAAAGGGCAATGAAAATAAACAGGCTTTTCTGCATTTTGTTTTTGCCGCAAACTTACCGGGTTAAAGTATCCGGAAACAGGATATTTCTCACGAACTTCCGAAGAAAAATCAACATGTTCGTTTACAATTCATTTTAAGTCTGTAAATTAGGGACAATTTTCAGAAAGCTACAACATCATTAAGAACATTAAAACTTACCAGCATGAAAAGCCTGACCCTAATTTTTCTTTTTGTTTTTTCCGCCATGCAGCTTTTTGCACAAAAATCGGAGCGGATTACCGGCATTTGGTGGAACGATGAAAAAACATCGAAGCTCGAAGTAAAGAAAGAAGCCAACGGATCGTATTCAGCCACAGTCGTGTATATAATTCCCGAGAAATACGAAAACGGCCAGCCACCCAAAGATACTGAAAATCCCGATCCCGCGTTGCGCAACCGTTCAAGGTTGGGATTGACCATCATGACCGGGCTTCGTTACGATGCCGGCAAAAATGAATGGAGCGGGGGCCGCATTTATGACCCGAATTCGGGAAAAACTTACGATTGCTACATCTGGATGGAAGACCGCAACGACATGCTTTTCATGAAAGGTTATGTGGTAGGCATCCGCTGGCTTGGCAGATCGACCGAATGGACCCGTACCACATTATAAAATTATCCTGAAACCTGGACCTCAAAACCCAGGTTTCTTATTTTTTGCGCAATCCCTTCCAGTTCGGCGACCGGTATGCGTTCCAGCCCTTCGGTGGGCGTGTCGCGGTCGATGGTGTAAATCATCACCTGCCGCGGCCCGATTTCCTGTATCAGTTTCAGCCAGGCCGAAATTTCCTCATTGGTCGTATTGTCAATCCGCTCATTTTTAAAATCCCCGCGAATAAAAAGCGTTTGTATGGTCACTTGTCCGTTGAATGCTTTCAGGTTTTCAACGGTTTTTTTCAGGTCGAAAGGGACCATCGGACAGTCCATTTTTTCGATGGTTTCGGTGAAAGCCGAATCTAACTTCTGAATATTATCGTCCACCTTCAAAAGAGCCTTCATCACTGCCGGTTTGTGGATCATGGTGGCATTCGACAAAACGGCAATCCGCGCGTGTGGGGCCAATTGGTCGCGAAGTCCCACCGTGTCGCCAATAATTGCGGCAAAATCGGGATGAAGGGTTGGCTCGCCGTTCCCGGCAAAAGTAATCACATCGGGACTTTCCCCGGCGGCTTTCATTTCCTGAAGTTTTTCCTGCATTTTTTCTTTCACTTCCCGACGGGTCGGCAAAACGGCTTTCTTTTCCCGTTTGCGGGGTGTCCAGCCACATTCGCAGTAAATACAATCGAACGAACACACTTTGCGGTCGACCGGCAACAAATTCACACCCAGCGAAACCCCGAGACGGCGGCTTCGCACCGGGCCAAAAATTATTTTATCGAAAAGAAAAGTGGGCATAACCAAGATTAATAATTGGTGATTGAAGGATGACCATCAATTTCGCGGTAAAAGTAAAACGATACGGGCGATTAAACTAATTTTTTTCTGTTTTGTGCGCTGCAACGATGCATATTTTATCCGAATATAAGAAGATACCAAACAGCCCGGCTTTGAATGGATGTACTTGTTGCACCCCAAAAGAATAGTAGATATTTTCCGGAAAGAATAATCCGGGAATTTACCTGAAACCCTGCCTGAAACTATCGCGGTATGATTTCAGGTGGAGCCGGTACCAGTCAGGGTCTCCAAGTTTCCGAAAAACAGTTCTTCGTATTTTTCTGTCAAAAAGAACTCCTGCAGCATTGCATAAATAACCTGACCATATCCTTGATCCAAAGTATTTTATGGTCCAATTGACGCGATACCGGAATCTCGACTGGTGAAGGGGTCCGTACTTCAGGATAAATTTCTGAGATTGCGGGGCAAGTCCACGCGGGTTGTCGATTCCCAGCGAATGATACATGAAGTCGGCATAAACGCGGGCTTGTTTTGCATCACGGGGCAGGCTTTCAAAAACCCCATGCACATCAACGCGCTTAGACAAAAATAATAAGTCCACTAAATTCCGGAAAGTAATGTTCCGTGACATTCTCACGTCCCTGTTCATAAACCCGTGCATGAAATTCAGGATGACCTTGTGTCGGTCGGACAAGACAAAGCAGGGAGGATGGGTTTCAACTTGTTTTTTTTCAGGATTAATTACTGAATAATTGAAGAGGGCAGAAAGTTGCAATTCAACCGGGACCCGGTGCACTTCCACATCGGCCAGTTCGGTTGGGTGTACCAGCCGGGGAAAATGTTTGGTAACAGCTTGTTCTTCGTCAAAGAACGGGTAATTGTGTTCGTAACCTTCGTTTTTCAATAATTTGACAGCCGGAAGAAATTCGTCATCCGAAACCAACAGGTCGATGTCGCCCAGCATGCGTTCGCCCAGGTCTTCGTACAAATCAAGAATATTGGCGGCCCCTTTCAGGTAAATGGGGCCGATGCCGGAAGTTGCAAAAAGGCGGTTGATTTTGTCAATTTGTCCCAGGATGGCCGTGTTTCTTTTCAAATTCAAATCGTAAACCATCTGAAGATGGCTGACCAGCTCCTGCGGTAGAAAAGACAGGATGCCCTGTTCTTTAAAACGAAGATAAACCGAAGGCAATACCAGATGCCCGCTGGCAAGCTCCACAAAATGATCCCAGTTGACTTCGTCATTTTTTATCGCCCGTGTAATTTTCTCTCTGTTCCCTTCGTTTTTCCCCAGTGATAAACATTTACCCAGAAAATAAAATAGTTCAACTTTGGTCATTCTTCAAACAATTTAGTGATGGTATCCAATGCTTTTTCGTTATTTGAATAGCTTAGCCGGTAACACGACAATTGGCTGTACCACTCCAAAAAACGACTGGCATTTTCTGCCGAAGGAAATGTCCAGGCTTCGTCTAACAGTAGTTTCAGGGAACTGGCACGAGGGAGTCTTTCCATGTTAAAGTCAATTTCAGGATGATATTGAATAAAGAAAACTTCCTTCACCGGCGCCGGAACAGCCTTCCCCTCAACCGGCACATATTTGACCATTTTATTGGTAAGGCTTCGTTGTGCCGTTCCTCCTTCTTTTAGCGATGGATAAAAAGCAGAGAGCATTTCGTTTGCCCCCTCTTTTACTGACAGGGCGGCAGGAAAAGGAAAAACGCATCGCGACGAACCTTCCACCGGAACAAAATCGTCGGAAACCAGCGTGAAGCCTTTTTGTTGCAACAAGGCGGCAATCGTGCTTTTCCCGCTTCCGGGAGCGGCCGTGAACACGATTGTTTTGTTGCCGTTGGTTACTGCCGAAGCATGGACAACGGCCATCCAGTCGCTATCGTTTTTGTCGTACATTGCATTTAGCAGTTGGAGAAAAACCATTCCTTTCAGCAAATGAGTTTCATCCTGTTTCCATATTCCTTTTAACTGGTTATTGACCCGCAGAACAATGTTCCCGCGATCGGCGAAAAGCTCAAAAAGAATAAAATCAGAAGAAGGGGTTTGGCTTTCGAGATGTTGCAGTAACGGATGCAAATAATATTCGTAAAGCCGTGTTTCGTAACAAAAACGAAGATGCTTCCCGTTGATGCGATACGAATGGGTTGAATAAGGGACAAACGTTTTTTTTTTGATTTCCGGATTGTTTGTGTTCCCATTCACAAAAGAAACAGGCGTTTGCCTGATCGTTTCAATTCCGGCGCCAATATCAGAAACAAATTGTTTGGTTTTTTCTTCGGTATTGTGGTAACGTTTGGCGCATTCCGCAGCAATTTGTTCCGGGGGTGTTCCCTGTTCAAGATGTTGAAAGACAAAAAAAGCCGGTTCTTCCAACTGAAGATATTGGTTGCCATTTGCAACCCAGACGATATAAGCCCCGTCGATTTCCCGAAATACAAAACTCCTTTCCTTATTTTCCGGAAAACGGTTCATAAGCATAAAAATAATTTTTCATTTGCATCGGCATCAAATATCAAAAATAATATTTTCCCAAAACTTTCTATTCTAACAAAAAGGCCAAAAGGACAGTCAACCCGGGGCAACCGGACTGTAGGGCCTCGCGTAACTGATTCTTCGATTTAGCCAGGCTTTTCTCAACCGCTTTCAGGGAAATGCCCAGCTCATCAGCCACTTCTTTTTGTTTGCAGCCTTCTACCTTGCATTTTATCAGTATCTGTTTTTGCCGTTCGGGCAGCTTGTCGATGGCCGATTTCAGCGCTTCAAACAGTTGTTCTTCAAGACTTTTCTCCTCGTTTCCCGTAAAATCGATCTGGTACAAATGCTGAAGGTCGCTCCACGGGTTTTCATCCATCGAAAAATGATCGGCGGCCAATTTTTGGTCACGAAGATAGTTGAGGCATTGGTTCCGTACAATTGTAAACAAGAGGCTTTCAACCGATTTATCCGGATGAATCAATTTTCGTTTTTCCCAAAGACGGACATACGCATCCTGCACCATATCTTCAATTAATGCTTCTTCTTTCAGAAAAAGTTTGCAATAATTTTTCAGGCGGGCAGATGTGAGCGAATACAATTTCTCGTATCCGCCCGGATTTCCATCTCTCAACTCAATATTTAATGCCTTGTCCATCATCTTCCCATTCCTTCAGGCCGTGAATTTATGAAAAAAACAAGTATTCCTGAAGAAAGGGGAAAATATGGGGTTCGCTTATCAGATGTATATTGTGTAGGAACTATTTGAAAATCAAATAAAGGACGGCGGCAATGATGGCCCCGGCTACCGGGGCAACCACCGGCAGCCACGAATATGCCCAGTCGCTTGTCCCTTTGTGTCGGATGGGTACCAACGAATGGATGATCCGGGGCGAAAGGTCGCGCGCCGGATTGATGGCGTAACCGGTAGTCCCTCCGAGCGACAGGCCAATGGCCGTTACCAAAAGTGCAACCGGCAACGCGCCCACGCTACCCAGGCCAATCTTTACATCCGGCAGGGTGTCGCAGCAAAGGCTTGCCCCTTCAATATAAAAAACCACGAAAACAAGCACGAAGGTTCCTATTACTTCGGAGAAAAAGTTGTTGCGTAATTTCCGGATTGCCGGGCTTGTGGCAAAAGTAGCCAGTATGAGGCCCCGGTCTTCGGTTTCGTTGTAATGATGGCGGTAAAACAACCAGACCAGTAACGCCCCTGTTGCAGCGCCAAGCATTTGCGCAACGATGAACATACCGGTTTTTGCCCAGGCAAATTTCCCGGCAACTGCCAGCCCGATGGTTACCGCCGGGTTCAGGTGTGCGCCGGAATACGGCCCGGCAATGGTTACACCTGTAAATACTGCCAACCCCCACCCGAGGGTGATGACGATCCATCCCCCGTTATTTCCTTTGGTACCTTTCAATACCACATTGGCAACTACCCCGTTGCCCAAAAGTATCAGCACCATCGTGCCAATGAATTCTGCACAAAACTCACTCATTTTATTCGATAATAATTTGTTTGATCTTGGTTTATTCTTCTTCCCAGTCCATTGCCCTCGACAGCGCTTTTCCCCATTTTTCCAGAAGCTTCTGAACCTTTTCAAGCTCCATTTCGCGGGTAAAGCAGCGATCGACCGACCATTGCTGTCTGATTTCTTCAATGTTTTTCCAGAAACCGGTTGCCAGCCCGGCCAAGTAAGCGGCTCCCAAAGCCGTCGTTTCCATTACCACCGGGCGGTATACCGGCGCTCCCAGTACATCGGCCTGAAACTGCATCAGCAGGTTATTGGCCACTGCACCGCCATCCACGCGAAGTTCTTTTATTGACTTGCCCAGGTCGGCTTCCATTGATTTCAGTACATCGCAAGTTTGAAAGGCAATGCTTTCGAGCGCTGCCCGGGCAATGTGGGCTGCATTTGATCCGCGGGTCAGGCCGATAATGGTCCCCCGCGCATATTGGTCCCAGTGGGGGGCGCCCAGGCCGGTAAGCGCCGGTACCAGGTAAACGCCGCCGTTATCGGGAACGCGGGAAGCCAGTTGTTCGACTTCTGCGGAAGAAGAAATAATGCCGAGCTCATCGCGCAGCCATTGCACGATAGCCCCGCCAATGAAAATACTGCCTTCGAGTGCATAGGTGGTTTTTCCGTCGATTTGCCAGGCAATGGTGGTGAGCATGTTGTTATTCGATTTCACGGCTTCGCTGCCCGTATTGCACAGCATGAAACAGCCTGTTCCGTACGTGTTTTTCACGCTGCCTACTTCCACGCACATCTGCCCGAAAGTAGCTGCCTGCTGGTCGCCTGCAATCCCTGCAATTGGTATTTCGACCCCGAATAATTCTTTTGAAGCGTACCCGTAAATTTCGGATGAAGATTTTACTTTCGGTAATATTTCTTTAGGGATACCAAATAAGTCAAGTAATTCTTCGTCCCACGAAAGCGTGCGGATATTGTAAATCATGCTGCGGCTGGCATTGCTTACATCGGTGACATGCAACCTGCCGTCTGTCAGTTTCCAGATCAGCCAACTGTCGATGGTTCCAAAGGCCAGCTTTCCGGCTTTGGCCTTCTCCATGGCGCCTTTCACGTTGTTCAGTATCCAGCGGATTTTGGTCGCCGAAAAATACGAATCGATGACCAGGCCGGTTTTGTGCTGAATTTTTTCTGCCCAGCCCTGTTCTTTCAGTTCATCGCAATATTTTGCCGTTCTCCGGTCCTGCCACACAATTGCATTGTACACCGGTATGCCGGTTTCGCGGTCCCACACCACCGTAGTTTCGCGCTGGTTGGTAATCCCGATACCGGCAATTTCGGCCATCGGGTTCTGGCCTTTTACTGTGCGGGCAGTTTCCAACTGGGTATTCCAGATGGCAAGCGGATCATGTTCGACCCATCCCGGTTTGGGATAAATTTGTTCAAATTCTTTTTGGCTTGTTGAAACAATTTTTCCCATCGTATCAAATAGAATGGACCTTGAGCTTGTAGTGCCCTGATCGAGGGCCAGGATAAGTTTGTTCGGCATAGTTTTGTTCGTTCGTTTAGTTAAAACCGGGTTTCTCCGATTGAGCCGTTAAGTTATAAATTTTTTGCATTTATCTGGAAAGCCCTGCTAAAACCTGTTTCCCTTGTGCCATTAATTCTTCCAGGTTATCCGGTTTTTCAGTAGTATTGAACAAGGCCACGGTCTGATTAAGTAGTTCCAGTTTTTCTTTTGCTTCAGCCGATGCATCATTTTGCAGTTCTTCTTTGAGTATCCTGATTTTTTCAGCATCCTGTATTCCTTCCAGTAAACGTTCGAAGCGGATGGAGCTGCGGGCGCCGGGATAAACCACGTAGGTGTCGCCAGCCGGCCAGGTGCGGAAACGCGAGTCGAGCAGCGGTTCTTTCACCCAACTGTTGTAAGCCCAGCGCAGGAACCCATCGAAGTCTGCGGCCATCGTGTACCAGCCAATAAAGGCTCCTTCTGCCGGTGGGGAGAAGGTAAAAACATTGGGGAATTCATGTCCACAGCAGACATACCAGGTTGTGACATAGCCTTTTGTTTTACGGTATTGCCTGTCTTCCGGTTCAACTACTGATCCGTGTGCAACGCATAAATCGACCAGTTGGTCGGGGTACAGCTTGTAACTTTTATGGTTGTCCGCCAAGGCTACTCCCAGGCCTGGCGCGGTTTCACTGAGCAGTTTCAGCATGGCTTGCATCTCGGCGGGGGCACGTTCGTCCATCGCGATACAGGTGATTTCCTTCCATCCTTTTTCCTCCAGGTGCAGGGTGAAATCACGAAGGAAAGGCACCCACAACTCGGCGTATTGTTTTGTCCCCGGTTCTGCTTTTACTTTTATCTCTTCCCCGGTTTTTTCATCGAAATAGTACAGTTCATTTCCCCATGGGACCATCGAATAGCAATTGATTTGCGACTGGATACCCAAATCCATCATAAACCGGACCCAATTGTCAAAAATGGAGTAATCGTACTGCCAGTTTCCGTCGGTTTTCTTTGTCCAGCCGATCATGGAACCGAACGCATCCTGGGTCTGCCCGCCCCACGGGCGATTGTTCAGGGTGGCTGTGATTACTTTCTGCCCGGCGCCTGCCAGCATTTTCATCAAGGGGTGCAGTGCTTCCCAATGCGCTTCCGACCAGGGTTCAACGCCCTGTACCCGGGCCACGGCATACGGGTTTTGCCACAGGTCGAGGTGAAATTTCCATTCCGAAGCAGGCGGAAGGATGCGGGGAAGGACTTCAATCTGAAATGTAAACGAACTATGTTTCTTTCCGGAAGCAAACAGTTGCATGGTGGAGGTATAAGTTCCGGGAACGGTTCCCGGTGGTATGTCGATGCTTATCCAGACCGGACGGGTGGTTTGTGGTTCCATATCGAAACATTCCAGCGGGTCAAGCAAATCGGGGCTGAGCGAAGCCGCAAAATCTTCAGGTTTTCGCTTTCCGCAACCGTTGCCAAATTCGTCGGTTATCACGTACCGGACAAACCGGGCCTGCGCAAGCGATGCCGGCAATGTTTCTCCTGCGGGTGATTTAAAATCGGAAAATTCACATTCTATTTGCCGGATTGCTTCTTTGCCCCAAAGGACCAACTGTGCCGAAACACGTTCGCCCTGCCATGCAGCGCCTTCCCAACTGTTTTTTGTTTCGACAGAAGGTGTTGAACTCTTTGCATACAAGTGATCGATTGACCCGATGGATGCGTGAAGCCCGGGTTTTACCGTTTTCCAATTAGCCAGACTATCCGGCGAAGGATCTGCTGCTTCAGTATAAGTTGGGCATTCTTTAACGGGCCGTTGCGGGGCGCATGCGGCCATCACAAGAATTGCGGAAAGGATAATAAAAGCTCGTTTCATAATTTGGTTTGGTTTACAGTGTTTGTATTTCATTTACCCCCTAATCCCCCTATCGGGGGACTTTCGGCTTGCATAAATAGTATCGATTCGTACTTTTCGAACAGAAATTCTGATTCACCTTAATAAAGAATGTCGTATTGATCGAATGATTCAGTCCGCCAGGCCAGGTGCCGGGTAGAGGGCGAAATCCAGAAAAACGGAGAGAAAGTGTGAACTTTCATCGTTTTCTGGTCGGGCAAAAACTCGAGGATACGGAGCCATCCGTCGCCGCCGTTGCCGTGCCAGCCCCCGCCTTCGCGCTGGGCATTGAAAAGCATCTGGTGTACTTTCTTCCCGGCCTGGTTGTCGTCTTCCCGGTAGCTGACCATTCCTTCGTGCGATTCGCTGTCGGCAATGTGTCCGCAGAAAACAAACCTTATATTTGCCGATGGCTGAACAAAATCTTTCCAGATTGCCGCTCCATAGTTTGGATCAGCCAACAAATATTTTTCTTTATCCGTCCGCTCACCTTTTGAATTCTGATAACTGTGCGTCAGCAGGACACCCAGGTGGTCTTTGTATTCAGGCCTGGCAGCTACCTGTTTTGCCCATTGGAGAGTTTCCGTCCGCGGGGCGAATTCAAGCGAAAAGATTAGAAAATTCTGTCCGAAGGGAGACTTCCACTGATAGCAGGCATTCTCAAGCGTTTTTACACCCATTGCATTGGTGCCCATTTCAACTAAGAGCGACTGTGTCAGCGGGTTTCCCTGTGGGGGGAAATAGCTGTTGAACTGGGAGTACCGGTTTTCGGCGCTTTTTATCCCGTAATCGTGATTGCCTGTACACAGGATGTAAGGTACCCTGTTGTTCAATTTGCTGAAGGCCGCCTGTACCGCTTCCCATTGTTCGACACTGGTCTGGTCGCCATTGGCCCCTGCCGGGACAAGGATGTTGTTTTGCTCGACCAGGTCGCCGACACAAAGTACCATCTGAATGTTCAATTCATCCTTTTGATCGGCAATCCAATTAGTAACTAATTGAAAAATAGGCTGGTTGCGTTCAAATTTGTGGTAGGTCTGGGGATCGGGCAACAGAATCCACGTGTAGGAATCCGGGTTGGAAAGCTTGGGCGGATTGGGCGGAGTTTGTTGCGCAAACAACTGGAAACACACCCACAGGAAGATAATGAAGGAAAAAACTAATTTCTTCATGATAATACGTTGTTAGAGTTTGTTAATGAAAATACCTGATAAAAATACAAGAAAGTGCTTTAGATGATTCTCGCAGACACTATTAATCTGCAAAAAGGCATAAACTTTCCGTCAAGACAATACTTCGGAAAGATATCCTTGTTAGAGAATGGCAGATTCGGAATGACCAGGTATAGAAATATACAAAGTGGAGACAATGTATTCTAATCCATATTTTACATTCTTCACCGGATTGTTAATCCAGCTTCAGTACAGCCATGAATGCTTTTTGCGGAACTTCCACATTGCCCACCTGTTTCATGCGTTTTTTGCCCTTTTTCTGCTTTTCTAACAGTTTACGTTTCCGGGTAATGTCGCCGCCATAACATTTGGCCGTCACGTCTTTGCGTACCGCTTTAATGGTTTCACGGGCAATGATCTTAGCGCCAATCGCTGCCTGGATGGCAATGTCGAACTGCTGGCGCGGGATCAGCTCTTTCAGTTTTTCGCACATACGGCGGCCAAAGTTGTACGCATTGTCGAAATGGATGAGAGTAGACAGGGCGTCCACCATTTCGCCGTTCAGCAGTATGTCGAGCCGTACCAATTTTGCCGGACGGTAACCAGTCTGGTGGTAATCAAACGAGGCATATCCTTTCGAGATAGATTTCAGCTTGTCGTAAAAATCGAACACAATCTCGCCCAACGGCATATCGAAAGTCAGTTCGGCGCGGTCGGTTGTAAGGTAATCCTGTTTCACCAATGTTCCGCGTTTATCAAGGCAAAGGGTCATGATCTGGCCGATGAATTCCGTTTTGGTAATTACCTGCGCCCGGATGTATGGTTCGTCAATTTCGCTAATCACGTTCTGCACCGGCATTCCCGAAGGGTTGTACACCAACTGGGTCGTTCCGTCGGTAAGGTGTACCTGGTACGAAACGTTTGGCACGGTGGTGATCACGTTCATATCAAATTCGCGGTCAAGCCGTTCCTGGATAATGTCCATGTGCAACATGCCAAGGAACCCGCAACGGAAGCCAAAACCCAGCGCTGCTGACGATTCCGGCTCGAAGGTGAGCGACGCGTCGTTCAACTGAAGTTTTTCCATTGAGGCGCGCAGGTCTTCATAATCTTCGGCGTCAATCGGGTAAACACCGGCAAACACCATTGGCTTTACTTCCTCGAAACCCGAAATTGCTTTTTCGCACGGGCGGTCGAGGTGGGTGATGGTATCGCCCACTTTTACTTCTTTTGCCGTTTTTATTCCTGAAATGATGTAGCCCACATCGCCGGCATATAATGTTTTCCGGGGTTCTAACCCAAGGCGGAGCACGCCTACTTCGTCGGCTTCATACTCACGTTTGGTATTCACGAATTTCACTTTGTCGCCTTTGCTGATTGACCCGTTCACAATTTTAAAATAGGCAATTACCCCGCGGAATGAGTTGAAAACCGAGTCGAAGATCAGCGCTTGCAAAGGGGCTTCCACATCGCCGGTAGGGGATGGAACCACATCCACAATGCGATGTAAGATTTCTTCCACACCTTCGCCGGTTTTTCCGCTGGCCCTGATGATGTCGGAATGTTTGCACCCGATCAGGTCGATGATCTGGTCTTCCACTACTTCGGGCATGGCGTTGGGAAGGTCCATTTTATTGAGTACCGGGATGATCTCCAGGTCGTGTTCGAGGGCCAGGTACAGGTTGGAAATGGTCTGTGCCTGTATCCCCTGCGTTGCATCGACAATCAGCAGCGCACCTTCGCAGGCCGCAATCGAACGCGAAACTTCGTACGAAAAATCGACATGCCCGGGAGTGTCGATCAGGTTCAGTACGTATTTCTCACCTTTCAGTTCGTAATCCATCTGGATGGCATGACTTTTTATGGTGATGCCCCGTTCCTTTTCCAACTCCATGTTATCGAGAACCTGTTCCGTCATATCACGCTCGTTTACCGTTTTGGTAATTTCCAGCAAGCGGTCGGCCAGGGTGCTTTTCCCGTGGTCAATATGGGCAATGATACAGAAATTTCGAATGTTCTTCATGTAACTTTTTATCAATTAGTGCGCTA
Source organism: Prolixibacteraceae bacterium (assembly GCA_034003625.1). Taxonomy (GTDB): domain Bacteria; phylum Bacteroidota; class Bacteroidia; order Bacteroidales; family Prolixibacteraceae; genus GWE2-42-39. Next base: position 7,156 of record JAVEYG010000005.1, on the reverse strand, counting down.
CTATTATCGTCTGTTTTTAAATTTCCGCAAAGATATTCAAATTTTGGTACCATTCCTACCACGTGGAATTTCAGCCGGGAAGCCTTTTCTTTTTTAACATTGCCCTGATATTTAATCGCCTGAAAGATTCCCAACCTGTCTAATCTTTCTGCTGTTTCATCTATATTTTTTTCATTTGCAGCAATATGAAACTACTTTTATCTTCACAACAGAATATATACATCGTTTTGAAATGGTCAAAAAACAGGTTTTCAACATCTTTCTGCACATCTTTGCCTGGACAGTTTATCTTTTTCTGCCCAATGTGATCACCGAACAGGAATTTGTTTGGGGCCGTTTCGTGTTACGGAACAAGGAAATTGTTTTGCTCTTAATTTATTTCTACCTGAATATTTATCTGATTATCCCGAAATCGCTCGAAAATAAAAAAACCGGACGGTTTATTGCATTTACGCTCATGGCCTTTGCCGTTTATGTAGTAGTTGAACCGGCCATTGATTATCTTGCGTTCAAAAAATTCCTTCCTGATATCGATGGGGGATTCCGGGAATTCAGGAACCGGATGGTCGACCGTGGATATCATATTTCCTCACGCAGTATTCTCCGGAATGTCGGACAAATCCTGTTTTTCTTTGCCATCAGTACCGGCTGGAAATTATACCAGCGTTGGAGGTTAGAAGAAAAGCAGAAAGACCTGGCACAGAAAGAACGCCTGGCTGCCGAGCTTTCGCTCCTGAAATCACAGGTTAGCCCGCATTTCCTGTTCAACTCGCTAAACAGCATTTATTCACTGACGGTACAGAAGTCGGAAAGCGCCCCACTGGCCGTAGTAAAACTTTCGGAACTGCTCCGGTACATGATTTACCAGGCCAACCGCGAATTGGTGCCCCTTTCGGAGGAACTCAATTACATCGGGAATTTCATCGAACTTCAGAAACTGCGCATAGCCGGCGACATGAATATCCGTTACGAAGTAAACGTTCAGAATAAATCGGCGGAGATTGAACCGATGCTGCTGATCCCGATCATCGAGAATACCTTTAAGCACGGGGTCAGTTATAAAGAACCTTCGGAAATTGTGATCCGTATTGAAGAACGCGACAAGCGGCTGCACCTGTATACCTGTAACCATATCTTCCTGAAGAAAAAAACAGAAAGTTCGGGTTTTGGCCTCGAAAATCTGAAAAAACGACTTACCTTACGGGATGCAGGTTCTTACCACCTGAAAATTGAAGAAAAAGGGAAAGAATATGTTGTTAACTTCAGTTTAAAACTTGGACAATGATCCGATGCGTAGCTATTGACGACGAACCGCTGGCGCTTGATATTGTGTGCGACTTTGCCCGCCGGGTGCCGTTCCTGAACCTGAAGGGACGTTTTACCAGCGCGTTTAAAGCGATTGAATATCTCCGGGACGAGGAAGTCGACCTGATTTTTTTGGACATCCAGATGCCCGATATTACCGGCATCGAATTTCTGAACAGTTTGGAAAACAAGCCCCAGATAATTTTCACAACCGCCTATTCGGAATATGCGCTGGAAGGGTTCAACCTGCGGGCTGCCGATTACCTGCTGAAACCTTTTTTATTCGAGCGGTTCATGCAGGCCGTTATGCGGGCAAAAGAACTGATCGATGCCCGGGGTAAAGTTCAAACCGGAAATCCCGGTTATTTTTTCGTGAAAGCCAATTACCAGTTGGAAAAAATAAATTTCAACGATATATTGTTTGTCGAAGGGCTGAAGGACTACCTGAAAATCAGGAAAAGCGACGGAACCAATGTGGTGGCGCATAAAAGCATGAAAACCATTCTTGAAGAACTTCCGTCCGACCAGTTCATGCGGGTACACCGCTCGTTTATTATCGCGTTGGAAAAGATCGATGCGCTGGGCAAAAACCATGTATCAATCGGGAAGCACAAAATACCGATCAGCGAGTTTTACCGCGACGATTTCAATAAATTCCTGGAACGGAACAATATACAGATGTAAAGCTGAAAATTCCAAATTCCAAAAAGCAGCCGGGAAGAAGTATTCAGTGTTCAGTCTCAGTATTCAGAAAAAGTTTTTAGTTACTGAGAGTCAGCGGCAAGTGCCAGTTTTTCTGCTGTTCACCCATTTAGCAATTTTCTAAAACCGGAACCTGGTCCTGCTCGTATTTAACTGCTATCTCTTTAAAAAACCTCATGGCTTCCGGCAACTTTGCTATCTTTGCCCATTCAATTAAGCAGTTCATGGAACACGTTTTAATCTTTGGTATCGGGTTTCTGGCCCAGGCGTTGTTTTTTGCACGGACCATTGCCCAGTGGTTCAAGTCGGAGCACGAAGGGAAAGTTATTTCTCCCAACATATTCTGGCAAATCAGCCTGGCAGCGTCAATCTGTATGTTGATCTATGGCATCCTTCGCAACGATGCGGCCATCGTGACCGGGCAACTATTGGTTTACTTTATCTACATCCGTAACCTGCAATTGAAAAACGCATGGACAAGCATGCCCCTCCTGCTGCGGGCCATTGCTTTTCTCACACCGCCGGTCATCCTGTTTTTCCTTTTCACCCAAACAGACTATACGATCGACACATTCCTGAAAAACGAAGATAACCCTCTTTTCCTGATGATCTGGGGCATTACAGCCCAGATTGTGTTCATCTCGCGGTTCTTCTATCAATGGATGTATTCCGAAAACCGGAACGAATCGCTGCTCCCGCTGGGTTTTTGGATCATCAGCATCGTCGGCTCGTCTATGAATATTGTTTATGCTGTTTTCAGGCTCGACCCGGTTTTATTTTTGGCCCACCTGCTAAGCATGGTCATTTATCTGCGCAATGTTTTGATCCTCCGGAACAGGAAAGGCTTGTTCGGCAAAGCGAATATCCCGTTTGCCGACCGGATAATTCATTCGGTTTCCAAAAAAATAAAATAACTTCGTCATTAAAACACGAACTATGGCACATATCGTAGTTACCGGTTGCGCCGGTTTTATCGGGTCGCATCTCTCCGAAGAGTTGATTGAACAGGGGAACCAGGTGATTGGCATCGACAATTTTGACCCGTTTTACGACAAGACAGTCAAGCTTCGCAACTTAGAAAAGTTGAAAAAAACACCGGGGTTTGTTTTCCGGGAACTTGATCTGGCCGATCCTGCCGCGTTGAAAAAAGGGATGGAAGGCCTGTCTGCCGATTTAATCGTCCACCTGGCAGGGAAAGCCGGTGTGCGCCCGTCGATCGACGATCCGCGGGGATATATCCGTGCCAATATCGTGGCTACACAAAACATGCTTGACTGGATGAACGAAGCGGGGATTAAAAAAATGGCCTTTGCCTCGTCGTCATCGGTTTATGGAAATACCAAAGAAACGCCCTTTCACGAAGAAATGGATGTGAGCAACCCGATTTCGCCGTACGCCTTCACTAAAAAGGCCTGCGAACTCATCAATTATACCTATCACCATTTGTACGGGATGGACATTGTGAACCTGCGTTTCTTCACCGTTTTCGGCCCGCGCCAGCGCCCCGACCTGGCCATTCATAAATTCACCAAATTAATACTGTCGGGCGAGCCGGTCCCGATGTTCGGCGACGGCAGCACCGCCCGCGATTACACCTATTACCAAGATACGGTGGCCGGTATTGTTGCCGCAACTGATTATCTTTTCAGGAACAAAAAAGTGTACGAGACCATCAACTTAGGAAACAACCAGCCGGTAACGCTGAAGGACATGATTGCCACCATTTACGATGTGTGCGGCATTGCCCCCGACATCAGGCAATTGCCTATGCAGCCCGGCGATGTAAACATTACTTTCGCCAATATCGACAGGGCTAAAAAATTGTTGGGCTACAACCCACAGTATTCATTCCGGAAGGGTGTCGAAAACTTTGTGGCCTGGTATAAAGAAATAAACAGCGATAAAGTATAGGGTGAGGAGATTTCCAATCTCCCGTTTTTAACCGCGATTTTCAATCGCAGTACCAAATTTTGCCATCATTTGAAATCGTAACTTCAATTGCTCCCGGCTTCAGCCGGAAAAATAAAAATCAGGGTATGCGGAGGACTAATATCACAAAAATTACCCTATTTTTACCGGAAACATCCGGGAATGAATGATTTATCGCATAAATATATCCGGCAGGAAGGATGGATTTCCATTCTTATAAATACCCTTTTGTTTGTCCTGAAATACTGGGCCGGGATTGTTACGGGTTCGCTGGCATTGATTACCGATGCCTGGCATACCCTGACCGACTCTGTGTCCTCGGTAATTGTTGTAATTGCCGGAAAAATATCGCGCAAGCCTGCCGACGAAGAACATCCGTTCGGGCATGGACGGGCCGAACACATTGCCGCTATTATTATCGGTATGATGTTGTCGGTTATCGCTTTCGATTTTATCGTGGGTGCGTACGAGAAATTCCGTTTGCACGAGCAAACCCATTACGGCACCATAGCCTGGGTGGTCACCATCGTGTCGGTTGTTTTGAAAGAAGTCCTGGCCCAGTATGCGTTCTGGGCAGGGCGCAAAGTCAACTCTTCGATACTCAGCGCCGATGGCTGGCACCATCGTTCCGACGCCCTCTCTTCTGTGGTTGTCCTGATCGGGATTGTGTTTGGCGGGCAGTTCTGGTGGACCGATGCCCTACTGAGTTTCATTGTCGCCCTGATGATCGGCTGGGCAAGTTGGAAAATACTTTCAAAAGAAATAAAATCATTACTTGGCGAAAGCCCTTCTCCCGAATTGATGCAAGCCATAAAAAAAGCGGGCGAAAGCGTTTACAGGGAAGAGCTCCACCTGCACCATATTCATTTGCATAATTACGGGAGGCATACCGAGGTGAGCCTGCATATTAAACTGGATTCGGAGATGCCCCTGCACGAGGCGCACGAAATATGTACCCGGATTGAACTGGCCCTTAAAAGCGAATTCGGGTTTATTGCCACTGTACATCCCGAACCTCTGGTACAGCAGGAAAATAAAGATGCGCCAGCCCGATAACTTGTTGTTAAAATCAGGCAAAGCCTCTTTCCTTATTCCCGAAATGGTTAACTTTACCGCCATCGAAAATCATGATTATGAAAAAGATTATCCATCTGATTGTTTTACTTTTTCTACTGGCTGCCTGCGAAGATGTTTTCAACCCTCCGCCCAAAGCTTTTTTGAATGCCAAACTCCGTTATACCGACAACGATAAAGATAAAATGATCGATGACATCGAAGTAAGTGTCATCGGGCTTGGCATGGAAGACCCCTGGATCGACCAGGATACCACACGGACGATTCTAATACCCCTTAACGACACTCCTGCCACTGATTATATATTTATTCTGAACGGAGAAAAAGATACTGTCCGGATCATTGCCGGTTCAAAGCTGATCTATGAATCAATGGAGACAGGGTTCTACCCGGAATTTAAAATCCAGCACATTTTATATACTACCCGGCGGATTGATTTTATCGAAGTAAAAGACAGCGCTGTAACGAAAGAATGGAATGAGAATATTATTGTCCATATTAACACTGACATTATTATCAATGAGTAGCTTTTCTCAGGAAGAGCGGGAAATGCAAAAACGTCCGCCCCGGACGGATAAATTCATCCGGATGAAAGGCATCAGGATGGGGTACGACCTTACACGGCCTGTCCAATACCTGTGGAACATCGGCGACCGGTATGGTTCCGAAGTTTCGTTCGACATGGAAGTAGTGCCCAATACTTTCCCGGTTTTTGAAACAGGCTGGGAAGCCCAAAAAATTAACAGCGATTTTCTGCAGTACCGCAGTTCGGGCAGCTATTCGCGGGTGGGGGTTGATTACAATTTCCTGGTAGCCGAACATAAAAACGACAAGGATATTCTTTTCATGGGGCTCCGGTATGGTTTTACACTTGCCCGGCAACAGGTTGAGTCGTTTACCAGTACCAGCTACTGGGAGCAATCGGTGGGAAGGTTTCCTCCGCAGAATTTCAATGCGCACTGGGCCGAGATCGTGCTCGGGACCCGCATCGAAGTGCTGAAAAACGTTTTTCTCGGCTGGTCGATCCGCGGAAAAATCGGGCTCAGCCATAAAGATTTTGACATGCCCCCCGTTTACTTTATCCCGGGGTATGGAAAAGCCGAAAACGGGTTCAATTTCGATTTTTCGTACGCTGTGTTATACAACTTGCCGGTTGATCTATTGAAAGTCTTCCGAAAAGCGGAATAATCTCTGCCGGCATCTTTAATTCGTAAAGAACTGACCGGTTACAACCTTTCCGTTCCCGAAGCAGCAGAAGAAGCGGAAAAAGCGTCGCGGGCCAATGTTTTTAACACCATTTGTCCCCAACTGGTAGAACCTGCTGTCGAAATAATCGAATCGAAATTCTAACCAAATCCGGTCTTTATCCGTTTAAACAGGGTAAACTTAAAATCATTATACTATGAAGTGCAATGTTGGAACGACCGACCGGATTATTCGTATTGTCCTCGGTCTCGTAATTGTTGTCCTGGGGGTCTATTTTTCCAGCTGGTGGGGACTGATCGGGATCATTCCGCTGGCGACCGGGCTGTTTAAATGGTGCCCGTTGTACATACCATTTAAAATATCGACTGTATGTAAAGATAAGACGCTTTAACATTCAGTCAATTTCTTCAAAATCGATATATTCACCTTCTTTGCGGTCGTATTTCGATGATTTTTTTCGTCCGGTTACAATGGTCACCTCGCCTTCCCCCCGGCGATTTGCCCGTTGCTGGTTTTGCCGTGCATTGGCCTTGGCATGGTTAATTGCCGAAGTAAAAACAATCTTTCCTATAATCTTGAAAATATAGTACACAAGAACAATAATCAGGATTGTCCGTAGCAACCCCCATCCGATATACAGGATGATCAAAAATCCACTCATTGCAATTGTTTTACGAGCTGGTAAAATTACAAATAAAATGCAAACGCTTTTGTTTTCTGAAGTTTAAACTTACTTTTTCCCGATCACCACGATACCTGGCGCTATTTGGAACCCATATTTTCTCAACCTGCCGGCATAACCGGAAAACTGTCGTTTTTTCATACGTAAATAATTTCTATTAAATGAGCCTTTAAAGCCCATATGTTGTTTAAAATCAATAATTTTTAGAACTACAGACAAAAGAAAAGAAAGCACTTGTCTTTAAAGCAAATGCACGGT